>JAABTX010000130.1 GCA_011389655.1 Thioalkalivibrio sp.
CGGCCGCGGGTTCGCTTTGCAACAATGTCGTCCCACCCTCGAACGGCCACCGCCATGCTTGCGTTTCACAGCATTCCCGTCACCGCCTTCGAACAGAACGCCACCCTGATCTGGTGCGAGAAGACGCGGGAGGCCGCCTGGGTGGATCCCGGTGGTTCTCCTCAACGTCTGCTTGAGGCCGCACGCGAACGCGGCCTGGAACTGCGCCAGATCCTGCTCACCCACGGGCACCTCGACCACGTCGGCGGTGCCCAGGCCCTCGCGGAGCTGGCGTCGGTCCCGATCGTCGGCCCGGGAGAGGCCGACCGCTTCTGGCTCGAACAGCTGCCGATGCAGTCGCGCATGTTCGGGGCCGAGGAGGTGCAACCGTTCCTGCCCGACCGCTGGCTCGCGGAGGGGGACCAGGTCCGGGTCGGCGACCAGGTGCTCGACGTCTACGCGTGCCCGGGGCATACCCCGGGCCACGTGATCTTCCACCACGCGGCGAGCCGGCTGGCCCTGGTGGGCGACGTGTTGTTCGCCGGGAGCATTGGGCGCACCGACTTTCCGCGCGGCAACCACACCGATCTGCTGCAGTCGATCACCGGCAAGCTGTGGCCACTGGGCGACGACACGCGCTTCGTACCCGGACACGGACCGATGTCCACCTTCGGCCAGGAACGGCAGAGCAATCCGTTCGTCAGCGATCGGGTGCTGGGGTCGGGGGCCTAGCAGGCCCGCTGCGCGCGGCGCACCTGTGGGAGCGGATCTGTAGGAGCGGCTTCCAGCCGCGATCGGTGTTGGGGCCGGCGATCGCGGCTGGAAGCCGCTCCTACAGTGGTCTGGCCGGCGATCGCGGCTGGAAGCCGCTCCTACAAAGCGGGGCGCGGGAATCGGTGGGCCGGACGCGTCCGGCTCAGCGCATCGCCTTCAGGGCCGTGATCCGCTCCTCGATCGGTGGGTGGGTCATGAACAGGCGCTTGATGCCCTCCCTCACGCCGCCGCGGATGCCGAAGGCGGCCATCTGGTCCGGCATGTCGACTGGCCGTCCCGAGGCGCGCGCCAGGGATTCCAGGGCCCCGATCATCTGGTCGCGACCCGCCAGGCGGGCACCGGCCTGATCGGCCCGGAATTCGCGCTGGCGCGAGAACCACATCACGATGATCGACGCCAGGATCGCGAGCAGGATCTCCATCACGATCGTGGTGATCCAGAACGCGGGCCCGTGACCCGACTCGTTCTTGAACACCACACGGTCCACGAAATGACCGGCGACCCGCGCGAGGAAGATCACGAACGTGTTCACCACGCCCTGGATCAGTGCCAGGGTGACCATGTCGCCATTCGCGACGTGACCCACTTCGTGCCCCAGCACGGCCTCGACCTCGCCCTGTTCCATGTTGCGCATCAGCCCGCTGCTGACCGCCACCAGGGCGTTGTTGCGGCTCATCCCGGTGGCGAAGGCGTTGGGATCCGGCGAATCGTAGATGCCGACCTCCGGCATGCCGATACCGGCCTCGCGAGCCTGACGCTTTACCGTCTCGACCAGCCATTGCTCGGTCGCATTGCGCGGCTTCTCGATCACGTGCACCTTCATCGTCTTCTTGGCCATCCACTTGGAGATCGCCAGGGAGATGAAGGATCCCCCGAACCCGAACACCGCAGCGAAGATCAGCAGGGCGTTGAGATTGAGGTCAACGCCCTCCTGATCCAGGATGCGCTCCACCCCGAGGAGGCGCAGCACGATGCTGAGGACCACGATGATGGCAAGGTTGGTCCCCAAAAACAGAAGGATACGCTTCATTTTGGCTCCTGGAATTCCACAAGGAAACGGCAACAGCGGCTATTAGATGGGGCTCTTCGCCGGAAATGCAAGTGGGACGCGCTCAGCTTTGGACCTCCAGCCGGTCGACCTTCTGGTAGCCGCGCGGCAGCTTGTGCCCCCGGCGCCCGCGATCGGCCTCGTAGCCGCCCCACTCGGATGGCCCCATACCCTTGAATCTACGACCCGAGTGAATGACCAGGGTACCGCCCGCGGGCAACACCTCCGCGGCCACCACCCGTTCCTTGCCGTCCTTGAGCCGCGCGGCTGGAATGCCGATGATCCTGTTGCCCTTGCCCCGCGCCATCTCCGGCAGTTCCACCGCGGGCACAATCAGCAGGTAGCCCTCCGAGGTCACCAGCGCAAGACGGTCGCTCGCGGGATCCCGCACGCGCAGGGGTGGCAGCACGCCGGCGCCCTTCGGCACGGTCAGCACGGTCTTCCCCGACTTCTGGCGGCTGAAGAGGTCGCCGAGCCGCGCGAGGAACCCGTAGCCGTAGTCCGTCGCCAGGAGCCACGTCTCTTCCGGCCCGCCCGAGGCCAGACCCACGAAGTGGCCGCCGTCAGCCGCCGCGACCCGCCCCGACAGCGGCTCGCCCTGGCCGCGGGCCGAGGGCAGCGTGTGCGCCGGCAGCGTGTAGGCGCGCCCGGTGGAGTCCAGGAAGGCCACCAGCTGATTGCTGCGGCCCGCGAGCGCGGCCAGGAACCCGTCACCGGCCTTGTAGTTCAATCCCTTCGGATCGACCTCGTGGCCCTTTGCAGCGCGTATCCAGCCCATCCTCGAGAGCACGATGGTCAGGGGCTCGGTGGGCACCAGCGCCGTTTCGTCCAGGGCCTGGGCGGCGGCGCGCTCGACCAGCGGCGAGCGGCGCTCGTCGCCGAAGGTCTCGGCATCGGCACGGATCTCGTCCGCCACCAGGCGCTTCAGGCGCCGGTCCGAACCGAGGATCTTCTCCAGCTGCTCGCGCTCGGCGGCCAGTTCGTCCTGCTCGCCGCGGATCTTCATCTCCTCGAGCTTCGCGAGGTGGCGCAGCTTCAGCTCCAGGATCGCCTCGGCCTGGATGTCGGTGAGGCCGAAGCGCTCCATCAGGACCGGTTTGGGCTTGTCGTTCTCGCGGATGATGCGGATCACCTCGTCGATGTTCAGGTAGGCGATCAGCAGGCCCTCGAGCACGTGCAGCCGGGCCAGCACCTTGTCCAGCCGCCACTGCAGCCGCCGGCGTACCGTGTGCACACGGAACCCGAGCCATTCCTCCAGCAGCGCCCGAAGATCCCGGACCCGCGGCCGTCCGTCGAGGCCGATCAGGTTCATGTTGACCCGGTAGCTCTTCTCGAGGTCGGTGGTCGCAAACAGATGCGCCATCAGCGACTCGACGTCGGTGCGCTGACCACGCGGCGTGATCACCAGCCGGGTCGGGTGCTCGTGGTCGGATTCGTCGCGCAGGTCTTCCACCATCGGAAGTTTCTTCGCGTTGATCTGGGCCGCGATCTGTTCCAGGACGCGGGACCCGGAGGCCTGGTACGGCAGCGCGGTGATCACGATGTCGCCATTCTCCCGCTCGTAACGGGCGCGGGCGCGCACCGAGCCGTGACCATGCGCATAGACCCGCCGCAGCTCCTCACGCGGGGTGATGATCTCGGCCTCGTTCGGGAAGTCCGGTCCCTGGACGTGTTCCAGCAGTTCGTCGAGCGATGCACGCGGGTTTTCGAGGAGGTGCACGCAGGCCGCCGCGACCTCGCGCAGGTTGTGCGGAAGGATGTCCGTGGCCATACCGACCGCGATGCCAGCCGCACCGTTCAGCAGCACGTTCGGCAGGCGCGCCGGCAGCATCTTCGGCTCCTGCAGGGTGCCGTCGAAGTTGGGCACCCAGTCCACCGTGCCCTGGCCCAGCTCGGAGAGCAGCACCTGCGCATAATGCGCCAGCCGCGACTCGGTGTAGCGCATCGCCGCAAAGCTCTTCGGATCGTCGGGCGATCCCCAGTTGCCCTGCCCGTCGACGAAGGGATAGCGGTAGGAGAAGGACTGTGCCATCAGCACCATGGCCTCATAGCAGGCGCTGTCACCGTGCGGGTGGAACTTGCCGAGGACGTCTCCCACGGTACGTGCGGATTTCTTGTACTTCGCGGTCGCCGAGAGCCCCAGCTCGCTCATCGCGTAGATGATCCGGCGCTGAACCGGCTTCAGGCCGTCACTGATGTGCGGCAGCGCCCGGTCGAGAATCACGTACATGGAATAGTCCAGGTACGCCTTCTCCGTAAAGTCCCTCAAGGGAAGCTGCTCGGCGTCCTGGAAATCGAGGGTCAGATTCTCGGGCATTGTGTCACTTGGTCTCTCAGTGCGTGGCGGGGCACCCGTGCCGCAGCGGCGGTTTGCCCGACCCTCGGCGCCGCCGTACTGTAGCCACTCTTGCGCCTGCATGCCATCGGCCGAGGCGGCGCCCCAAAGGAGGACCGTGGATTTGGAGACCGGCTGGATCGCCAGCGGCATTGCCGTGGCCGTGTTCCTCGTGGCCGTTGTGAGTGCGGCGCACGCGGTCCTGCAGCGGCGCGAGACCGGGACGGTGATCGCATGGGTCGGGCTGATCTTCCTGCTGCCGCTCGCTGGCTCGGTGCTCTACTGGCTGTTCGGCATCAACCGCATCCAGCGGCGCGCCCGCGCCATGCGCGAGGGCCACGCGCCGTCGCCGCTGCCCAGCCCGAGTCTCGCCGTGGACCCCGAACTGAGCAAGCGCTGGCGGGGGCTGCTGGGATCCGGCGACGCGCTCAGCCCGTTCACCGTCAGTGGTGGAAACCGGGTCACGCCGCTGTTCGACGGCGACCAGGCCTACGAGTCGATGCTCGCGGCGATCGACGGCGCACGGCGGGGGATCGCGCTGGCGACCTACATCTTCGATACCGACCGTATCGGACAGGTCTTCGCCGAACGGCTGCAGGCGGCGAACGAGCGCGGCGTCGAGGTTCGGGTGCTGATCGACGGCATCGGCGCGCGCTACAGCCGGCGCAGCATGCTCGCGCGGCTCCGCAGGCTCGGGCTGCGCACGGCCGCGTTCCTGCCGGTGCATCTGCCGCGCAGCTTCGCCTCGTTCAACCTGCGCAACCACCGCAAGCTGCTGGTGGTGGACGGTGCGACCGGTTTCACGGGAGGCATGAACATCCGGCGGGGGCACTGCCTCACGGATCCCGGACGGTACCCCGTCCACGACCTCCATTTCCGTATCGAGGGACCCGTGGTGCAGCAGCTCCAGGCCGTCTTTGCGGAGGACTGGGCCTTCACCACCGGCGAATCGCTTCACGGGCCTGCGTGGTCAGTGGCCGGAAACCCTGCCGGCAGCACGGCGTGCCGCGGCCTTCCGGACGGACCCGACGAGGACTTCGAGGTCCTGCGCTTCACGCTGCTCGCGGCCCTGGCCGAGGCCCGCGAGCAGGTGATCATCATCACCCCCTACTTCCTTCCCGATGTCGGCCTGCTGGCGGCAGTGAAGACTGCGGCGCTGCGCGGCGTGCAGGTGGACCTGTTGCTACCCGGGCAGAGCAACCTCCGTCTGGTGGACTGGGCCGGCAATCCGCTGCAGGCGGAACTGGTGGAACGCGGCTGCCGGATCTGGCTGATGCCGCCACCCTTCAACCACAGCAAGCTGATGCTGGTCGACGGGTGCTGGGCGCTGTTCGGGTCCGGCAACTGGGATCCGCGCAGCCTGCGGCTGAACTTCGAGTTCAACCTGGAGTGCTACGACCCCGACCTGGTCCACGACCTGGCCCAATGGGCGAGCGGACTGCGGCAGAGGTCCCGGCTACTGACGCTGGATGAAATCCGGCGCCGTCCGATCCTGCTGCGCCTGCGCGACGGTGCCGCGCGACTCCTGACCCCTTATCTCTGAACTCCCGCCCCGGGCCGCCCTCCCGCGTAGGGTGGGCCAAGCGCAGCGGGCCCACCATTCCGGCCGCGGCGGTCTGTGGTGGGCACACTTCGTTTTGCCCACCCTACAGGCCCTTATATCTGAACTCCCGCCGCGGGCCGCCCTCCGGCGTAGGGTGGGCCAAGCGCAGCGGGCCCACCATTCCGGCCGCGGCGG
>JAABTX010000131.1 GCA_011389655.1 Thioalkalivibrio sp.
GTCAAAGCTTTGCGCTGCAATCAGGTTCAGGATTTGCGGAGAGCTTCGTGTCGAGAGCGTGACCCTGATATCGCGGGCACCGCCGACAAACCGGCTGACGAATTGCGGCATGAGAAATGCGGACGGGCCGGGCATCGCGACAATGCGAAGCGTGCCGCGGACCCGGTCACGCATGCCGGCGAGGTTCGACCTCGTTGCAGAAACCCGGTCGAGTATCTCTTCCGCTTCGGACAGCAGGTAACGGGCCTCGGGCACCGGGATCAGGCGACGGCCCTCTCGTTGAAACAGTTCCATTCCAAGAGATGCCTCGAGAGCCTTCAGTGCAGCGCTGATCGCAGGTTGGGTGCGATGCAGGTTGCGCGCTGCGGCACTCAACGATCCGGTGTTCATAATCTCACGGAAGACTGCCAATTGCTGAAGATTCATGCATACCTTCTATAAGGAAATTTATGGATAACAAACAAATTTCAAATTTGCTTTTATTTAACGATTGGCTTCAGACTTCCACAGGGTCGAAAGCGCCGCACGCGCGGTACGCTTGGTTCCGACCATGTTCAAAAAGGGAGAAAGGAAATGGGACTCTATGCAAGATTGACGGGCGCTTCATTGGCAGCGGTTCTGACTGCCAGCGTTGCTGCAGCGCAGGATCCGACGTTCTTTCGGATCGGTACCGGCTCAGGCGGCGGAACGTATTTTCCCATCGGCGGTACCATTGCGAACGGCATCTCGGCACCACCGGGATCGCGTCCGTGCGAGGAAGGTGGGCAATGCGGTGTGCCTGGCCTGGTCGCCATTGCGCAATCCACGACCGCTTCGGTGTTCAACAACACGGCTGTGCAGAACGGCCAACTCGAAGCGGGCATGGCGGCCGCAGACGTAACTCGCTCGATGTACTTGGGCGAAGGCAAGTTCGACGGCAAGCCGCACGAGAAGCTGCGCATCGTCGCAAATCTCTTCCCCGAAGACCTTCACCTGGTCCTGCCCAAGGGCGGATCGATAGAGAACCTGGGCGATCTGGCGGGCAAGCGTGTCGGTATCGCGCAGGCTGGCTCGGGAACCCAGGTCGCGGTCCTTCAGATGCTCGAAGCATGGGACGTGACGCGCGACGACATGGATGAGGCCGAACTGAACAACAGCCAGTCCGCCGAGCGCTTGGCCGATGGGCAACTCGACGCGTATTTCTACGCTGCAGGCTGGCCGGTCTCGGCAATGGTTCAACTCGCCACGACAAAGGGCATGGAGCTGCACAGCTTCTCCGATGAGGATCTCGCCAAGATCAACGAGATCATTCCGGCTTATATACCGTCGAGCATCCCGGCGGGTGTTTACGAAGGTATCGACTATGAAGTGAATACGCCCGCAGTTTCTGCACTTCTCGTCGTGTCGTCGGACCTGAGCGAAGACCTTGTCTATGGTATCACCAAGGCCCTTTGGAACGACAATACCCGCAACCTGCTCGACAATGGTCACGCGAAGGGCAAACAGATCACGCTCGACACGGCGCTTGACGGGGTCATGAGCCTTGATGTTCCGCTACATCCGGGGGCCGAAAAATACTACAAGGAAGTCGGCGCGCTCGAGTAAGAACCGCTTCTTCCGGATTTGCACGACGAGGGAGCGGCGGGCTGTATGCCCGCTCTCCCGGCACCGCTTGCGACCCTGAATTGAGAAGAGATCACACATGGGCAACGCAACCGACCAGAAGGCACAGGACGTGTCTGCCGAAGATCTGAGCAGAATCGAGAAGAAATTCGACGAGGGGGCTGCAACGCGCGCCGTTGGGCCGGGCTTTGCCAGGGTACTGCGATATGTCGCCCTGACCTTCGCGATCTATCATTACCTGACCGCCGGTTTCGCTCTGCCGCCGGACTACTGGCATATGGGCTGGCACTTGTCGGGCCTGTTCATTCTGACCTACGCGCTGTTTCCGCTGGTTCGGACAAAGCAGGCCTTTGATTACAAGGTGGGAACGTTCCGACTGGGAGGTGTCCCGGCTCTGGACGTGCTACTGATGGCCCTCGGCGTCGCGTCGGCGCTTTATCTCGGGCTGGCTTGGCGGGGCATTCCGGCACTCGGGATCGAGGAACAGACGTTCCGGATGGGCAATCCCAACAATTACGACATGCTATTCGGTGGCATCCTGATCCTGCTGGTTCTGGACATCGCGCGCCGGACGCTGGGCTGGGTCCTGCCGCTCATCATCTGTGTCTTCATTTCCTACGCGCTGTACGGGCCGGTCTTTCCCGGGCTGCTTCAGCATCCTGGCGTCAACTTCCGAACCTTCGTGTCGTCAATGTATTTCCCGCAGGAGGGCATCTTTGGCGTAACCCTCTGGGTCGTCTCAACCATCGTGTTCCATTTCGTGCTGTTCGGCGTGATCGCGCAGCGCACCGGGCTGGGGCAGTTGTTCATAGACAATGCCACAATATTGGCGGGGCGGTATACCGGTGGGCCGGCCAAGGTATCGGTGGTGTCATCGGCCTTTTTCGGAACCATTTCAGGGTCGTCGGTGGCCAACACCGTGTCAACCGGTGCCCTGACCATCCCGAACATGAAGCGGCTTGGCTATCCTGGCCATTTCGCTGGAGGCGTCGAGGCTGCGGCGAGTGCGGGCGGGCAGATCACACCGCCGATCATGGGCGCGGCGGCCTTCATCATGGCCGAGTTCCTTGAGGTGCCGTTTACCACCATCGTCATTGCCGCGATCTTTCCCGCGCTCCTTCATTATGTCGGAGTTTTCTCGGTAGTGCACCTGATGGCCCGGCGGCTGGGCCTTGAGGGGATGAACGCAGACAAGCTGCCGCAACTTGCCTCGGTTTGGCGCGACGGCTGGGCAAACGTGGTGCCCCTCATTGGTCTTCTGTTGGTGCTTTTCTCGGGCTACACACCTTACATGTCCGCCTTTTGCGGTATCTCCCTCTCGATCATCGCCGGCATGAGCCGCATGAAAGAGCCGGTGACCCTGCTTTATCCTGCCGCCTTCATAGCTTTTGTTGTCTGGAAATACCATGGCGGAGGCTTTGACATCGGAATGTCGGCGATCCTTGTGGCAGGAGCTGTGATCGCCACGCTCAACCCGCAACGACGCACGACACTGGTTGAAATGGCCGACACGTTTGAAACGGGGGTCAAATATGCATTGGCCGTCGGTGCTGCGGCTGCGGCTGTCGGTATTGTCATCGGGGTCATCAACACGACCGGCATAGGGTTTCGCATCGGATTCATGGTCACGCAAACGGCAAGCAACCTCGGCTCCGACTTACACTGGCTTTTCAGCTTCGGTACCTGGGAACTCTTCACGGTCGAGGACCTGACGCTGTTCATCAGTCTGGTCTTTATCGCCCTGGCCTGCATCCTGATGGGGGCCGGGGTTCCGACGACGGCTCTCTACATCATGCTCGTGTCGGTAGCGCAGCCCGCCCTGGCGCAGCTGGGCATTCCGCCGATAGCCAGCCACATGTTCGTTCTCTATTACGGTGTCGTTGCAGAGATCACGCCCCCGGTGTGCACATCGGCATATGCGGCAGCTGCAATTGCGGGATCGAACCCGTTCCGAACCGGAATTTCCGCCTTCACGCTCGGACTGGGCAAGGTGGTGGCGCCAATGGCCTTCGTCTATGCGCCCGTGCTGCTCTTCGTCTCGTCAGCCGGCTTCGACCTGTGGCAATTCACCTATACCGCCACAAGCTGTATTCTTGGCGTGATATGCCTCTCAGCAGCGGTGGTGGGGTATTGGCTGACGCCGATGGGTGCCGTGTTCCGCTGGCTAATGGCATTGGCCGGCCTCATATTCATCGCGCCATCACTGCAAGCCGACCTGGTTGCGCTGGTCATCGCCGCTCCGGCCATTGTCAGCCAAGTCATACTGCGTCGTCGCGCGGTCGCGGAGGCGTGAACGATGTCGAATGATGTCACCGTGCTCGGTGCCGGAATTGTCGGCATCTGCACGGGACTGTCCCTGCTCGAACGCGGGCTGAATGTCCGCCTGATCGACCGGGATGACCCTGGTCAGGCTACATCCTTTGGCAATGCCGGTGTGATCTCGCCGTGGTCTATCGTGCCACAGTCCATGCCGGGTCTCTGGAAGAAAATCCCCGGCTGGCTGATCGACCCTCTGGGTCCGGTCACGGTCAGTCCCGGCCACCTGCCGCGCATGGTGACATGGGGCGCGCGCTTCCTGGCTCACGGTCGCGAAGACAAGGTGCGCAGCATCTCTGCGGCAATGGAAATGCTCAACCGCGATTGTGTCTCTCTCTACCGCCACCATCTGGCCGGCACGGGGCACGAGGGTCTGATCCGTGCCAGCCACTATATTCATGCGTTTCGTGACGGGACGGCCGCGCGTCTCGACTCCCTCGAGAATAAGTTGCGCCGGGGGGCCGGGGCTGATCTGGACCGGGTCGATGCAGCAGAGCTGCGCCAGCTTGAGCCGGCCCTCTCCGAGGATTTCGAGGCGGCGATCGTGATCAAGGGACAGGCACGGGCGATGTCACCGGGCCGCCTGGGTCATGTCCTGTCGGAAAAGTTCCGCAAACAGGGCGGCGAACTACTGCGGGCGACCGTTCAGAGCATCCGCCCGTTGGAGCAGGGCGGGTGGTCCTGCGTCACGGACCGGGGCAGCTATGAGGTGCCCAAGCTCGTCCTGGCGATGGGGGTCTGGTCCGCGGAACTGCTCAAACCATTGGGGATCCGTATCCCGCTGCAATCCGAGCGCGGCTATCATGTCAATTTTCCCGCGCCGGGCATCACACTCAACAACTCGGTTATGGATGTGGATAACAAGTTTGTCGCGTCGACGATGGAACAAGGGCTGCGTGTGGCAGGCACGGCCGAGTTCGCCGGTCTGGATTCGCCTGTGAACGAGAAACGCTTGGCCGCGCTGATCCGTGTCGCAGGCAGGCTGTCGCCCAACCTCAGGACAGACAAGCATTCGACATGGTCCGGACAACGCCCGAGCCTGCCTGACAGCCTGCCCTGCATTGGCGAGATCGACGGATTCCCTGACCTGATCACGGCATTCGGGCACAGCCATTATGGTTTGATGATGGCGGCCAAGACCGGCCGAATCGTCTCCGAGATCGCAACCGGCGCACGTCCGAATGTCGATCTGTCGCCCTATTCTCCAACCCGCTTTTGAGAGGAATCGCGCACTGCCGATCTATCCTCGCGGTCAGAACATATGTGGTATCTTGATCGCAGTGCTCGCCCTGGAGAGCTATTTCCCCAAGCCGCCGGGGCATATCAAGAATCCCTCGAGCCTCGACTTCACAGTGCCTGACCTGCCCCCCCAAAAACTGGGCCATTCAAAATGAGAGTTTGTTCTTGTAACGTTCTTCAGAACAAGGAGAACAGACGATGCGCAAAACACGTTTCACCGAAGAACAGATCGTGGGGATTTTGCAGGAGTATGCGGCTGGGGCGAAAGTCTCGGAGCTGTGCCGCAAGCACGGCATGTCGGATGCGACACTGTATAAGTGGGAGGCCAAGTATGGCGGCATGACGGTGTCTGATACCAACGGCCCTATGAATTGACCGCTTTGGCATAGTCTCGGTCACTGATAGAACGGACGCGTTCCTGATCGTTTGCGAAGAAGTTCCACGCGTCACAGCATCGCGCAACGATGTCGTCGTAGGTATCGAACACGGAAATGGCGAGGCAGTTCGCTCGCAGATAGGCCCAGATGTTTTCGACCGGGTTCAGCTCCGGGGCGTAGGGCGGCA
>JAABTX010000132.1 GCA_011389655.1 Thioalkalivibrio sp.
GTACTGACGGGGATCGATCCGCAGGCCGCCCTTGGAACCGCCAAAGGGCACATCGACCACCGCGCACTTGTAGGTCATCAGGGCCGCCAGGGCCTCGGCGTGGTCCTGATCCATGTCGAGCGAAAACCGCAGCCCACCCTTGACCGGCAGGCGGTGCGCGGAGTGCACGGCCCGCCAGCCGGTGAAGACCTCGATCCGGCCACCGAGGCGCACGGGGAAGCTGACCTGCACCACGGAGGCGCAGGCCTTCAGCGCCGCACCGACGCCCTCGGGCACGTCGATCAGGGACAGCGCGTGATCCACCATCTGCGCCACGTTGCGTTGAAGGCCGCTGGCAGCGTTCTCCACGGACATGCCTCTCCTCGTCGCAGGGCCCATTGCCGACCCGGTGGTTGGAGCTCAATACCACCAGCATAACGCGTGGAGCCGGCTTCGGGGTCGGACCAACGCAAGCCCTTGACATTATGAGTAAAACGGCCCTGGAGGTTACCCCGTTTTGGGCTTGAGGGGCCGTTTTCACCCTCAAGAACGGGCCTTCAAGCGCAGAGGGGCGCATCCAGGACTGGAGAGGCGGGTTTCACAGGGGCGGCCGGTCAGCACGGGGTCGCAGACGGTGGCCGGCCTTCCAGCACCGTGCGGCACAGACCCGGGATGGAGAAGAGATCACGAGGGTCACCGCGTTCCTGAATCATGTCTTCCAGCCTCTGCGCTGCAAAGGAACCCGGTCCTGCGCGCCGGGCGATCAGATTGCACATCGCGGGCCAGGCGAGCCAGGATTGGGCGCGGCGGTAAGCGTGGTAACGGGCTGCGTGCATCGCCCGGAAGTCCGCCTCGTATCGAGGGCCTGCGGCGTTCCAGTCATCGGCGTTGCCGCGGATGGTCGCGGCGATGGCCTGCGCGGCGCTCAGGCCGCTTTCCAGGGCCTTGCCGATCCCCTCTCCGCTGAAGGGGAAGGTGGTCCCGGCCGCCTCCCCCACGACCAGGAGGCCCGGCTGGTGAAGTTGCGCGCCGTCGAGATTGCAGCGCAGGGGCGCACCCCGGGGCGGTGCGAACGGCTGCCCGCAGGAAACGATCTCGCGGGCGGCAGGGAATGCGCGAATGAAGGTGTCCCATAGGTCCCGGAGATTGGGTACCGCGGACCGGTCGGGGCCGTCGGAGAAGATACCGACGCCGATGTTGAAGACATTGTCCGGCCCCGGAAAGCTCCAGCCGTAGCCGGGGCAGATGGCGGCATCGTAGGAAAGATACAGGTGCGGGTGGGCCCGGGCGACCCAGTCCGGAACCCGGTAGTAGGCGCGGAGTGCCAGGGCGCTGGGCGTGCGCCGGAGCAACAGGTGGAAGGCGCGAAGCGGTTCCACCGCCGCGCCCGTGGCCAGGACCGTGATCCGGGCTCGCACACGGCGGGTCGAACTCGAGCCCCCCACGGAGAAACGGGCCCCAGTGACATGGCCCTGGTTCAGGAGCGGGCCGCGCACGCGGTGTCGGGGCAGAAAGCGGGTACCCGCATCGCGTGCGGCGTCGAGAAGCGACTGATCCAGCTTCCGGCGAGGGAGACAGGCGAAGTCTCCCCTCACGCCGACCGCTGTACCGTTGGGCGCGTGGATATGGATGGACCGCGCCTGCAGCGCTGGCCCCAGCAACCGTTCTCCGAGCCCCAGGCGCCTCAGCGCGCGCAGGGCATCCGGCATCAGGGCATCTCCGCAGGCCTTTTCGCGCGGAAAGTCGTGACGGTCGGCCAGTGTCACCGCGATGCCGGCCTGGCGCAGCGCGATGGCGGTGGCGGAACCGGCCGGACCGGCACCGATGATCAGCACCTCGGTCTCAGCGCTTGGCGGGTGAGCCATGTCCTCATCCTGGGCTCCCGGCCCCGGTCTCACGCACGCCACGACCAGGTCCCGAGCCCGGCACGCGGCCCCGGACCGTTTCGAGTGCGGGCCGCCGGGGGTGCGTTCCTGAGGTCTTGCACGCTCAGATGCCGGCGAGGCGCCGGATCAGCCAGGCGCGCCAGCCACCCCGGCCGAGGACCTCGACGACGCGCCGGGCGTCCCCCTCGAACCCTGGTATCCCCGAGGGTGGGCCCTCGCCGGAGGATAGCGCCGGCGGCGGCGCAACCGACTCGCCCGCCGGGATTCGTGCAAAGACTTCGGCAATCCGTTTCTTCGCCGCCTCGTCGACCTCTTTCCTCTTCGTCATCCGGTCCCTCCACCCGCATACCCGGCACGAATCGCAGTAATCGCGGATCGGACCAAGGTAACCGACTGGATGCACGAAAAAAAGCACCCCAGGCGGGCGTGCTCCGGAGACACCGCGTGGCTTGCCGCTGTGGCATCGGATGCAGGGGCCGGGCTATCCTCGGCAGACTGTTTCGAGCGGCTGCAAGGGGGCGACAGAGATGTACAGAGCGGTGGCGGCAACGTTCCTGGTCATGGCGAGTGCGGTCGCATCTGCTGACGATCTCACCTCCGATGACCTGCTGGACCGGGCGGCGGCGACGGTTCCTGACATCGATACCGAGGAGCTGCAGGAGCTCATTGCCAGTGATCCGCGCCACGTGCTGATCGACGTGCGCACCCAGACCGAGGTGGCCCTCACGGGCGGCATGATCCGCTCGCACCGGACCCTGAACCTGCCACGCGGCTGGCTGGAGTTTCACATCGAGCGGGAACTGCTGGACCCGGACACGCCGATCGTCGTGTACTGCGGGCAGAACCTGCGCAGCCCACCGGCGGCGATGACGCTGCAGCAGATGGGCTTTACCAACGTGCACAACTACCCCGACGGGTTCTTTGAGTGGCGGGATGCCGGGCTGCCGGTCTGGGTCGCCGACAAGGCGCCGGAGTCCTTCCTCTACAGCATGCCGCAGGAGGTCACGGAGGGCGTGTGGTCGGCCATCGGGGCGACGCAGCCCCCTACCTACGCGAACTCCGGGCACAATAACAACCTGTCCTTTGTGATCACGGATGACGGCGTGCTGGTGGTGAACGCCGGTGACAATTACCTGCTCGCCAAGTCGCTGCACGACGAGATCCGCAAGATCACGGATCAGCCGGTGCGTTACGTGGTGCTGGAGAACGGGCAGGGGCACGCGATGCTCGGTATGACCTACTGGCAGGATCAGGGGGTGCCGGTGATCGCCCACGTCGATGCGGCCCGGGAGATCGAGGAAAACGGTCCGGCCCTGCTGGCGCGCCTGCAGCAGCGCAGCCGCGACAAGGCATTCCGGACCCGCCTGGGTACGCCGGACAGGGTCTTCACGGACCGCCTCGATCTCGAGATGGGTGACGAGACGATCGAGGTGCTCAATCTCGGCCCGGCGCACAGCCCGGGCGACATCGTCGTGTGGATGCCGGAGCGCAAGGTGGCGATCTCCGGCGACGTGGCCTTCCACGAGCGCATGCTGCCGGTCTTCGAGGACACTGACACCGCGGGGTGGATCAGGACCTGGGACCGGTTTGTTGACCTCGGCGCCGAGACCATCATCCCCGGGCACGGCGGACCGGTGGAAGGTTACGAGACCGTGACCCGCTACACGCGCGACTACCTGGTGTACATGCGCGAAGAGGTCGAGGAAATCCTGGATGCCGGGGGAGGACTGAACGACGCCTACCAGATCGACCAGTCCGCCTATGCGCACCTGGATACCTTCCATGAACTGGCGCGCCGCAATGCGGCGCTGATCTTCCAGGAGATGGAGTTCGAGGCGCTCGGATTCTGAGGAGAGGTTCGATGGCACGATTTTCTGTGGGCATCATCGGTACCGGCAACGTCGGGGTCGCAGCGGCGTATTCCATCTTCCAGCGGCAGGTCGCCAGCGCCATTGTGCTGGTCGACAAGAACCGGCAACGTGCCGAGGGCGAGGCGATGGACCTGATGCACGGCCAGCCGCTGGTCGGACGCGTGTCGGTCCGCGCCGGCGACTATGCCGAGCTGGCGGACTGCCAGGTGATCGTGATCACCGCCGGGGTGAACCAGAAGCCGGGCGAGTCGCGGCTCGACCTGCTGAACCGGAACGCCGCGGTCTTTCGGGAGATCGCGGTCGAGCTGGACCGCCACGCGCCCGACGCGATCCTGGTGATCGCGACCAATCCGGTCGACATCCTGACCTACGTGATGCAGAGGCTGAGCCAGCGCCCGACCCGGCGTGTGATCGGCACCGGCACCATGCTGGACACCTCGCGCTTCCGGGCGCTGCTGGGGGACGTCTACGAAGTGAACCCGCGTTCCGTGCATGCCTACATCCTCGGCGAGCACGGCGATTCCGAGGTGCCGATCTGGAGCAGCGCAATGATCGGCGGTCTGTCCATCATGCACCACGCGATCAACGGGCGGCGCTTCGACCCGGGGGTCATGAATCCGCTGTTCGAGCGCGTGCGCACCGCGGCCTTCGACATCATTTCGCGCAAGGGCTATACCAATGCCGCGATCGGTCTGGTGATCGCGTACCTGGTACGGGTGATCCTCGAGGACCAGCGGAGCGTGCTGCCCGTCTCGGTGAATCCCGAGGGCGATTACGGTCAGCGCGAGGTCTGCTTCAGCATCCCCTGCGTGATCGGTGCGCGCGGCGTCGAGTACCGGCTCGCACCCGAGGTCAACGAAGACGAACGCCACGGTCTCGAGGCCTCCGGACGGGTGCTGCGCGAGAGCCTGCAGGGCATGACGATCAGCGGCGACTGAGACGGCGGGTCGCCGAGCGGGCTCGCCTCCTACCGGGTCGCGGCGGGCCCGGGCAGTTTTCGGAGGCCCGTTCCATCGATGACGGTCTTTCCGGCGCTGGATCGCCGAGGGGGCCCGCCTCCCACGGGAGACGAGCGCCGCAACGGGGCCGTGGCCGGTGACACATCAATCCCCAAGCGCCGCAGCCACCATACCTTCGAGTGCCTTTTCCAGGTTGGCCGCGACCGGGCAGTCGGGAACGCCGTGGCGCTCTGCGAGGAAGCCGGGATCGTTGTAACCCAGCCAGACGCGATCGTCCGCATCCTGCCACACCAGTGCCTTGAGCGGGAGATCAATCCCGACGCTCTGTGCACACTGCATGAAGGGCGTGCCGCCGCGGGGGTTGCCGAAGATCAGCAGTTCCGTCGGACGCAGCGACTCGCCGATGCGCTCGGCTCCGGCCGCATGGTCGATCCGGGCAAAGACCGTCAGCTCCCGGTCCTCCACGACGGCCTGCAGCCGATCCATCGTCTCCCCGGGACCGAACGGGCTCTGCGTGGCGATCAACCCCTCTGCGGCATGGACCGCTTGCAGGGCGGGCAGGAAGAGCAGTATCACGATACTCGCAATCCGTCTGTTCATTGGTCTGTTCTCCATTCGTGCAGTGCGGCCAGCGGGCCGCGTTCGTCACTCCGGTGTCGTGGCCAGCCTGACCCGCGAAACGATGGGCGGCAATCCGTAAAAACACCTAGTGTCCCTAGTGGGCCATGCGGAAGGTTCGGTGACTATGGAGCACAGCCAGAAGGGCCGGAGCAAGGCGGGCAAGTGCAGGAATAGTGGGCCTATTTCAAACTTGCCCAAC
>JAABTX010000133.1 GCA_011389655.1 Thioalkalivibrio sp.
AGACGTGTCGCCGCCGCCATCGCCATTGTCGCCGCCACCGCCATCGCCATTGTCACTACTGCTGCCGCCGCAGCCGATCAGGCCGATGGACGTAGCCAGCAGCGCTGGAAGCAGGAGTCTGGACTTTCCGAATTCAAGCGTCATGGTGTTCCTCTTTTCTCCATTGATGAGCGGGATGATCGGACGGGATCGCCGGCAAACAGAGTGGCGAGACAGCCCGCTGCAGACGTGTATGGATCGCCGATACGGAGCCTAGCAATAAGCATACCTTCTATCCTGATGCCTTTGGGTATAGATAGTGCAGGCCGTTCGTTTTCGGCCGATCAACGACTCAGTATACCCGCGGTTTCGCGGCCCCGGTTCTTGCAGATCATGGCAATCCCCTGATTTCAGACGCTTATACCCCGCCTGGGACAGATCCCGCTGCGGGTTCTGCATGCCGGCGCAGCCTCGCTCACCTCCGGAAAGGCAACCGTGACGAGCGTCAGAAAGTCGGCGGTTGTGGCCTTCTGGTGACGGACCGGGTGCCCTGCATGGGCATGCCGGTGCCGAGAATGGTCAGGCGGGATGCGCGGTCAGAAGGTTCTTGTGAATGTCGCGGTCAGCCGGTTTTCGGTGTAGTCCCGGACGTCCTGGGTGGAATCGAGTTCCCGGTAGGTATAGTCGATCGCGGCGCTGGTGTTTGGCCCCAGGTCGCGGCTCACCCCGACCCGGGTGGTGAACAGCGTGTCTTCACGGTCGCGCTGATCTTCGAAGGTGTTCTCTTCGAGCCTGACAAACAGGAAGGCCTGTGTCCGTGGCCGCAGGCGCCAGGCGACATCGCCGATCACGCCCCGGGCCTGCTCGCCCTGGTCGGTCAACTCGAACTCGCGGCTCTCATCGTAGACACGGAGCCCGATCCGGGTTCGGGGCCGTCGGATCGTCAGTCCCGCGCTGAATCGCTTGCTCAGGTAGACACCGCTCCGCACGTCGGGCAGCTCGAAGATGGGCCGTCCGGTGTCCCCGTCGAAGATCAGGTTTCCGTCCGCGTCCCGGATCGGCGTCACGCGGAGCTCATTGACCGTCCTGAGCGTCTCGTCGTAGTCCGCGAACAGTTGGCCGTCGCGTATCCGGTGGCGCAGGGTTGCGCCGAAGGTGTCGCCGAAGAACCGATTGCCGAAGAAGCCTTCCATGAAGGTCCGGGCGCTCGGCTCGAAGGTGGCGCCGACCCGCCAGAAGGTGTCATCCGGCTGGGCCCGTCGCGGGTCCTGGTCGAACTCGTTCTGTTCGTCGCCGACGGCTCCGAATACGCTGAAGCGGTCGGTCATGTTCAATCGCCCCAGGGCCTCGATGCTCTCAAGCGTTACGGACGAGCCATCGTCGAAGTCTTCTTCGCTGCGATCGAAGGTGAGGCCCCAGCCGGTGCGTGCGAACATGGGGCCGCTGTCCAGCCTCGCCCGTACACGGTTTCTCTCGCTGTCCGTCTCGCTGGCCTCGGAGTAGTCCACCCGGTCATACGTGTACCGCAGTTCCGCGACGGCGATGTCCTCCAGTCGCTGGACGTAGACAGGCGTAACGGCGATCGTCCGCACGTCAGTCCGGTCTACATTGGTGGTCAGGATATCCCCGGGTCGGTCACGGTTCAGCGTGCGCTGGTCGAAGCTCGCGTCAGCCTCCACGAAGAACTGTCCGGGCACGAGGTCGACCCGGGCATCGCCGTCGAACTGCTGGAAGACGTCATTCAGGTCGCTGTCGTCGTAGTAGACGAGGCCCACCAGGTTGTAGTCCAGCCGTGCACGCCCGCGGCCGCCCTCGCGATCGAGCGCAAACCCGGCGTCGAGTCGACTGATGGATTCGCTTTCCTCGTCGCCGCTGGATGCGAGACCGATGTTGTCGGAAAAGATCTGGCCCACGGAGATCCGCGGCGTGAAGTCCCAGCGGCCGTCCGCGGTCTGAGCGATGGAGGCCGTGGAGAGGGGTAGCAGCAGGACGGAGGCCGCCACGGCTTGATACAACCTGTTCAAGTTCATCTCGTCGCTCCGTGATGGCGGCACCGGAGGGGGGCGGCGCCCGAACCGGCGCGGGCAGGTGCTGCCGGCGATCCCATCCGTTTTCGGCTGAAAATGTTGATCACGAAAGGATGCTCCGTGCGTTCGCGTGAAAGTCCTCTCTACCTCCGTCGCGAGCCGTACTTCGGGGTAGGGTGGGCCAGGCGCAGCGGGCCCACCATCCTGGCCGTGCCGATCTGGTGGGCACACTGCGTTTTGCCCACCCTACGATCCTACGGTCCTCTTTCACGGTCGAGGGAGGTGGCCGCGCGCCATGACCGTTAGCCCAGACGAGCGACGCACGGAGCAGCAATCCAGGCGCCGAAGCTAGAACCAGGTTTCCGGAATGACCAGGATGTCGCCCGGCAGCATCTGGACATTGGCGCCGATGTCGCCGCGCTTGATCAGATCATTGAGGCGAACCCCGAATTGCCGGGTCTCGCCGTCCACCGCGCGCACGATGGTGGCCTGATTCCCGGCGGCGAATTCGGTCAGACCACCGACGGCGATCATCACGTCCAGTGCGGTCATGTTCTCGCGGAAGGGGATGGCCTGCGGGTTGGCGGCCTGCCCGATCACGCGGACCTGCTGGCTGTACGGACCGACGATGTCGCTGACGATCACCGTGACGACCGGATCACGGACGTAATCCGAGAGCTCCTGCTCCATGTCGCGTGCCAGCTGCGTTGGCGTCTTGCCAGCCGCCACCACGTCCTCGGCGAGCGGGGTGTTGATCCTCCCGTCCGGCCGTACCGGCACCGTCACGGACAGGTCGGGTTGCTGCCACACGAAGATCTCGACGTTGTCGCCCGGGCCGATGACGTAGTCGGGCGCGGCCTGGTCCTGCGCCGTTTCGGGCAATGCGGGATAGCTGGGGCCGGTGGCACAGGCAGGCAACAGCAGGATTGCACCCGCGAGCAGCACCAGGGTCGCGGAGACTCGACTGGTCAGAAACGAGATCATATTCACTACCGTTCCTCCCTACCGGATTTGAAGTTCTTGCAACGCCGGGCCGCAGGATAGCCAAGTCTTCCCGCGCTTGTCGTGCAGTTTGAACCATCGCGTCGGCGCATGGAAGTCCGCGAGCGTTGGAAATCAAATAAAAGGGGTACTATGTATGTGTGCGACCTGATCCCTTGACGGCCGGCATGGGCCACCGTGAGACTGCGGGTGATTGCCGGGCAATGTCGCCTGCCCCGGCGGATTACGAGAGACCCCTCAGCCATGTATGAAGGCTTTTACGGCCTGAAGGCGGACCCGTTCCGACTCAGCGCCGACCATCGTTTCTGCTACAACCACCGCAGCTACGCGCGCGCGAAGGCCTACGTGCAGTACGCCCTGTACCGCGCCGAGGGCTTCGTGCTGGTGACGGGGCGGCCGGGGACGGGCAAGACCACACTGGTCAATGACCTGCTCGCCACGCTGCCGAACAAGGAGGTGGTCGCCGGAACCCTGGTCAGCACGCAGCTGGAGGCCGAGGACCTGCTGCTGATGGCGGGGCATGCCTTCGGGCTCGAGTTCGATTCGCCGCAGAAGGCGTTGGTGCTGCAGCGCCTGATCGAGTACTTCAAGGAACAGCACGCGAAGGGGTTGCGCACGCTGCTGATCATTGATGAGGCGCAGGATCTTGCCTCATCCGCGCTCGAGGAATTGCGTCTGCTGACGAACCTGCAGTACGAGGGTGCGCCGCTGCTGCAGATTGCGCTGCTGGGCCAGGATTCGCTGCGGGACATCGTGCGCACGCCGGAGATGGAGCAGGTGCACCAGCGTCTGATCGCGTCCTGGCAGCTGGAGCCGCTGACGCCGGAAGAGACCGTGGGCTACGTGCGCCACCGGCTGCAGTTTGCGGGATGGGAGGGGGACCCGGCCCTCGAGCCCGGTGTGCTGGAGATCGTCTACCGCTTCAGCAAGGGCGTGCCGCGGCGCATCAACCTGATCTGCAGTCGGCTGCTGCTGCACGGCTTCGTGGGCGAGTTGCACTCGATCAGCGTGGCGGATGCGGAGACCGTGACCCGGGACCTTCATCGGGAAGAGCTTGCACTGCCGGACTACGAGGCCGAGGGGCCGGATTCCTCCCGGGGCGCCGGGCGTAAGGACCGCGATGGCCGCAAGGCGGTGCCGGACGAGGAGGTGTGGGCGGGAATCGATGTGGGCCTGTTCGGGCCTGCTGCGGTCGCGGAGCCCGAGCCCGCGGATCCGCCTTCGGTCAGGCCGAAGTCCCCCGAGCCGGTGATCGAGGCCAGACCGGCACGCTCCGGGTCGGCTACCTCCAGGGCATCCCCGGGGCCAGTCAAGCCGAAGCCGGTATCCGAGCCTGTTGCCGCGACGCGTGCGGTTGAACATGACCGGCGCCGGGCGTCCGATGCACTGGACCCGGTGGTTCCGATGCACATCGTGCCCGAGTCGGACGATCCTCTAGAGGAGGAACGCAGACAGCCCCGGGCGATACCCTGGTGGCGTGAGCTGATCAGGGCGCGGTCCAGGCTCTCGCCATGGATCGCAGTGCTTGTGATTGCCTGGCTCGTGTTGCTGGCGGTCTTCCTGATGCGGGATACCGGCGAAACGGTCGGAACGGCGGCGGTGCCACCGCCTTCGGGAGAGATGGATCGGGCGGAGCCGATGTCCGGTCCGGGGGGTGATGACCCGGTGCAGCGAGAGGATGTGGTTGCCGAGCCGGATTCCGGCACGCCACAGACAAGCGGGCTCCCGACCGTTGCGACGCCGGAAGGCGTGGCGCCGCTGACGGAACCGGACGCGGATTCGACCAACGATGACTTCGCTTCGCAGGACACACGGACGCTTTTCGGCAGGGTCCTCTTCGCGGTCAACAGCACGACCGTCGATGCCGAATTTGCGCCGCTGCTCGACGAGGTCGCGGAAGCGCTTATGGAGTCCGGGGACGCCCGTGCGGAAGTCATCGGTTACACCGACCGCTTCGGCAATCTGGACTACAATCTTTCGTTATCGCGTCAGCGCGCACGGGCGGTCGCGAATCAGCTGATCCGGCGCGGCGTGGCCACCGAACAGCTCGTGGTCGAGGGCCAGGGCCCGCGCGACCCGGGTCCGGGCGAGGCAGTGAGCCGGGAGGAGGAGCGGGCAGTCGAGATCACCGTGGACTGGTGAAGGGTTCGTGCCTGCGGGCGGCAGATTTCAAATCTGTCTCCCCTGCTTCGTGAATTTCAGCCGCTTGCTGTGCGCGACTTGAAGCTTGCATAATCGGGCCAGCAGCAGGAGCGGCATGTGGTGAACCAGGTCTCGAGGAACACTGATGAGGGCAGCTGAACTGGCAGAGGAGCTTGCCGAATTCTGGTTCTCGGCGATCGCGAGGGCGAGCTGGGAGGCGCGCCTGAAGATCTTTCAGGAAATCGATTCACAACTGCTGGCTGACCTCGAGAAGCGGTCGGAGTACGAGGAAGTCTGGCCCCGGTTCGTGGGTGCCGTGATCGAGCGTCTGGGCGTGCCCCCCGT
>JAABTX010000134.1 GCA_011389655.1 Thioalkalivibrio sp.
TTCCTGCACTTGCCCGCCTTGCTCCGGCCCTTCTGGCTGTGCTCCATAGTCACCGAACTTTCCGCATGGCCCACTAGCGCCCTACAGGGTGTTGAAAACGGAAGCCATGGGGGTTCGGCGTCAACGCCAGGCGGCGCCGACCCGTTGGGCCCCCAACACCAGAAAGCCGCCCAGCGGCATCCACGCAGGGAGCAGGTGCTCGATCATTCGGGCTGCACGGGTTCCGCTGGAAAGGTGATGTGACGCATTCGCCATGGGCACGCCGACGGCGCGGGCAAGCTCATCCACGCTGTGCTCGCCCTGGGCCAGCGCCTCGAGGAGTTCTGGACGCACCGGGCTCGCGCGCGCTCCGCCGCGATGTCCGGGTCGCTTCGCCATTTGGCGGGTCCGCGCCTGCAACAGCCCGCCGCGCTACTGGAGTCCGGCCACCTCTTTATCCGGACCCTGGTCCTGCGGGTGCGGCAGCAGAACCAGTTTGTCGGGCACGTTGCTTGTAGGTTCGCGAGGACGCCTGGGCCGGCGAACTCGTCCCCCACCGGAAGTTCGACCCTCGCTACACGTTACCGCCTTCCCTCCCGGCTGTGGCTGCAGACGAAGCCGTCTCCCGGCGCATCTGCATCAGCGAGCATCTGTTCAAGCCGGTGGGCGTGGCGGACCTGAAGGCGGTTCTGTCTTCCTAGAGCGGGCATCCGTGCCTCGGCTGACGCCAGCCCACGGCAGAGACAGTGCGCGTGCCGGATGCCTGCTCCCGGTCCTTATCGGGATCGCCCTCAGTAGACCGGCACCAACGCGTAGCCCTGGTTCTGATAGCCCATCACGGCGATGAATCCGCTGCGAACAGGCTGGATTGGGTCCAGCACAGTGTCGTTGTCCACTCCGTAGGCCCGGGTCGCGGCCGAACAGACCTCCATCCTTACACCCAGTTCGTCCAGCCGGTCGATCGCCTTGGCGATTTCTTCCAGGGTATCGCCGTGATCAATGGCGACCTCCGGTTCCGGGTCGGTGGTGATGAACTTGACCGCCTCGGCGATGAAGACCATCCGCAGATCAGGCTCCACGCCTTCCTTGATCAGGTTCTCGTGGTTGGAGGCGATGCCGCGCAGGTAGGCAAGCATCACGTTGGGGTTGGACTTGCGCATGTCATAGACCGCCCGCATGGTCTCGATCCCCTCGGTCGCCTCGCGATTGTCGAGGCCCTCGGCGGTGGCCGTCGAGCCCAGCCCGAGCGGCAGCAAAAAGGCCAGCAGCAGGATCAGCATTCGGTTTCGCATGGGTCGTTCTCCTCTCTCGATGACCACGATCTGGGGGGGTGTTGCCGGACGCGGCATCGGCCGGAATGTCAGCTCAGTAGATCGGGATGACTGCGTAGCCCTTCGCATGGTCGCCGCTCAGCGAACCGAAGGGGCTGTGCTACGGCTCGATCCCCGGAAAAGCTCTTCGCAGTCGGCCCCGAGTAGCCGGGTGGCGGCGCCACAGGATTCCATCTGCACGCTCGTTGCGTTCAGCGCGGCGAGGTGCTGCTCGATCGCGTCCAGGCGTTCGAACTGGGTCAGCTCGAAGCGCTCGCGGGAGTGTAGGACGAATAGACACCATTTTCCTGTCGGGTCCAGGACCGAGTGCGTGGGAGACAAGGGGAGATGCCCCGCCAAAACCCGGACGGTCGAATCAAGAGCCGACGTTCCTCGCACACTCTTTGGTGATCTGATGCCGGCGGGCTCAGCGGCATTCGCCGATGCTTGGTACCTTGAAGGCGGGCAGGATCTGGCAGGGACGCTATCGTGCTGCCGTTGGCGACGGATCCGGGTGCCCGGACTTTGGCAGCGCGCCAGTGCGATCGTTGGGCATATGATCCGCATGTAACTGCCGGTTGCGCGTTTCGGGTGCGTGGGATCGAGGCACTCGCGCGATGGTGCCGCAGCGGACTGGCCCACTCTGTGGGCTAGCGCACGGACGGTGACCGTGACCTCGGGTACATTCGGTTCTGCTGCGAATCGGCAAGACGGTCTCCAGATGAGCAGTGGAGCAGCGGCAGTATCCCGCCAAGTGGGTAGCCAGTCGGGTACGCCCGGCCAGGGCCGAGCCTGGCGCGGGATTCGACTCAAATGAACAGGCAAGCAAGACCTCGAGGAGGTTGGTAATGAAAAGACATTTCAATTCCCGAATGATCGGTACCACGCTGGCCAGTGCCGCCGTGGCATCCGTGCTGGCGCTGGGCGTGGCGCAGGCCCAGGAGCGGCAGGGACCGGGCTATGGCCAGGGTCCGATGATGGGCCAGCAGGGCCCCTACGGCTCCGGCATGGGGGCACATAGCGGTGGTGGGATGATGCAGCAGCCCCCCGGTTACGGCCAGATGCCGCAGTTCGATCCGGACAACCTGCCGGAGGACATGCCGGAAGAGATGCGCGAGCGCATCAAGGCCCAGCATGCGCAGCGCCAGGAACGCATGGAAGCGATGCAGGAGATGCGCGAAGCGCACCAGAAGGCCATGGAAGCCGGCCGTGCGGCATACGAGGAGGAGATGGAACGCCACCGCGAGCAGCGCTCGGAGATGAAGCAGGAGGGTGGTGAGTCCAAGGAAGAAGGTGGCGATACCGAGCGCCAATCTGGCGACAGTTGATGGTCAGACTCCTGCGCCTCCGGTGCGCCGGAGGTGCAGGGGCAGGCGCCAAAGCGCCAATCTCCTCCCGGCCAATGGATGCCGTGGTTGGATATCGCGCCCGCCACGCGAGTGGGCTCAGGTCGTTGTCCTTGTAGACCCCACCCAGGTCTTGTCGGTGCCGTCAAAGTAGTAACACCCAGGGGCCGACGTGAGGCAGAGGCGCCAGCCGCGGTTGCTCCCGGGCTAGCGAAATCGGTTCATTGCCATAACCGTGAAGTGTACGTCTCGAGCGAAACACGCAACCGGACTCCAGTCGAGGCAAAGCCGACCGGTTTCCCTCAATCGCCGTCCGATTGCATCCAGGGCGTCCACGGAAACGGACGCTCATCGGACTCGCCGGTGAGGAAGCGGGCCGTCACCGCCAGCCAATGTGCGATGCCTTGACCGAAGCGGGTGATACCCGCGTTCCGCTCGTTCGCGAACAGCATCCACAGGAACTGGAGGATCGCGCAGATCCCCAGCACCGTCTGGGCGAGATTCACCAGCAGCACCAGAACCAGCATGATCAGGCCATGCAGCCAAAGCTTCTCGGGGCGCGGCAGTACGTGGTGTCGGGTCGAATTCATCGGTTCTGCTCCTGGGCACGGTCGGCCGGGTTGTGGCCCGCACGTATGCGAACAGTAGTCCAGCGGCGAGGTGATGTTCCAGGGAGATCGCCCGCGACCAGCACCATCAACCAGATCCAGCCGTCAGCGCATCCCGCCCGAATAAGTATTGGCCATCCGGCGCCCAGCAGGCCCAGCACCTGGCCGGTCGGTCCGGCCAGGTTCACGCCGTCCAGTGCCCGGGTTCCGGCAAGGTCCCGCACCAGCCCTTCCACCTCGATTGCGCGGCTCCCCGCCGGGGTTAAGTACTGATACCGTGGTGAGGTCCAGGCAGCCCCGCCTGCACCGGGAATTCACTCACGATCCGAGCCTGGAACTTCCCCTCGCGGGACTAAACAATCGCGGGATCGACTATCCCCGCGTGAGCGCACAGAGCTAAGTTTCCACAGCCGTACCTTCTACGGCCGATCGGCGCGTTCCTCTGGTCCGGCAGCCGGACCGCACCGCTGCCGGCCTACCCTGGACTCGTGCTCGCGATCCTTGGAGGCCTTGCGCTCGCCTTCGAGAGTGGGCGGCGGCATCTGATGCACGTCGCCGTCGTCGTCGCTCTGCTCGGCGCGCTGGCTCCGGCGGCGACGCTCGGCATCCGGGCGGCGCAGATGAGCTCGCTTGCGCTCACGGTCAACATCGGCATGCTCGTGCTCTGCGGCGGGCTGCTCGCACTGATGGTGCGGTCGTTCGTCTCTGCGCGCCGCGCGGCCTGACGCTTGTCGGGCGGGGCGACCGCCTGGGCGGGATGTGATGGAGCGGCCGATCAGATGTTCCATTGGGCGAACGGACGTGCTGGTCTCACTCTACTTGGGCGTGTCGCTGGCCGGTCTCAAGCGCCCGCGAATCTGCCTACGTCTGATAGGCCAGCGGAGGGCGTAGGGTGCCACCACCCAGGATGCAGGTGAAACCGCTCACGCGCTATGCCCTGTTGCGGATTCTCAGCTGGGCCTTGGTTGTGCTGGTTGTGCTACTGCTGCTGCGCTGGGGCTGGATCAACGCGACTGCAGCCGGGGTCGTGATCGTGCTCTGGCTGGCTAAGGATGTTCTTCTCTATCCGCTCTATCTCCCGGCAGTGGCAGCGGAGTCGGCCGTCTCTCCGGGGGTGGGAGCCATGGTGGGCCGAACCGACTCTTCACGCTACTTTTGAGCCTGGCTCACCTGTACCAGCACGGGTTGTAAAACGCGCAGCAGGTCCACCGTATCCAGCGAGATGATGTAACCGTGTTTGCCGCCGTTGATGTACACGCGGGGTAGCTCGGCGGAGTAGGCCCCCGCCGCGTCGATGCCTGACGGACGCGAACTGGAACCCACCGCGACCAGACCCCGGCTCACCCATCGACTTCCTTGAGACCCTGTGATCGTGGCTCACGCGAAAAGTGGGGATCCAACGGGAGTGGGGTGATCCATTCGCCATCGTGAGAAACACAGCGCCGGCCGCTGTCGTCCCTGCCGTCATCTGTGCGCTTTTTGGACTGTTCCGGCCGGGAAGCAGTCTGTAGCCTCCAGGTGGTGCCATGAGCGTTCGCGTGTTGATCCCAGTCAGGACGATCCCGATCCGAACCGCTGCCGTCTGTGCCGCATGGTACTCGCGCCTGTTGCGCGCTGAAAAACCTGATCAGAGGAGGCTTGCCATGCGCACATTCTTGTTTCTGCTTTTGTTGGTAAGCTCGAGCACCGTCCTGGCGGTGGACTTGGGCCAGCTCAACGAAGCCGTCGACCAGGACAAGGCCATGGATTCGGTTGACAGTCAAAAGGCGGCTGAAGCAGCCATGGAGCGGGACGTGAAGAAGGGCTACGACTCGATCGACAAGCAGCAGGCCGTCGAATCGGTCGACAAGGAGAAGTTGCTGGACACGTTGACCAAGTAGGCCGGTCCGCGAGCCTCTGACCGGCGCCCGCTGAGCAGGCACCGGCCACCCTGATAAGCCGTCCATGACTGCTTGCCGTCCGAGAGAGGCGCTTGTGCGGATGAGGGGCATCGGCCGTCACGCTCCCGCTATCAGCGACAGTCGTCGTCATCGACCTTGACGATCCGGGTGCATTGCATTATCCAGCGGTGATCGCCGACTGGGCACTTGGGGTCGGCTACGTACGGGACGACATTAAGAGTTCTGGCCACCCGAGGGCTTACGCGGGGTCACCGATTGGCGCGCAGCACGATGATCAGCGGAGAGTCCCGCGATCGCCCTGTG
>JAABTX010000135.1 GCA_011389655.1 Thioalkalivibrio sp.
GGTTCATCGGCGCCTCGCGCGCAAGGTCCGCGCGGATCTCGGCGATCGCGCGTTCCTGGGCGCGGGTCATCGTGAACGGCAGGTCCTCCAGCAGCCGCGGCCAGAGCGACCCGCCGGGCCGCAGCGCCGGAGCGCGGCCCTGCGGCCGCGAGCCGGCGTTCAGCATCAGCGCGAGCTGGTGGGCGCAGAGTTCCTCCAGCGCCAGCCGGGTCAGGGCGCGACTGCGTCCGTTGGCCGCGCCCGGTTCCAGCAGCGGGGCCTCGGCGTCCGGCGCGGCCGGCTGGTGCAGCCCCCGCAGCGCCTCGGACAGGCTCGGCAGGCCCTCCTTCCGCAGCTCCGGCAGCACGTCCTGCAGGCGCTCCGCCTCCGGCAGCGCCGCCGCGACCAGGTCCCGCAGCAGCCGCTGGGAGATGCCCTCTGCCGCCGGGTAGACCGGCGTGAGCGCGGACTCCAGCGGCGGTGGCGGCCCGCGCAGGATGCGGTATTCCGGGTGTACGCACTCCAGGCCGCCGGGCAGGCCGCGGATCTCGCCGAAGCAGCGCACCCGCACCCCCGCGGCGAAGGACCGCTGCTGTGCCGTCCCGAAGTGGAAGAAGCGCAGCACCACGCGGGCGCCGCCGTCCTCCAGGCGCACCAGCAGCATGCGGCGCCGGCCGTGGGCGATCTCGGTGGTCTCGACCGTGCCCTCGAACAGCGCGGAGGTGCCCGGGTGCAGATGCGCCAGCGGCGTCAGGCGGGTGCGGTCCTCGAAGCGCAGCGGCAGGTGCAGCAGCAGGTCATGGGCGTGCTCGAGGCCGAGGCGCGCGAGGCGCTCGGCCTGTTTCGGGCCGATGCCCTTGAGGCGGGTCAGCGGAGCGTCGAGATCCATTCGCCGCGGTCGCGCTGTGGGTTGCGGGTCAGGGCCGCGGCAGGTACAGGATCGCGTCCATCTCGACCTCCGCGCCCTTGGGGAGGGCCGCCACGCCGATCGCCGCACGCGCGGGGTAGGGTTCGCTGAAGTACTCGCTCATCACCTGGTTCACCAGCGGGAAGTGGCTGAGATCGGTGAGGAAGACGCTCAGCCGGGCAACGTCGTTCAGGGTGCCGCCTGCGGCGCCGGCCACCGCAGCGAGGTTGTCGAAGACCTGTCGGATCTGAACTTCGATGTCCCCTTCGACCAGGTCCATGGTGGCCGGCTGAAGCGGGATCTGCCCCGAGACATAAACCGTGTCGCCGACGCGAACCCCCTGGGAGTAGGTGCCGATGGCGGCCGGTGCGGCGTCTGTCCTGATGATCTCTCGCGTCATGCTGCATCTCCTCCTTGCGGGCGAAACCGGGAAGATACCGGCGGCGGCAGTCCTGCCGCAATGCGGGGCGCTCAGCCCTTGTTGCGCTGGACGCGAAGCACGTCGTTCAGGCGCCGCAGGGAGCGCATGATCTGCGCGAGGTGGCGGCGGTCGTGGACGGTCAGCGTGAAGGTCATCGCGGTGGTGTGGCCATCGCCCTCGTTGAAGGAGATGTGCTCGATGTTCGAGCCGTGGTCGGCGATTACCGCGGCCATCTCGGCGAGCGCGCCGCGGCGGTTGGCGGTCTGCGCGCGGACCGACACCGCGAACTCCGCGCCGGGCTCGTTGGACCACTCCAGCGCGACCGTGCGGCCCGCGCGCTCCCGCTGTTCGGCGACGTTGCGGCAGTTCTCGCGATGCACCACCAGCCCGCGGCCGGCGCTCAGCAGGCCGATGATCGGGTCGCCCGGGATCGGGCGGCAGCAGCGGCCGTAGTTCACCACCAGCCCCTCGGTGCCCTTCACCGCGAGCACGGCGCCGGTGCTGTCGCAGACGTCTTCCGCCGGCAGGGATTCCTGATCCACCAGCTGGCGCGCGACCAGCGTGGCCATCCGGTTGCCGAGGCCGATGTCGACCAGCAGCGCATCCACATCCGCGAGCTTCAACGCATCGAGGACCTCGTTCATGCGTGCCGGCGAGACCTGCCCGAGGCTCTGTCCCAGCGTGCCCAGCGCCCGCTCCAGCAGGCGCCGGCCCAGCACCATCGCCTCGTCGGCCTGCAGGCTCTTGAGGCAGTGCCGGATGCTCGAGCGGGCCTTGCCGGTGGCCACGAACGACAGCCAGGCCGGGTTCGGGCGGGCGCCCTTCGCGGTGACGATCTCGACCGTCTGCCCGCTCTGCAGGCGCGCGGACAGCGGCGCCAGCTGGCGATCGACCTTTGCGGCCACGCAGTGGTTGCCGACGTCGGAGTGAACCGCGTAGGCAAAGTCCACCGGCGTGGCCCCGCGCGGCAGCACCATGATCTCGCCCGCCGGGGTGAAGGTGTAGACCTCCTCGGGGAAGAGGTCGACCTTCACGTTCTCGAGGAACTCGATCGAGCTGCCGACGTTGTCCTGGATCTCGAGCACGTCCTTCAGCCATTCGCGGGCCCGGGTCTGGGCGGTCATCGCCAGATCGTCCCCGGCCTTGTACTGCCAGTGCGCGGCAATGCCGCTCTGGGCCACGCGGTCCATCTCGCCGCTGCGGATCTGCACCTCGATCGGGCTGCCGTGGGGGCCGAACAGCACCGTGTGCAGCGACTGGTAACCGTTGGACTTCGGGATCGCGATGTAGTCCTTGAAGCGGCCGGGCACCGGCTTGTAGAGGTTGTGGACCACCCCCAGCGCGCGATAACAGCCATCGACGTCCGCGACCACGATGCGCACCGCGAAGACGTCCATCACTTCCCGGAAGGAGTGCCGCTTCTCCCTCATCTTCTGGTAGATGCTGTACAGGCCCTTCTCGCGGCCGAAGATGCGCGCCTCGATGCCGGCCGACTCCATTCGCTGGGTGATCGACGCCTCGATCTTCTGCATCGGCTCGCGCCGGTGGCCGCGGGCGCGCTGCACCGCCTCTTCCAGCACGGCGAAGCGGTGCGGGTACATCGCGGCGAAGCCGAGGCGTTCCAGCTCGCGGCGGACCCGGTTCATGCCCAGGCGCTGCGCGATCGGCGCGTAGATCTCCAGCGTCTCGGCGGCGATGCGGCGGCGCTTGTCCGGGCGCATCACGCCGAGGGTGCGCATGTTGTGCAGCCGGTCCGCGAGCTTGATCAGGATCACCCGGATGTCCTGGGTGATCGCGAGCATCATCTTGCGGAAGTTCTCGGCCTGCGCCTCGGCCTTGCTGCTGAAACTCAGGTGCGTGAGCTTGGAGACGCCATCGACCAGGTCGGCGACCTCCTCGCCGAACTCGGTGCGGATGCGTTCCTTGCTGGTCTGGGTGTCCTCCATCACGTCGTGGAGGATGGCCGCGACGATGGCCTTGTGGTCCACCCGCATCTCGCCCATGGTCCGGGCGACGGCGAGCGGATGGTAGATGTAGGGTTCCCCGGTCTTCCGCGTCTGGCCCTCGTGGGCCTCCGCCCCGAACAGGTACGCCCGATAGATCTCGTGAATCTGCCCCGGCCCGAGGTAGGCCTCCAGTTCAGCGCACAGGTCGCTGATCAGAAAGCGCGTGGAGTCGGTGGACGGTTCTGCGACGGCCCCGACGGCTGGAAGCGCGGAGCTCATGGCGGGTCAGCTTCAGCGGTCGTCGGCGTCCAGCTGCTCCAGGTGCCGAATGGTGCTGAAGTCCAGCATCTGCGGCTGCGGACGCTCGTCCGGCTCGTCGAATACCTCCTGACCGACCAGCCCCTCGGCGATCTCGCGCAGCGCGATCACGGTGGGCTTGTCGTTGTCGTCCGGCACCCGCGGCTCCTTGCCGTGGGCAATGTGGCGGGCGCGGCGAGCGGCCATCAGCACCAGCTCGAAGCGGTTGTCGACATGTTCGAGGCAGTCCTCGACGGTGATACGGGCCATTTCGAATCCAGAATGAGTCAGTTACGGCCCACCATCTTACGCCGAGGGGCGCGTTCCCGCCAACAGGGAGGCGATCATCGCGCGGTTGCGGGTCGCCTGCTCGGCGGTGCGCAGCCGGTTCGCGCGGAAGATGCTGGCCAGGTCCTGCACCGCGTCGCGGAAATCGCGGTTGACCACGGTGTAGTCGTACTCGTGGTAATGGGAGCTGTCCGACTCCGCGTCGCGCAGCCGTCGCTGGATCACGGCCTCGTCGTCCTGCCCGCGTGCGCGCAGGCGCCGCTCCAGTTCGGTGCGCGACGGCGGCAGAATGAAGATCGACTGCGCCTCGGGGATCGCGGCCCGGACCTGCCGCGCCCCCTGCCAGTCGATCTCCAGGATCACGTCGTGCCCCCCGTCCATCTGCGCCTCGACCGCCGCGCGCGAGGTGCCGTAGAAGTTGTCGAAGACCTTCGCGTGCTCCAGCAGATCGCCGGCCTCGATCATGTCCAGGAAGCGCTCCGCGCTGACGAAGTGGTAGTGCGCGCCGTCCACCTCGCCGGGGCGCGGCTTGCGGGTGGTGTGCGACACGGACAGCACCACGTCCTCCAGCTGTTCCAGCAGCGTCGCAACGAGACTGGTCTTGCCGGCCCCGGAGGGCGCGGAGACGATGTAGAGCGTGCCGCGGGGCATCGAATCGGGGTCGGTCATCGGTCTTCCGGGTGTCGGTGCGGGGCCTCGAGTGTACTGATGGCGCCGGTTCTCCCGCCAGCTCCCGGGTTCCGGGACGCCCGCCGTGCACATTTCCGACCGCAACCGGAGGAATGCACAACGGGCGCCAGGCGTCCTTCGGCACAGGAAAACCGCATTTTCGCCGGCCGCTTGCCCCGTTCACGGCCTGTAAATTGCATGGAAGCCGACAGGCAGCGAACCAGGAGATGACTCATGGCCAGACCACGAATCAGTGAAGAGATGCTGAACGCATTCGTCGATCGGCAACTGTGCCCGGAAGACCGCCTGCACATCCTCCGCTCGATCTCCGCCGACCAACAGATCAGCCAGGAGATCTGCGACCGCCAGCGCATGAAGGAACTCATCAGCTTCGCCTACGGCCAGCCCGCCGCCCCCCCAACCCGCCCCCCCACCACCTGCCGCACCTTCCCCTGGCGCTGGTGGCCCCGCTAACCCCGGACCGGGCGGGGTCGGACCAAGGCAAGTCCCTGTTCCTGCTACAAATTGGTGCTCAAATCCGGGGCTTTTTCCCCTTAGAGCGCCATTTTCATGTCCGAAAAGGGGTCGATAAGAAAATCGCGCCGAAATCGGTCGGATGCTTCTTTGTGGGGAGCGAGCCCGCTCGGCGATCCGGCGCCGGGGAATGCCGCCCAGCAGGCTGGCTTCGTGTAGGGGCGGCCTCTGGCCGCGATGGCCCTGGGCATTCGACACAACGCCGCATCGCGGCTGGAAGCCGCTCCCACGAGCACCCCTGCAGGAGCGAGCCGGCGCGCCCAAGGCCGGGGCGCCAAACG
>JAABTX010000136.1 GCA_011389655.1 Thioalkalivibrio sp.
GGCCCGGCTTTCATACCCGAGTGCGCCGTCGTATCAAGGATCTCCAGACGCTGAAGCATCGCCTGCAGCTGGGCAAAAAGCCTGCTCGCGTCATTGTCACTCTCATCGACGGAGAGCCAATCGGTAATGATGCCCTCGCTGTGCCAGTGGGCGCGGAGCTGCTGCATCAATGTCGTCTTGCCGTGACCCGCTGGCGCCTGAAGGAGCACAACACCGCACCGTATCCTGTCGACGATTCGTCTCAGGAGCTCACCACGGTGCACGGCGCCTTCCGTGCTCAAGGGCGAAATAATGTCTGACTCTGAGCGCATGAGACCTTCCCCGAGCTGGCGGTGCACACGGCGCCGCGCGACAGACGCGCAGGGCATGCAACGTCCGCGACGAAGCGTACCACTTCCCGGCTTCCCTGGAGTCAGGGAGCAGTGCAGAAACGGGGACCCCGTTCAGCAGTCAGGATCCGGCATCGGGGACAGCCCGCGTAACGGACTCTGCGATGCTCTGGATGAAGGCGGCAATCTTTCGGGCCTCGGCTTTCGTCAACTTGCCCTCGAAATCGGGCATGCCGCTGGCTGACCAGGCCCCCGTGAGCAATAGCTCCGGCAGGGACTCCAGGGTTTGAACGTCCACGTAACCCGGATTGGGCAGCGCTCCACCGTTGTTGATGCCCGGCAAGCCATGGCAGAACAGGCAGCTGCTAACGTACAGAAGCGCACCGGGGCCCACATCCTGCTCGTCATAGTCATACCCGGAAACAAGCGTGGTGCCTCTCGGGTTCTCTGTCGGCTGCACGTCCGGCATCGGGGCAGTGCCATCCAGCCTGAAGGTGTACACGCGGCCGGAACCCATCTGCTCCGTGTGACGCTGGGCCAGACCGTAGACGCCACCCCAGCCGACAGCGATGCTGACATACTGCGTACCTTCGAGTTCAAAAGTCGACGGTCCGGCGATGACACCGGAACTGACGGGTACCTCCCAGAGCGGATTACCGTCTGCCGCGTCGTAGGCAAGGAAGCGCCCGTCCGCGGTACCCTGGAAGACCAGTCCACCTGCCGTTGTCATGGTACCGCCGTTCCATGGCGAGAGATAGTCCTGCCGCCAGACTTCCCGTTGGGCGACCGGGTCCCAGGCCAGCAGGTGGCCAAAGGGTCGCGCCTCGGGCGCTATGGTGTTTACCAGGTAACCCAGATTCCAGCCGAGGTTACTCATGGGATGCCCGGGCTGGTGAGTGTCTACCTGGTATTCGGGATCACTCTCGATCGCCAGAGGAACGCCCTGTGCCGGTATATAGACAAGGCCCGTTTCGGGATTGTAGGACATGGGATGCCAGTTGTGTGCGCCGTAGGCGGTTGGCTTTGTTTCCCAGGGAGCAGTCCGTGCACGTGCTCCTTCTACCTCGATCGGGCGACCATCGTCGCCGTAACCCTCGGCCCAGTTGACTTCAACGAAGGGCTTCGCGGAAAGGAGACGCCCGTTCGTCCGGTCTATCACATAGAAAAAGCCATTTTTCGGTGCGTGCAGCAGGACCTTGCGTTCACTGCCATCGATGTCCAACTCAGCAAGGATAATCTGCTGCGTCGCGGTGAAGTCCCACGTATCGCCCGGCACTTCCTGGTAATGCCAGACGTAGCGCCCGGTGCCGGCCTCGAGCGCTACAATCGACGACAGGAACAGGTTGTCACCCCCGGCGGGGCTCCGTACCTCCCGATTCCACGGGCTGCCGTTTCCGACGCCAACATACAGCAGACCCAGCTCGGGATCGTAAGCCATCGAATCCCACATGGTGCCGCCGCCACCGGTCTGCCGCCATGCGCCTTCGGGATCCCAGGTACTGGCCGCAAGCGCCATCGAAGCATCGTGGAACGGCGGCTCGGGATCCTCCGGTACCGAATACCAGCGCCAGGCCTGCTCCCCATCCTCCATGCGGTAAGCGGTCAGGTAACCGCGGACCCCCATCTCGGCACCGCCGTTGCCGATCAGCACCAGGTCGCCGATGACGCGCGGTGCGCCGGTAATCGTCTGAGTGTACTTATCCCGGTACTTGCCGAACGTATCGCGCCGCCAGAGTTCCTTGCCGGTCGCCGGATCCAGTGCCACCAGATAACCGTCAAGGGTAGCGACGAACACCTTGCCCCTGGCGACAGCGACGCCCCTGTTGACGACATCGCAGCAGGCACGCGACGCATAGTCCGGCGGAACCCGGGGGTCGTAGCGCCACAGTTCTTCTCCGGTCTTCGCGTCCAGCGCATGGACCACGCTCCAGGGGCCAGTGAGGTACATGGTCCCGCCCACTACCACGGGCGTCGCTTCAACGCCCCGCGTCGACCCGAGGTCAAAGCTCCAGGCAAGGCCGAGCCGGGAGACATTCTGCGTATCGATCTGGTTCAGCCGGCTGTAGCGCTGCTCGGCATAACCGTGGTTGTAGCTCAACCACTCCCGGGAGTGCGCGTCGTTGGCGATGATCGCGTCCTCGTCGATCCGCTCGACCGCGGCGCGTATCGCCGCTGCGTCCGGGGGCGCAGCCCCGGGAGAGGCACCCGCAGGACCGTGGTCACGATCGAGACTGTAAGCGCTGGCGCCCAGCAGGACGAGGCCGGCTAACGCAGCTGCTGGCCAATGGCGATTCCACATGATGAGCTCCTGACAGTGACTGATTGCATACTGGTTGGCTGAAACCTTCCTGAAAAACCACGGATCCCTGGGTGGCCTGGTTCCTGGTGGCGTCACAGCGTGGCCGCCGGGTGGGTCAGACAGGCCCCGGGGCTCCGCGAATCTCCTCACGCACCACGCGCTTCAGAATTTTCCCAGCGCCCGATATCGGTAACGGCGTTTCACGAACAGTGACGTCCAGGGGACGCTTGTAGCTGGCCAAGCGCTCGGCGCAGTGAGCGAGCACTGCGTCCCGATCAAGGGCATGGCCATTCCTGGGCACGACCACCGCGTGGACCGCTTCCCCCCACTTATCGTGGGGCACGCCGATGACGCAACACTGATCCACGCCTTCGAGGGCATAGAGCGCCTGCTCTACCTCGACCGAATAGACGTTCTCACCGCCGGAAATGATCATGTCCTTGATGCGGTCCGTGACGTAGACGTAACCCCGTTCGTCGATGTAGCCCGCATCGCCCGTGTGCAGCCAGTCATGGCGGAACGTGCTGGCGTTTTCTGCGGGCCTGTTCAGATACCCCGGTGTAATCTGCGGGCCGCGCGCCGCGATTTCCCCGTGAGCGCCGGCGGGAACCGGTCGATCCTCCGGATCGAGAACGGCAATCTCACAGCCAAGCATGGCGCGCCCCGCAGAGCGGGTGACAGCCCCCCCGACAACGCGATGATCCCGATCGCTGAGCACCGTGAGCACGGGCGCGGACTCGGTTTGTCCGTACAGCTGTACGAGGTCCAGTTGCGGGCACTCGGCCATGAGCCGGTCGAGCAGGGCCTGCGGTATCGGTGACGCACCGTAGAAAAGCCGGCCAAGCGCCTGCAGCCCCTTGAGCCCGGCAGCGTCATTCATCATCATGCCGATCATCGTGGGAACCAGGATGGTCTGATCGATGGACAAGCCGCTGAGTGCGTCGGCGCAGGCGCCCACTTCAAACCTTGTTATCACCACGTGAGCGCCACCGAGCGCGGTGATGACGTGGAAAAACAGCGAGTCCGCAATGTGGAACATCGGCGCCACATGCAGGTGCCTCAGTCCGTGCGTCAGCTGCAGTTCCGCGGCAAAGGCCAGACTGTGCATCACGTGGTTGCCGTGGGTAAGCTGCACGCCCTTCGAGCGTCCGGTGGTTCCCCCCGTGTAGAAGATACTTGCCACACCGTCTGCCGGGGCAACCGGCTGTCCCACTGGCTGAGTACCGCGGAGTTCGTCCACCGAGGAGACGACCCGCACAGGCAGCGATTCGGCCCGGTCGAGCGCGAACACCTCGACATGCCCGCGCTCCGGCACGGGAATCTGCTGGTAACACGCCGCACCGACGCCGTCGACGAAAAGCAGGCTCGCCCCACAATCCTCCAGGGCGAAAGCCACTTCCTCCGGCGTCCACCGCGTGTTGAGGGGCACGGATGTCGCACCGATCCAATGCGTGGCGTAGGTGAGTTCGATATAGGCCGCGGCGTTCTCGGCAAGGATGGCGACGCGGTCACCGCAGCCGACGCCGTGCGTCGACAAACCGGCAGCGACGCTCGCCACATGGTCGCGAAACACGCGCCAGGTGACTTGCGTCCCGTCCTGTTCAGCGGCGACCGCTTCCGGAAATCTGATCGCGTTGCGTTCGATAAACATGCAGGTATGCATTACGCTGGGCCCCTTCTGCCTACCCGATCAGGAACTTGATGCCATGTTATCATGAAGCAGACGTCCCACCCGCTCCCCCAGCGAAACGATTGCTGCCCCGGCCTCGGGAATAACGCCGTCCATCAGCAGGAAGCCATGAATCTGGTCATCCAGGCACACGGTCTCGACAGCCACACCTGCTTCTTCCAGTGCTCGACCGTAGGCCTTTCCCTCCTCGCACAGGGGATCAAACCCGCAGAGAAGCAGTGTTGCGGAGGGCATGCTCGAAAAGCTGTCTGCGAGCAGAGGTGAGACGCGGTCGTCCATGGCCTCGGCGTCCGAGCGCAGATAATGGGCCCTGAAATAGCGCATCAGCTCAGCGGTCAGGAAGTAATCCTCGCCGAGGGTCTCATAGCCCGCTGACTCCCGCGACAGGTCCACTACGGGGTAGAGAAGCAGCTGATGCTGAACCCTGAGGGAAGGGTCTTCGGCAAGCTCGCGTGCAACAACCGTCGCGAGATTCGCACCCGCAGAGTCGCCGGCGAGGCAAAGGCAGTGCGGATCTATCGCAAGCGTCTCGGCCTGGGCCACAAGCCACCTGAGGGCACCCCGCGCATCATCAAGACCTGCTGGAAAGGGATGCTCCGGTGCCAGTCGGTAGTCGACCGAGACCACAACGCAGCGAGACGCCGCGCAGAGGCGACGGCACAACACATCGTAGGTATCGAGATCTCCCAGAACGAAGCCCCCCCCATGGAAATAGACAATGGCCGGTGGCAGGGGCGCCGTCGGCTCAAGGGGGCGGTACAGTCTCAGGGGCACTAAGCCGTGCTCGAGGCCCGCAATGATCGGCTGGACGGCGCCGATCGCAGGGGCTGCGCCCTGCATCGTCAGGATGGCCTCGTGAAATGCAGCCCTTGCTGTAATGGGATCGAGGGCGTCAAGAGGCGGCTGCCCGGCGTCCGACATGGCAGCCAGCACTGCCGCCGCGTGGAGATTGAGTTCCGTCATAAACTTCCTTTAAGACTCTTATATTATGCTTTTGTTTCCA
>JAABTX010000015.1 GCA_011389655.1 Thioalkalivibrio sp.
CACCGGTGGGCGTCACCGGTCTCGCCAGCGCCGACGGCCGGGTAACGGTGATGATGCCGCACCCGGAACGCGTGTTCCGGACCGTGCAGAATTCCTGGCACCCACCCGACTGGGGCGAAGACGGTCCCTGGCTGCGGCTCTTCCGTAATGCCCGGGTCTGGACGGGGTGACTGCAGTAGCCGCATCCTGGCTCGCGTGCCGTTGCACTGTCCAGTCTGAAGACTCTCGTATAAACAGATGGAAAATGGTCACTTTTCATGCAAAAGATGCGCATCTTGATGGTCTGCATGGGCAACATCTGCCGATCGCCAATGGCCCAGGGGGTGTTTGCGAAGCGGGTGCGTGATGCGGGTCTCGAACACGTGATCCAGGTGGATTCCGCAGGCACCCACGGCTACCACGTGGATGAACCCCCCGACCGCAGGGCCCAGCTCACGTCACGCTCCCGCGGCTACGAGCTGGGTGACCTGCGGGCCCGGCGCCTGGAGGAACAGGACTTTCGCGAGTTCGACTACATACTGGTGATGGACGAGGACAATCTCAGCCATGCGCGGGCGCTGGAGCCGGAAGACGGCAGGGCACGCCTGCATCGGTTCCTCGAGTTCGCCGGGGCCCGGCGCGAGCGTGAGGTGCCCGATCCCTATTACGGGGGCGCTCAGGGCTTTGAAAAGGTGCTGGACCTGATCGAGGACGCGGCGGACGGTTTCCTGTCACACCTGAGGGCGCGGCACCGGTTCTGAATCGTTCGGGGTCCGGCCGGGGCGCCCCGGCCGGGCGGTGCGGAGCCATGCTGCAAGGCCGGTACCCGATTGCATCCGCAAGCACGCCCGCCCCCGCGGTGGGCAGGTCCGGAATCGGGTGGCCATTCCGGTACCTGCCCACTGTGCTCCGGCGTGTCGGCAGTCCTCCGCGGGCATCCAACGTCCCGCGCGGCGCATCGGGGGAGGACCTACTTTTCCTCGTTCATTTCGACGACCGATTCGGTCGTCGCGTCCGAGCCCTTCTCCTGTTTCGAACTGCGGCTGCGGCGCGCGGGTCTCTTGCGCGTCGGCTTGTCGGCCTCGGCGGCCTCCTCTCCGGCGGGTTGGGTCGCGCCCGCAGCAGGTTCGGTGCGTGCGTCCGGCGCTGTCCCCGGCTCGGTGCCGGCGTCATCGGCCGCCGGTGTTGTCTTGTTCGCCGTGGAACGGGGCTTGCGGGCCCGGCGTGGACGTCGGGATTTTGCCTGTGCCGCCTCGTCTTCGTCGGCCGCCTTTGCCGTCACGGACTTCGCGCCTTCCTCGGTCTTCCCTTTCGGCACGTCCTCGGCCGGGGCCGGCTGCTTCGGCGATCCAGCGGACTTCCCCTCTTCCGCAGCGGATGGTTCCGCCGGAGGCGGCGCCTGCCTGGCGGCGGTCGGAGGCGGGGCGGGTACCGCGGCATCGCCGGGCGCAACCGGGGTCACGGGCTCTGAGCCGGTCCCTTGATCGCCGGATTCCGCGGCAGCCGAGGCGGCCATACGGGCCAGGGCCGCACGGGCCTCCCGCTGGCGCCTTTCGGCGGCGTCTTCGGCATCAGCGTCAACCGTGCTCCCTGCATCCTGTGCGGAAGGGGCGGTTTTCTGCGTCGGTGCCTCCGTCGGTGGAGCGGATTCGGCATCCTGACTCACGGGCGCATCCGCGTCCCCCCCGGGCGCGGGCGGCGCAGTATCGTCCTTCCGCGCGGTGGCAGGTGGCGCAGTAGATTCGGATCCGCCCGGGGTGGATGCCGGACGCGGGTCCCGCTCGGCGCCCGCGTCCTGCTCTTCGGTCCTGCGCTCGGATTCCGCCCCCGCGGGACGGTTGCGGTTGCGTCGGCGTCCGCCACGGCGGGAACGCCGGCTGCGGGTACGCGCGCCCTCGTCCCGTGCCTCCTCGTCCGCTTCGGGGTGGGATTTCCCGGCGGCGGCCTTGCCCGCTTCTGCGGGCTTTCCGGTGTCTGGCTTCTCCGTGCTCGGGCGCTCGTCCCGGGCCTTGCCGGTGCCGGCGGCCTTGCGGGTCTTCGTGTCGCCGGACGGCTTCGCCTCCGCCGAGTCCTTGCGCGTACGCTCGCCGCGCCGGCCTCCGCGGCGTCGATCGCCGGATGCCGGTTCGTCGTCGTTGCGCCTGCGTTCACCGCGTGCGGGCCGTCCGACCGGTTTCTTTTTCGAATCGTCCTCGGGCGCTGCAGTCTCCGGCTCCTCCGTTGGCATGCTGCTGGCCGGGAAGAGCGCCGCCCAGATCCGTGCGAAGAACCCCGGCTGTGTCACGGGTTGCGGTATCGGGACCGCGGCACGCGCGGGTGTCGGGCTCGGGGGTGGTGCCGATGCCGGGATGTTCTGCACCAGCGGACGATCAGGGCGCGCCCGCCGCTCCAGTTCCGCGATTTCCTCAGCCGTGTCGGTCTCTTCAACGAACTGATAGGAGCTCTTGCCGGCCAGTTCGTCCTCCTGCCCGTCATCGCGGATCCGCCGCACCGTGTAGTGGGGCGTCAGGAGCTGGTTGCTGGGGAGGATGCTGATGTCCACGTCGTGACGCTCCTCGATGTCGGCCAGGGAATCCCGCTTCTCGTTCAGCAGGAAGGTGCCGACGTCCACCGGTACCTGGGCGAGCACGATGCTGGTTCGCTCCTTCATCGCCTCCTCTTCCACGAGGCGCAGGATGGACAGCGCCAGCGATTCCACGCTGCGGATCTGGCCCTGGCCCTGACAGCGGGGGCAGGTGATGTGGCTGGATTCTCCCAGCGAGGAACGCAGGCGCTGCCGGGACATCTCCAGCAATCCGAAGCGGCTGATCCGGCCCACCTGGACCCGTGCCCGGTCCATCTCAAGGGCCTTGCGCAGCCGCGTCTCCACCTCGCGCTGGTGGCGGTTGGAGCTCATGTCGATGAAGTCGATCACGATCAGACCGCCGAGATCGCGGATGCGCAGCTGGCGGGCGACCTCCTCTGCGGCCTCGAGGTTGGTGTGAAACGCCGTCTCCTCGATGTCGCCCCCCTTGGTCGAGCGCGCCGAGTTCACGTCGATCGAGATCAGCGCCTCGGTGTGATCGATGACCAGCGCGCCACCCGCGGCGAGCCCCACGTTCCGGTCGAACGCGCTCTCGATCTGGCCCTCGATCTGGAAGCGGTTGAACAGCGGCACCGGGTCCGCATAGTGGCGGAGCTTGCGCAGGCTGTTCGGCATCACGCGCTCGACGAACTCCTGTGCCTGGCGATAGACGGTCTCGTCGTCGATCACGACCTCGCCGACGTCGTTGCGCATGTGATCGCGCAGGGCCCGGATGATGACGTTGCTTTCCTGGTGGATCAGCGCCGGGGCCTGCGCCTCGGAGGAGGCCTCGAGGATGGCGGCCCAGAGGGACGTCATGTAGTCGAGGTCCCACTGCAGTTCCTCGGTCGTCCGGCCGACGCCTGCGGTGCGGGCGATCACCCCCATGCCCTCGGGGATCTTCAGGTCCGCCAGTGCCTCGCGCAGTTCGGCGCGGTCCTCCCCCTCGATGCGCCGCGAGACTCCGCCGGCACGGGGATTGTTCGGCATCAGCACAAGGTAGCGTCCGGCGAGGCTGATGTAGGTGGTCAGCGCCGCGCCCTTGTTGCCGCGTTCTTCCTTTTCCACCTGCACCAGCAACTGCTGGCCTTCCTTCAGGAAGTCGCGTATCGGCTTGTCGGTCTCCTCGGGAGCACCGATTGCCGAACGGGCGATCTCCTTGAACGGCAGGAAGCCGTGGCGTTCGGCCCCGAAGTTGACGAAGACCGCCTCGAGGCTTGGTTCTACCCGGGTGATCCGGGCCTTGTAGATGTTGGCCTTCTTGCGTTCGCGAGAGGGAAGTTCGATATCAAGATCGTAGAGGCGCTGGCCATCGACCATCGCCACACGCAGCTCTTCCGGCTGCGTGGCATTGATGAGAATCCGTTTCATGCATTGAACTCGTCTGGGCGTCTCTGCCTTCCGCGAGCGATTGCGCGCGCAGGGCGCTCCGGGATGCGGATGTGGGCGCCAGCGGGGGGCGGGACATGTCCACTGAAGACAGTCGCCCGCCCAGCAGCCAGGCTGGCAACAGGAACAGCGCCAGCAGGTGCTTGCAGGCGCGCTCAGGGAAAAGACAGGACTGGGTTAGAAGAATAGGTATCACGATCGCTTGCAGCGAGGACCGGACGGCCGGTGCGGCCATGCCGGTGTGTGTACGAGGGAAGGCCATTGTCGATAAAGCGCCGTTCCGGCCGACAATCTAGGGCAAAAACGTCTGACTGGCAAGCAAAAAGATTGTTGGTCGAGGGACAGCGGGAGCTTGCCGGTGCCAGTGGTTCCCGGCGGGGGCGGCCCGGATGCGGCTATGCGGGCATGTGCGCAGACGACGCCCGCACGTCCCACTTAGTGGGCGGCACCTGCACCGACGCGGCGCAGCCAGTCGGCCAGCGGTTCCTCCGTGGAGCCGCGCTTGCGCAGCATGTCGACGATCTGCTGCTGCGGGCCAAAGCGGTTCACGTCGATGGAATGCGCCCTGGTTGGACGGGCGTACTCCCTGCGCGGCGCAGACGGCAGCGGCAACGGGCTCTCCCACATCCGGTCGAGTTCATCCGTCTCCATTGCCCAGACGCGCTGGATCTCCGCCATCTCCTCGGAGCTGAGCACCTCGCGGGCGGGTGATGGCACACCGGTCGCGGCGGGCGTTGCGCGAGAAAGGGCCGACTGGCTCGACGGGCCGCCCGGCGCGGGCGCTGGCTCGGGTTGCTGCGGATCCGGGGCAGAGGGAGGGGCGGGAGCCATGCCGGATGTGTCGATCAGCTCGCGCAATCGGGAGAGCATTGCCTCGTTTCCGGGTTCGCTGGCAAGCCGCTCCAGTGATCGTGAGAGGTCGATCGCAGGCTCGCCGCGCCGGTTCCAGTAGGCCTCGGCGATGGAGTCGATCCAGGCCGCGATCGTGGCCGCCTCGGCATCGTTGTCCAGTGCGTCCGCAATCCGTGTGCGCAACCGGTCGAGGACCGTGGCCAGGTCGGCCTCCGGCCCGATCCCGGCGTTTGCCGGGGCGTCGGCCGGTGTCCCTGCCTGCGTCCGGGCCGGATGCGGGCGCCCCGGAAGCGAGCGCAGGCGCCGCATCCAGGACTCGATCGACCCGTCACGGTCGGGCAGGCGGGCGAATGCGCGATCGAGCGCATCAGACAGCCGGAGGAAGGTGCGGGCCGACGGATCGCTGTCGGGTAGCAACGCAACGGGACGCTGCAGCATCGCCGCCGCGCTGAGACTCTCGTCGCGAGGGACGAAGCCGAGCAGCCGCATGCTCGCACCGCTGTGTTCCTGCACGAGGCTGCTGAAGCGGTTGAAGACCTCCCAGGCCTCGTTCTGGTTCGCGACACGGTTGACCAGCACCTGGTAGCTGCCGGGGCGCTCGTTCTCCAGTTGCTGCACCAGTTCGCTTGTGTCGGCGAGACAGGCGGAGTCGGGCGTCAGGACGAGAAGGATCAGGTCCGCGGAGGCGATGAAGGCGGGGGACGCCCCGCCACCGGCGGCCGTGTCCACTAGGAAGCAGTCGCACTGTTCCACCAGGATGGTGAACTCGTCGGTGAGGTGGCGCTCCTGCGCCGGTGTGAACGGGCCGTGGCGTCCGAGTGTTCCGGCCGAGGGGAGAAGCCTGAGGCCATGCTGGCTTTCGAGCATGACCCGGGAGAGCGGGTACTGCTCGAACAGCATCCGCTCCAGCTTGTGCCGCGGCTGCAACCCGAGCAGAAACAGCACGTTTCCGGGGCCGGAATCGAAATCCCAGACGCAGACGCGGCGGTCGGCCTTGGCGAGGGCCAGGCCAAGGTTAACCACGACGCTCGACTTGCCGACACCATCCCTGCCGCTGACGACAGCGACCACGCGCGGGGAGCCGTGTCCCGCGGGAGCCTGCAGTCCTGTATCTGTCGTGGCCATTGCGCCGCCCTGGGCCTGATGATGAAAATCGTCCGGGTGCAGGGCATCCGGGGATCGCGAAAGCTCTATCTCCTCCCCATGAACGCTAGCAGATCGGCCCGCGTTTCGCCACGCGGATCGGACAGACGGTTCCCGGGGCGGGTGCGGGCGGAGCCCATGGCGCGGGCGCGCGGGTGAGGCGGCGTGCGGACCACGCGCGGGGACCGAACTGGGGCGCTTGCGTATATACTTTCCGCGAAATCCATGCGGGCGGGCGGCTCGCGGTGCGCCCGGGGCCGGATGCCGGGGAAGTCCGGACGTGCCCTTCAAGGTCGGGGAGCGTGATGGTTGCGCAACGAAGCTACACCGGTGTTGTTCCGGGTCTGCCCCAGGTACTCCTCGCGATCCTGGAAGGCCTGCAGGGCGCCGGGCCGGAGGAGACGGAGGTGGCGGGCTGGATCCAGCGGGATCCGGGGCTCGCGCTCGAGCTGCTCTGCGCAGCGCATGCGGAACCCGGCGCGCCTTCGGCCGGCTGCCACAGCCTCGAGAGCGCCGTTGCCGCGCTGGGGGAGGATGCGGCGCGCGCGCTGGTCCTTTCCCGTATCTCGCAGCAGTTCTTCGCTCCGCTGCCGCCGGCGGTATTCGACGCGCTGCAGAGGGCCTGGCGATACGCCATGATCGCCGCCGACCTTGCGCAGGTGCTCGCGACCCTGACGCGTTACCGGGATCCCGAACAGGCGCGAATCTGTGGGCTTCTGCTCGGCGTGGGGCCCACCGAGCTTATCGCGCGGCAGCAGCCCGGTTACCTGGCGGCCCTTGACTCGCATCCAGTCACGGAAGAGCTGCTTGAGGCGCAGCGCGACCACTTCGGGACCGACCAGATCGAGCTCGGGATCCGGGCGGCGGAGCGCTGGTGTCCCGGCGGCTTCGCGGTCGATGCGCTGCGCTATCAGCTCGCGTCGACGGAAGAGGTGGGCGATGCCCATCACCTGGTGAAGATCGTGAATCTCGCCGGCGGACTCGCGGCGGGTGCGGCGACCGGCGACGCCGGCGTCGATGCGGCCGGAACGCTGTTCGGCCTGGAGCCGGAACTGACGCGGGCGCTGCGTCAGCGGGTATTCGCCGACGTCGATCGGCTCGCTGGTGCGCTTGGGCTCCCGACCGCCGATGTCGAACCGGATGTGGCGATGTCCGGCGCCTATCGTGCGCTGGGCCAGCGTCTGGATCTTGCCGGGCGATTGACACAGTGCCGGTCGCAATTGCTGGAAGCCCGGGGTCCGGCGGAGATACGGGCCGCGGTGCGGGCGGGGGCCAGGAGCCTGCTGGGTGTCGAACGAAGCCTGCTGTTCACCGCCGACAGCGGCGCCAGCCAGTTGAGCGCCTGGCTCGACGACGACGACCAGCCGACCTTTGTGCTCAGGGTCGCGCCGGGGCGAAGCCTGGTGGCAGACTCGCTGATCGGGGGTGATGCGCGCCGGGGTGAAGGGACGTCCGTGATCGACCGGCAGCTGGCCGGCGTGATGGGGGCCGAGCAACTCTGGTGTCTCCCGCTGGTGCACGGCGCGGCGATGCTCGGTGTCCTGGTCCTGGGACTGGCCCCGGGGTCTGTCGATGCCGGGGGTGACCAGGAAGGTGTGGCCGGGGCGCTTGCTGCGGAGATCGCCGCCGCCTTGTCTGCCCGTGCCACACCTGAAGCAGGGGGCAGGGCCGGCGTTGCGGTGGGCGATCCCGGGGAAAGGGAACGTCTGCGTTTCCGGATATCTACGCCACTGACCGTGATCCACAATCACCTGGAGATGCTGCGGGCCCGGATCGGCAACGAGGCGTCGGCCGGCGACAGCCTGGACCGGATTCGGGCCGAGACGCTGCGCATCCAGGAGGTCCTCGCGGACTCCGGGAACGACATGCCGGCCGCTCCCGCTGGCGTGCCGCTGAACGAGCCGGTGCGGGAGGTGGTGTCCGCACTCGAGTCCAGCCTGCTGGCCCCCGCCGGCATCAGCCTGAGGCTCGATCTCGATCGCCTCGAGCCTCGGGTGACAGTGGCGGCGGGCGACCTGCAGGCGCTGCTGCGCCACGTGCTCCGTCACGCCGGCGAGACGCTGGAACGGGGATCCGAGGTCCTCGTCGCGACCCGGGGCGGGGTGAGCATGAACGGACAGGAGAATGTACAGTTGGAGGTCAGGGACGACGGACCCGGGCTGCCGGACGCGGTCCGCGCCCGGCAGCCCGGGTCCGGACCGGCGGAGTCGGAGTCAGCGTGGGGGGAGCCGGCGCTGGCGCGGGTCCGAGAGCTGACAGAGGCGATGGGGGGCACGATGATCTGTACCAGTGACCGCTCGGGCACCCGGTTTCAATTCCTCTTGCCCGGGAGACCGTCCGAAGCCGAGGCCGACAAGCGGCGGGGGCATGCATGATCGGTTTGGACGACGAAGCCGAACCGCGCTCCGAGGTCCGCATTCTGCTGTCGGATGACGACCCCCGCATGCTCGAGAGCCTGCGCGGGCTTCTGAGCATGCACAAATACCAGGTAGACACCGCACCGGGCGGACGCCAGGCCCTGGAAATGCTCGAGCGGAAGCAGTATGACGTGCTGCTCCTCGACCTGGCGATGCCGGATGTCGATGGTCACGAGGTGATGCGCGGGATGAAGGAGCGCAGGATCACGACCCTGACCATCGTGGTCAGCGGCAATCCCTCGCTCGATGGCATCGCCACCGCGCTGCGGGCGGGTGCCTACGATTACCTGAAGAAGCCCTACATTCCCGAGGAACTGCTGGCGACGGTGAACAACGCGGTGCGCAAGAAGCGGCTGGAGGAGAGCCACAAGGTGATCCAGGTGCGCCTCAACCGCTCGGAACGCCTGCATCGTCTGATCGTGAACCACTCGCCGGATATCGTGTACATCCTCGACGACCAGGGACGCTTCAGTTTCCTGAACGCCACCGTGAGCAAGCTCCTCGGCTACACCCCGGACGAACTCCTGGGCGTGTCCCTGCTCGATGTCATGGAGGAGGACCAGCAGGAAAAGGGACGGTATTTTCTCGAGCAGGCGAAGCATCCCTACGATGAGGTCCGTTCCCTCGAAGTGGCCCTGCGGCCGAAGTTCCGGGGACGCTCGCGCAGGCATTTCGAGCTCGTGATCTGGCCGATGCTGGACGACGAGAACCCCTACCACGATGGCGGCCGCTACCACACCTACGGCACCGCGCGCGATATCACGGAGCGCATGGAGGCCGAGGAGTTCATCAGCTTCCAGGCCTATCATGACCTGCTGACCCGCCTCCCGAACCGCGCGCTGTTCAAGGACCGCTTGAACATCGCGCTGACCCAGGCGGCGCGCGAGGGCCATCAGCTCGCGGTGATGTTCATCGACCTTGACCGATTCAAGGTGATCAACGACTCCCTCGGGCACACGGTCGGTGACCGCCTGCTGCAGGCCGTCAGCGAACGCCTGCTCAACTGCGTGCGCAAGGGCGATACCCTGTCCCGCTTCGGCGGCGACGAGTTCACGCTGCTGCTCCCGGAAGTCCGGGACTGGGAATCCGCGGCACAGGTCGCGGAGAAGATCCTGGCCAGCATCCGTGCACCGTTCAAGCTGGATGGCCACGAGATCTTCGTTGGCGCGAGCATCGGCATCGCAATGTTTCCCTCCGGCGGCGCCAGCATGGACGCGCTGATCAAGAATGCCGACATTGCCATGTACCGCGTGAAGAACACCGGCCGTGACGGATTTCAGCTCTACACCCCCGAAATGGCGGGCGCCACCCAGCGCCTGCAGCTCGAGCAGGAGATGCACCGCGGGTTGGCCCGCGACGAGTTCTTCGTCGTGTACCAGGCCCAGATGCACGCTGAACGCGGTGAGCTGATCGGTGTCGAGGCGCTGGTGCGCTGGCGACATCCCAAGCTCGGCTGCCTCGAGCCAGCCGAATTCATCTCCATCGCGGAGGAGAGCCGCCTGATCATGGAGCTGGACCGCAACACGCTGCAGCGGGCCGCCCGGGAGCTCACTCAGCACCGCCGGCGCTTCGGCAAGGAGCTGCGGCTCTCGGTGAACGTCTCCCCCGTGATGGTCTCGCGCGAGGACTTTGTCGAGGGCGTGCTGGACATACTGCGGCAGGAGGACTTCCCGCCGGGGCTGCTGGAGATCGAGATCACCGAGAACCTGCTGCTCAACGACCGCAAGGACGTGATCGACAAGCTGCACCAGCTGAGCGAAGCCGGCGTCCAGATCGCGATCGACGACTTCGGCACCGGCTACTCCTCACTGAGCTATCTGCAGAAGCTTCCGATCCATACCCTGAAGATCGATCGCAGCTTCACGCAGCACATCAGGAACTGCGAGGAGGGGGCCTGCCTGGTGAACGCCATCGTGGCGATGGCCCAGGGGTTGCACATGGAGATCGTGGTCGAGGGTGTGGAGACCGAGATGCAGCTGGAGTACCTGAGGTCCCTCGGATGCCCGGTGGTCCAGGGCTTTCTCTACGGCCCGCCCGACACGCTGGAGAAGGTCTGGACTCAGGCGACGGGCCGGAGCCGGGAAGCCAGCGCCGCCGGGTTGTGAAGACTCCGCATCAACGATCGATGGCGTGCCGCCGCGTCGGCCGTGCACCGTCGCGGGTTCTTCCCGCGCGGTGAATCCGCTAGCATCTTGCGATGGCCAAGCCTTCCGGTCCCATCCTCCTGAGTGTTCCCGCCGTGGCAGAGGGTCAGCGTCTGGACAACTTCCTGCTGCGGCAGCTGAAGGGCGTTCCCCGCAGCCTGGTCTACCGACTGGTGCGCAAGGGGGCCATCCGGGTGAACGGGCGCCGGGTCCGGGTCGAGCGCCGGGTGTCTGGCGGGGACGAGATCCGGGTGCCTCCCCTGGATCGTCCCGCCGATGCCGGTGCCGAGACGCCGGTGCACGTCCCGGATGGGGTGCTGCGCCTTCTGCGAGCCGGGATCATCCACGAGGACGACGACTACCTGGTGCTGGACAAACCCGCCGGCCTGGCGGTACACGGCGGTAGCGGGTTGTCGTTTGGCATCATCGAGGCCGCACGCCTCCTGCGCCCGGGGGAACCGCTGGAACTGGGCCACCGGCTGGATCGCGAGACCAGCGGGTGCCTCGTGCTCACCAAGAGCCGGCGCGGACTGCAGGCCTTTCACGAGGCCCTGCGCGCCGGGCACGTGGCCAAGCGCTACCTCGCGCTGGTGGCCGGACGCTGGCAGGGTCCGCCGCGACGCTGCGATCTGCCGATCGCTAAGGAACGGGACGGCACCGGCCGCAGACGCATGCGGGCGGTGGCACAGTCCGATGCCGCCACCGCGCGATCCGCCATCAGCCTGTTCACGCCGGTGGAGCCGTACGGACAGTTCACGCTGGTGGCGGTCGATATCGGCACCGGGAGAACCCATCAGATACGGGTCCACGGAGGGGCACTGGGGCACCCGGTCGCAGGCGATCACGACTACGGAAACCCGGAGGCCAACCGGACGGCGCGGGCCGCGGGACTGCAGCGCATGTTCCTGCACGCCCAGTCGATCCGCTTTCCCGACTGGCAGGGAGAGGAGCGGCTCTACTCCGCGCCCCTGCCGGACGACCTGCAGGATGTGCTGCAGACCCTCGCGGAGGGCGGCCGATGATCCCGCGCACGCGATCGGATGCGCTGGCGCTGGTCGCCTTCGACTGGGACGGGACGCTGATCGACTCGATCGCGCGCATCGTGCGCTGCCTCCACCTCGCGATCGAGGAGATCGGTGCCGAGTCCCGGAGCGATGCGCAGCTCAGGGACATCATCGGGCTCGGCGTGCAGCAGGCCACGGAGGACCTCTACCCGGGGGCGGATGACGTCTTCATGAGAGAACTCACGCGCGCCTATCGCGCACATTATCTGGAACGGGACACCACACCGACGCCGCTGTATCCCGATGCCGAGGCCACTCTGCGGATCCTCGCCGAGCGCGGGTTTCTGCTGGCAGTGGCTACCGGGAAGTCGCGCCGCGGCCTGGACGAGGCGCTGGCGGTCAGCGGACTGGGCGGCTACTTCGACGCGACGGTCACCGCCGACGAGCACCCGTCCAAGCCGCATCCGGGCATGCTGGCGCACCTGCTCGATCGTCTGGGGGTTGATCGCCGGGATGCGGTGATGATCGGTGACAGCGCCTACGATCTCCTGATGGCCCGGAGCCTCAGGGTACTGGGGGTGGGAATCACCCACGGGGCACACGACAGATATCGTCTGCGGCGCAGCGGAGCCGCAGCGCTGATTGACGAGCTCTCCGAGATCCCGCCCCTGCTGGAGCCGGGGCGACGCCCCACCTGAATTTCCGGGGCGCTCCAGGGTCCCTTGCGATGTCCGGCGCGAGCCGGGCCCGCACCCGTCACGCCGGCATGTCCGGCTGTTCAGCAACGCAATCAGGAAGGATTCATGGCCAATTCAAATCCGGAAGAACAATCGAACTGGGAACGGGAGACGCTGGAAAAGCTGCTGCTTGCGCAGGTGACGGAGCAGCGGCGGGCGCGGCGCTGGGGCATATTCCTCAAGCTGCTGCTGCTCGCCTACCTGTTTGCCCTGCTGTTTCTCGTATGGGGCGGGGATCTGGGACTTTCCGAGCTGTTCGGCGGGGACAAGGAGCCGCAGGAGCACGTAGCCGTCATTGACATCGAGGGGCTGATCGCCAGTGCGTCAACGGCGAATGCCGAGGACATCAACAAGACGCTGCGCGAGGCCTTCGAGCAGGACGAGACCTCCGCGGTGATGCTGCGGATCAACAGCGGGGGTGGCAGCCCGGTGCAGGCCGGTCTGATCCACGACGAGATCCGGCGCCTGCGCGAGTCGCACGAGGAGATTCCCGTTTACGCGGTGATCGCCGACGCGGGCGCATCCGGCGCCTACTACATCGCGGTGGCCGCCGACGAGATCTACGCCGACAAGGGCAGCATCGTCGGCTCGATCGGCGTTCGCCTGGACAGCTTCGGGCTGGTTGACCTGATGGATAGCTGGGGGGTCGAACGACGCCTGTTCACTGCCGGCGAGAACAAGGGCCTGCTGGATCCCTTCCTGCCGCTGCAGGACGAGGAGGTGGCGCACGTGGAGAACCTCATCGGGCAGATCCACGAGCAGTTCATCAGTGTCGTGCGCGAGGGCCGCGGCGATCGCCTGGATGAGCAGCAGGAGGACATCTTCAGCGGCCTGGTCTGGACCGGGGTCGAGGCGCTGGACCTGGGGCTCATCGACGGTCTGGGCGATGACCGCTTCGTGGCCCACGAGGTGATCGGCATCGAGCGGATGGTCCTGTTCGAACCCAAGCGCACCGCGCTGGAGCTGTTGCTGGAAGACTTCGGGGTCGCGATCGGAAATCGCATCCTGGACTGGCAGAACACCCCGCAGTGGCGTTGAGCGCTGCGAGGTGCACCAGGCGCACCGGGCCCACCGGCGCGGGGACGCATTCGGCCCGGCCGGCCAGCACCGGGAACCGTGGGACGTCAGTCGTCGATGCGCGTAACTCGGGCGATGATGCCGACCGCCGGGTGGTCCAGATAGAAGAGCTCTTCGCCGGAGTTCATGCGCTGGCTGCCGCGTACTGGCACCGCCGGGTATGCGTCGGGATCGATGGCGACCGCCTGGGTCGCGTGGAAGATCAGATCGGTCTCGAGATGCAGGAACCGGCCGACCCAGACCCGTAGCCGGCCCTCGAGTTCGTAGCGCTCGGTCCCGGCGGCGAGGGCGCGGAGACCGGCTGCCACCGCCGTTCCCCCGTCATCCTGCCGTTCCTGCCCCTCGGGAGCCCTGAGTCCGAGGTACCGACCCTCCTGCACCTGGATCCAGGGGGTGGCCTGGTAGCCCCGACCGACCTGATCCCAGGCGAGGCGGGCCAGCACGCGCCCCTGTCCCGAGCGCTCGATGCGCGAGGCGACGTTCTCGAGTTCGAATCCGTCCATCGACGGTCGAATCGGCCCCTCGCCAATGGCGAACCCGGACAGGTCGGGAGCCATTGACCGGGCGACGGCATCCATGAAGGCCCGGCTCTCCGGACCCAGGTGCTCGAAGATCACCAGCTCGATCCGGTAGCGGCGGCCCACCTGGGTCGCGCCTGGGCCGGGCAACAGCGCGAGCAGCGGAAGGGCGGCGACGCGGGACAGGAATCGTCTTCGGGGGCTCGGGTTCATGGGCATCTTTTCCTTCCTCATGCGGCCTGGCGCTCGGGCGCGATCTGGTTCAGCAGCTGTTCCACCGCGGAGACGCGGGCCTCCAGGGTCTCGATGTCGGCGTGAAAGCGGAAGGCCTTCTCCCCGTCGAGCCGGTAATGCCCGGGGTCCGACTGTACCAGCCGCACCATCGCTCCGACATCGACACGGGGTTGCCGGCCGAAGAGGAGGCGTCCGCCGCCGGGTCCGAGTTCCAGCTTGCGGATGCCGAGCGGCAGCAGCCGCAGTCGCAGCCGGGTCGCGGCCATGAGGGCCCGGGCGGGATCGGGCAGCAGACCGAAGCGATCGATCAGCTCCACCTCCAGGTCGCGCAGGGCGGTGGTGTCAGGCGCACTCGCGAGGCGCTTGTACAGGATCAGGCGGGTGTGTACGTCGGGGACATAGTCCTCGGGAAGCAGCGCCGGCAACCCCGGTTCCACCTCTGTGGTGGTTGTCGCGGTCTCCGCGTCCGGCATATGTCCTGAGCGCAGGGCATTCACCGCCCGGTTCAGCAGGTCGTTGTACAGGGTGAAACCGACCTCCTGGATCTGGCCGCTCTGTTCCGCGCCCAGCAGTTCGCCGGCCCCCCGGATCTCGAGGTCATGGCTCGCCAGTGTGAAACCGACACCGAGATCCTCAAGCTCGGAGATGGCCTCGAGCCGTTTGCGGGCATCGGCGGTCATCGCCTTCGGCGGTGGTGTCAGCAGGTAGGCGTAGGCCCGATGGTGGGATCGGCCGACGCGGCCGCGCAGCTGGTGCATCTGCGCCAGTCCCAGCCGGTCCGCTCGGTTCATGATGATGGTGTTCGCGGTCGGCACGTCGATGCCTGTCTCGATGATGGTGGTGCAGACCAGGATGTTGAAGCGACGGTGGTAGAAGTCGAGCATCACCTGCTCGAGCTCGCGCTCCCGCATCTGGCCGTGCGCAATGCCGACGCGGGCGCCAGGCAGCAGTTCCTGCACCCGGCTCGCGGTGCGGGCGATGGTCTCGACCTCGTTGTGCAGGAAGTAGACCTGGCCGCCGCGGCGCATCTCGCGCAGGCAGGCCTCCTGGATCACCGCGTCGTTCCATTCGCTGACGAAGGTCTTGATCGCGAGCCGCTCGCGCGGGGGCGTGGCGATGATCGACAGATCGCGCAGACCGGCCAGCGCCATGTTCAGCGTGCGCGGGATCGGTGTCGCGGTGAGGGTGAGCATGTCCACCTCGGCGCGCAGCCGCTTCAGCGCCTCCTTGTGGCGAACGCCGAAACGCTGTTCCTCGTCCACGATCACCAGTCCCAGATTGCTGAACTCCAGTCCACCCTGGAGCAGCTTGTGCGTGCCGATCACGATATCGATCCTGCCCTCGGCCAGGCCCTGGAGCACGGCGGCCTGGTCGCGGGCGCTGCGGAAGCGCGAAAGGGACTCGATCCGTACCGGCCAGTCCGCGAAGCGGTCACTGAAGTTCTGGTGGTGCTGCTGGGCGAGCAGGGTGGTCGGAACCAGCACCACCACCTGCCGGTGGTTCTGCACCGCGACGAAGGCCGCACGCATCGCGACTTCGGTCTTGCCGAAGCCGACGTCGCCGCAGACCACGCGGTCCATCGGCTGGGTAGCCGCCATGTCCGCGAGCACGGCCGTGATCGCCTGTGCCTGGTCCGCCGTCTCCTCGAACGGAAAGGCGGCCGCGAAGGCATGGTAGTCGGGCGTCTCGATCTCGAAGGACGTTCCCTCGCGGGCCGCACGGCGTGCGTGGATCTCCAGCAGCTCAGCCGCCACGTCGCGCGCCTTCTCCGCGGCCTTGCGCCGTGCCCGTGCCCACTGTTCGCTGCCCAGCCGATGCAGGGGAGCGTGGTCACTGTCGGCCCCGGTGTAGCGGCTGATCAGGTGCAGCGAGGAGACGGGTACGTAGAGCCTGGCCTGATCGGCGTATTCCAGCGCCAGAAATTCTCCCGGCTGACCACCGATGGTCAGGGTCTGCAGCCCGAGATAGCGCCCGACGCCGTTTTCCTCGTGCACCACCGGCGCGCCGACATGGAGGTCGCCGAGGTTCTGGATCACCGCATCCGCATCCCGGGTCGGACGGGACCGGCGCCGCGACTGCATCGCGCGAAGCCCGAACAGCGCGGCCTCCGGCACCACCGCGATCTCCCCCGGCAGCTGGAAGCCTTCGGACAGCGCGGCGACCGTGAGCATTGTCGGTGCATCCCCGGACAGGAATGCCGTCCAGTCCGTCACCGGCTGGGCGTCGATGTCCTGCTCGCGCAGGAGCGTCGCCAGGGCCTCGCGCCTTCCGGCGGACTCCGCGGTCAGAAGCACGCGCTGGGGTCCGCGCAGGAAGCCGTGCAGACGTTCCGTGGATTCAGGCCGGCCGTGCTGGATGCCGAGCTCGGGCAGCGGGTCCCGCCGGAATGCTACCCGCTTGCCGCGATCAGCCGGCAGCGGCGCGGCGTTCGGACCCAGGGCGATCCCGGACCGGCCGCCGAGGGCCTCGACGAGATGGCCGGCGTCCAGGTAGAGCTCCTCCGGCGGCAGCAGCGGACGGTCGACCTGGTGCCGCAGCTGCTCATGGCGGGACGCGACCTCCGCGGCAAAGCGGGAAGCGGCCCCCTCGATGTCACCGAACTGGACCAGCCGGGCATCGATGCAGTAGTCGAAGAGGTCGTCGAGCCGTTCGAAAAAGAGTGGCAGGTAGGACTCGACCCCGGCCGGGGCGAGTCCCTCGCTGACATCACGGTACACCGCGTGCCGGGAGGGATCGCCCGCGAAGCGGGCCCGGTAGCGCCCGCGAAAGGCCTTCACCGACTCGGGATTCAGCGGAAACTCGTGGCCCGGCAGGATCTCCAGCGCCTCCACGCGTCCGGTCGAGCGCTGCGACTCGGGGTCGAAGTGGCGCAGGGAATCGACCTCGTCGTCAAGGAATTCGACCCTGACGGGATTCTCCGCACCCATCGGGAAGACGTCCAGGATCTCGCCGCGCATCGCGAACTCGCCATGGGTGAGCACCTGCTGCACCGGCGCATATCCGGCGTCGGCAAGGGCTTCGCGCAGCTGCATCCGGTCGAGCCGCTGGCCAACCTTCAGTACCAGGCAATTGCCCATCAGCCACTGGCGGGGCGGCAGGCGCTGCATCAGCGTGGCTACCGGCACGATGACCAGTCCGCGCTGCAGGGACGGCAGACGGTAGAGGGTACGCAGGCGCTCGGAGACGATGTCTTCGTGCGGCGAAAACACGTCGAAGGGCAGGGTCTCCCAGTCGGGCAGACGCAACACGGGCAACTCGCTGTCCGCGGCGAAGAACGACCATTCCAGGGCCAGCTGGTCTGCCGCCTCATTGCTCTCCGTCACCACCAGCAGCGGGTGGTCGAAGCGCCGGGCGGCCCGCGACAGGGCGAGCACCGCGGCGGTAAAGCCGAGGTCGGTCCAGGTCTCGAATCCGGAAGAGGGGAGACGCCCCGGGTTCAGCGGGTCTCGGGCGGCGTCAGGCATGTTGGGATCGCGCATGGGTGGTGGCGCGCCAGTATACCGGCCGCGCGCCGAAAGACCGAACATCCCGCCGCCCGGCATCCCTGCCGGATGGCGGAACCTGACCTCGGTTTCAGGTCCTGGGGGCAGTGCTGCAGGAATTCATCCCCAGCAGGCTGTAGACGGGGCACCAGCGGAAGAGGCCGGTCACGAGCGGGACGAGGCCGATCAGGCCCCACAGGGTCTGGGGTCCGATGAAGACCAGTGACAGCAGGACAAGTCCGACGACGATACGCAGCACGCGGTCGATGTTGCCGACGTTGGTGGTGGGGCTCAGGTCCATGGCGGGTGCCTCCTTGGAGTGGTTGGGGTGCTTTGGATCCTCGTGCCCCCGCCGGGTTCAGTCGATGTAACGGCGCAGCAGGCCCTCGTAGGCATCGATGCGCCGGTCGCGCAGGAAGGGCCACTGGCGGCGTACCCGCTCGGTGCGCGAGGGATCGATCTCGGCCCGCAGGATCTCGGCGGTCTCGCTGCCGGCCCGGGCCAGCAGCTCCCCCTGCGGACCCGCGACGAAGCTCGAGCCCCAGAACTCGGCGCCCGCCGACGCGCCGGAGGGGTCCGGCTCGAAGCCGGTGCGGTTGCAGGCGAGCACCGGCAGGTTGTTTGCTACCGCGTGGCCGCGCTGGACGGTGATCCAGGCGTCCCGCTGGCGCTCCTGCTCGGCCTGGGTGTCAGCCGGATCCCAGCCGATCGCCGTCGGATAGATCAGCACCTCCGCGCCGGCCAGGGCCATCAGGCGGGCCGCCTCCGGATACCACTGGTCCCAGCAGACCAGCACGCCGAGCCGCCCGAGCGAGGTGTCGACCGGGTTGAAGCCGGTGTCGCCCGGTGTGAAGTAGTACTTCTCGTAGTAGCCCGGGTCGTCCGGAATGTGCATCTTGCGGTAGCGGCCGACGATCCCGCCATCGCGTTCCAGGACAACGGCGGTATTGTGATAGAGGCCCGGCGCGCGATATTCGAACAGCGAGCCGACCAGCACCACGCGGTGCTCCCGGGCCATCGCCCCGAGCGCCGCGGTAGAGGGCCCCGGGATCGGCTCGGCGCGGTCGAATTCGGCGGGTGCCTCCACCTGGCAGAAGTAGGGGCCGGTGTGGAGTTCGGCCAGCACCACAAGCTGTGCCCCGCCCCGGGCGGCCTCCGCCACCGCGGCAGCGGTCTCCGCAAGGCTGGTTGCGCGATCGATGGCGTTGCGATGCTGGATCAGTGCGACTTGCATGGGGGATGGGCCGCCGGAACCTCGTCAGGTGAAGACCGCGTGCGATGTCTTGCGATGATCGTCATTGCGGGAGCACGCCGAACGGGAACTGCATGGTCAGGCAATGGAGACTGCCACCCTGCCGGATCAGTTCACGGCAGTCGATGCCGGTTACGCTGCGGTCGGCGAATGCGGCACCGAGCCGCTCCAGCGCGACCGTGTCGGCCGGGTCCCCGTAGATGGGTACCAGCACCGCCTCGTTGAGCACCAGAAAGTTGGCGTAGGTTGCGGGCAGCCGCTGACCGTCCGCGTGAATCCCGGCCGGAAGCGGCAGCGGAACCAGCGCATAGGGTGTGCCCTGGGCCGTGCGCAGTCTTCCGAGTTCGTCCGCCATCAGTGCCAGTTCCGCGTGCTGGGGATCGTCCGCATCTCCGCAGTGGGCATGGGCGATCGTCGCCGGGTCGCAGAAGCGGGCCAGGGTGTCGATGTGGCCGTCGGTATCGTCGCCCTCGAGGTGGCCGTGTTCCAGCCAGAGTATCCGTTCGGCCCCGAGTTCTGCGCGCAGCTGCCGTTCGATCGCCTCGCGGGACCGACCCGGGTTGCGCGTGGGTGTCAGCAGGCATCGGCTGGTGGTGAGGATCGTGCCGGTGCCATCGGACTCGATGCTGCCGCCCTCGAGCACCAGGTCGACCGGCTCCACGGGCGTGCCGCCGAAGCAGCCCTGCTCGGCCAGGTTCCGCGTCAGGAGATTGTCACGATCGGAGGGGAACTTGCGGCCCCAGCCATTGAACTCGAAGTCGAGCAGCCTCGGCTGGCCGTGCTCGATCACCGTGATCGGGCCGTGGTCCCGGGCCCAGGTGTCGTCAGCAGGCGCGATGCCGGTCTGCACCCGCGCGAGATCCGCGCCGCAGCGGGCCAGGTGAGCGTGGACATGGCGTTGATGATCGGCGCCCTGACAGACGACCAGGAGGGATTCGCGCCGGGTGATCGCGGCAGCGATCGCGGCGAACACGGGCTCGACCGTCTCGAGGCGCGGACCCCAGTCGGTTCCGGCGTGGGGCCAGGTGATCTGAACCCCGCTCTGCGGCTCCCACTCGGCGGGCAGGCGGCGTGTTGCGCCGGGTGCCGGATTCACCGCGGCGGCGGTGTGTGCGGACCATGTATCACACTGTGGAGCACCAGGGGACCCTCGAACACGACCGAGAAGCCGTCGTAGTCCCAGCGCGTGATCGGCGGGTGCAGCGGTCGGTTGCCTCCGACGGTGGCGTGGCGCTCCAGGGGCTGCCCGTAGCGCGCCACCACGTGACTCTGGTGCTGGCCGCGTACCGGCAGACTGGGCTCCTGAATCACGGAGTACACGCCAGGTTCAATCCGCAGGATTTCGGCGTGGGCAGGGGCCGCCACCAGCAGGGCCAGCAGAGCGGTCAGCATCCAACGTGCCATCGTTCTCCGGTGCATGCGCACTCTCCTAATCGACGATCTCGTGGAATCATAGCATTGGCCGCGGCGCGAGAGGATAGCTGCAGGTCACGGGGCGTTGCCGGCGAGGGCGGGGGGAGTCCGTGCGCCCCGGCGGCCTCTCTGGCATGATTCCCGCATGTTCAAGCCCCTGCCGGTCGCCATTGGCCTGCGTTACACGCGGGCGAAGCGGCGCAACCACTTCATTTCCTTCATCTCGGTCGTGTCGATGATCGGGCTTGTGCTGGGCGTGACCGCGCTGATCACCGTGCTCTCCGTGATGAACGGGTTCGAGCGCGAGCTGCGCGAACGCATCCTGGGCATGGCCTCGCATGCGACCATTCAGGCCTACGACGGCGCGCTGCGCGACTGGACGACGCTCTCCCGCCAGGTGGAAGCGGCCGATCCGCGGGTGGAGGCGGTCGCGCCCTATGTCGCCGGCGAGGCGATGTTCAGTGCCTTGGGCAACATCTCCGGAGCGCTGGTGCGCGGCATCGATCCGGAGGCGGAGCGGCAGGTCGGCCGGATCGGTGAGCACATGGTGCGTGGAGACCTCGACGCGCTCGAGGAAGGGACGTTCCGGGTGGTGCTGGGCAGCGAGCTCGCCCTCGAGCTGGGCGTCCGGGTCGGCGATACGGTGGTGCTGATGGCGCCGCAGGCCGTGGTGACGCCCGCCGGGGTATTGCCGCGCATGCGGCGTTTTACGGTTGCGGGTGTCTTCGAGGTCGGCATGTACGAGTTCGACCGGGGCACCGCCTTCATCCAGCTGGACGACGCCCGGGCGATCTTTCAGACGGGGGAGGGGGTGACCGGGCTCCGGTTGCGGCTGACGGACATGATGCAGGCCGGAGCGGTCAGCCGCGACGTGGCGCAGTCCCTCGATGGCCTGTTCCGGGTTTCGGACTGGACCCGGCAGCACGCCAACCTCTTCCGCGCAATCCAGATGGAGAAGGTGGTGATGTTCATCATCCTGTCGCTGATCGTGGCGGTCGCGGCCTTCAATATCGTCTCGACGCTGGTGATGCTCGTCACCGACAAGCAGCCGGACATTGCGATCCTGCGGACCCTGGGGCTCAGGCCCTCCGCGGTGATGCTGGTCTTCATCGTCCAGGGCGTGGTGATCGGGGCCGTCGGGGTATTGCTGGGGGTGATCGGGGGCGTCAGTCTGGCGCTGAACATCGACGTGGTCGTGCCCTTCGTCGAGCGCCTGACAGGCACGGAATTCCTGGCTGCGGATGTTTATTACATCAGCGACTTGCCAAGTGAACTTCGCGTTCAGGATGTAATCCGGATCAGCGGGCTCGCCTTCGGGCTGACGCTGCTGGCAACCCTGTTCCCGGCCTGGCGCGCGGCGCGGACCCGCCCGGCCGAGGCCCTGCGCTATGAGTGAACGCGAAACGGTACTCGACGCGCGCGGCCTGGAACGGCGTTTCCGGGAAGGCAGCCTGGACGTCAGCGTCCTCAGGGGCGTGGATCTGCAGATCCATCGCGGTGATCAGCTCGCGATCGTCGGTGCGTCGGGCTCCGGAAAGAGTACGCTGCTGCAGCTGCTCGGCGGCCTCGATCTGCCGACCGCCGGACAGGTGTCGATCCTGGGACAGGATTGGGCCCGCATGAGCGACGCGCGGCGCGGGATCCTGAGAAACCTGCACATCGGCTTCGTGTACCAGTTCCATCACCTGCTGCCGGAGTTCACCGCACTGGAGAATGTCGCGATCCCGCTGATGATACGTGGGGAGACCTCGCGCAAGGCCCGACTGGAGGCGGCTGAATGGCTGCATCGGGTGGATCTGGCGGACCGGGGCGACCACAAGCCGTCGGAGCTGTCGGGTGGTGAGCGCCAGCGGGTGGCGATCGCCCGGGCGATGGTGACCGAGCCCGCGGTGATCCTGGCCGACGAGCCGACCGGCAATCTGGACCGGGAACGGGCGCAGCGGGTATTCAGTCTGCTGCAGGCGATGAATCGCGCCAACGGCAGCGCGCTGGCGCTGGTGACCCACGACCGCGAGCTGGCGCAGCGGATGGAGCGGACGGTGCGCCTCGTCGACGGCGTGCTGGCGGAGGCCGACTGAGCGTTGCGGGCCTTTGCCCCGCGCCATCGCGCAGGACGATGGTCCGGGAGGCGGCTGCCCCTGCTCCTCGGGTCACCGTTGATCGGAGTCGGGTTTCGACCGGTAGGGGTTGTGCTGGCTCTTCAACAGTCGCCGGCGCAGTCGGGCACGCCTGAGCTTCACGCGCTGGATCACGCTGAGCCACCAGAGGACGCGAATCGTCACATACCCGCTGGCCGAGGCCACGACGGCAAGCACCAGACTGCCGATCATCAGCGGCATCCAGATCGTCAGCAGTTCCCCGGTGACCCACTCCAGGGTCAGCTCCACGCGCAGGCTGCGCCTGGGCTCGCCTAGAATCCAGCGACCGATCGTGTAGGCTGTATACAGGATCGGGGGGATGGTCAGGGGATTGGATACCCAGACCAGCAGGACCGATACCGGCAGGTTGACGCGCACCCAGATCGCGATCACCGCGGCCAGCAGCATCTGCATCGGTATCGGCAGGAAGGCGACGAACAGTCCCACGGCAAAGGCACCAGCGACGGAGCGCCGGTTCAGATGCCACAGATCAGGCGCGCGCAGGCGCGGACCCAGAATCTCCAGGGCGCGATGCCCCCGGACCGACTCGTAGGCCGGGAACCATTTCTTGACGAGATTCTTCGACATGGGCGGGCGGGTGCGTCTCTGCGCGCGGCGGATCGCCGGCTGTGCAGGCGACGGCGTTACCGCTCCGCCGCGTGGAGTGCCTCCCGGCATGATATTTCCGATCGCGCGGGCAGGGAACCGTGATTCCGTTCGCCGCCGCCCTGACCGGCGGGTCGCTGACCCTTCACCTGCTTCCGGCCTTGCCCGATTGGCCGTGGATGGCCCTCGCGGCGCTGGGGGTCCTCCTTGCACTGCCGGTCCGGGTGCTGCGCATTCCGGCAGGATTCCTGCTCGGAGTGTCGCTCGCCGGGGGGCAGGCGCAGGCCTGGCTCGAACGGGCGGTCCCGCTGGAGATGACCGGCACCGAGGTCACGGTCCGCGGCGTCGTGACCGACCTTCCGGACCATTCCGAGCGGCGCACACGGGTCCTGCTCCGCGTCACCGGGATCATCGACGCGCCGCCGGAGTTCCTGGCCGAACGGCTGCGGGTGACGGTCTTTCCGGCCGAGCCCCGGCTGCAGGCGGGCGATCGGGTGCGGCTCCGGCTGCGACTCCGGCCGCCGCGGGGAAGTCACAACCCCGCAGGCTTCGATTTCGCCGCGTGGCTGTACCGCGAGCGCATCCACGGGACGGCCAGCCTGCGCGGCGAGCCGGAATGGGTGGAGCGGGGCGGGGAACAGTACGTACCCAAGGCTTCGCTGCACCGGCTGCGGGCGGACATACGGGACGCGATCCGGGCCGCTTACCCCGACGCCCGGCATCCCGGCGTGATGGAGGCGCTGGTGATCGGCGAACGCAGCGGCATGCAGGCGGAGGAGTGGCGGCTGTTCCTGCATTCGGGGACCAATCACCTGATCGCCATCTCGGGCCTGCACGTGGGCCTGGTGGCGGGATTCGCGTTGCTGCTGGCGCAGCTGGCGTGGCGCCGCCAGCGCCGTGTACGCCGCTGGTTGTCGCTGCGCTGGTTCGGCGCCCTCGCAGCGATTGGCGCGGCGGGTGCCTATGCGGCCCTGGCCGGCTTCAGCATCCCGACCCAGCGGGCGCTGGTCATGCTGATCCTGTTCAGCGCGAGCCTTCTGGCGCGGCGGGATCCGCTCTCGTGGCGAGTCTATGCAGCCGCTGTGGTGGCGGTGGTGGCCCTGTGGCCTGCGAGCGTGCTGGCCCCGGGTTTCTGGTTCTCCTTTGGGGCCGTGGCGGTGATCCTGCTGTTGCTCCAGGGTCGGGTGACACAACCCGGCCTCTACGGATGGTTGCGTATCCAGGTGATCCTCGCGGTGGCGCTGCTGCCTCTGAGCCTGACGTGGTTCCAGCTCGGGTCGTGGATCGCTCCGATCGCGAACCTGGTGGCGGTGCCCCTGGTGAGCTTTTTGGTGCTGCCGTTCCTTCTGGCCGGCGCGGCGCTGGCCGTTGTCTGGAGTCCGCTCGGGGCGCCGCTGCTCTGGTGGGCCGACGCCTGGCTCGCCCTGCTGCTGCGTGTCCTCGCGCTGCTGGTGGAGTGGCCTGCCGCGGTGAGCGAGATGGCGGTTGCCTGGCCCGCCGCCGTGCTCGCGGGCATCGGGGCGCTGCTGACGCTGCTGCCAAGAGGGCGGCGGATCGCGCCCTGGATGCTGGTCGCGTGTCTGCCGTTGCTGCTGCCGGCGGCACCGCGGCTGGCGCCCGGCGACTTCCGGGCCGAGATGCTGGACGTTGGCCAGGGGCTTGCCGTGGTGGTGCAGACCCGCCGTCACATACTCGTCTACGACGCCGGCCCCGCCTGGGAAGACGGCTTCGATTCCGGAGCGGCCGTCGTGCTTCCCGCCCTGCGCCGGTTGGGCGTCCGCAGCGTCGACCGGGTCATCGTCAGCCACGAGCACGGGGATCACCGCGGCGGCGTGGAGGCGGTGCTCGCCGGTCTGCCGGTGGCGGAGGTGCTGAGCCGGCACGAGACCGCACATCGCGCCGAGACAGCCTGCGAGGGCGGCCTGTCGTGGGAATGGGACGGTGTGTTCTTCGAGACCCTCCACCCGCCCCCGCACTGGGGCGATGGCAACACCGCCTCCTGCGTGCTCGCGGTGCGCGGAGCGCACGGACGTCTGCTCCTGACAGGGGACCTCGAGGGGCTGGGGGAGAGCGTGCTGGTGCGCTCGGCGGGAGACCGTCTTCGCACTGACGTGCTGCTGGTCCCGCATCACGGGGCCGCCGGCGTCCTGGAACGCGGCCTGCTGGAGGCCGCGAGGCCGGCGGTTGCCTGGGTCAGCAGCGGCTTCGACAACCGCTTCAGGCACCCTGCGCCCGAGGTCCGGGACCGCCTCGACGATGCGTGCGTGCCGCTGTTCGACACCCGCGAGCGCGGAATGGTGTGGCTGGAGACCATGCCGGAGGGCATCCGGCTCGGACGGGGGAGCCGGGTGGAGCACCGCCGTTTCTGGCACCCGCCGGTGGCTGCGGAGCCGCTGCTGCCAGCGGCCTGCCGACCCTTCGAAGGCGGGCCCGTGCCATCGCTATCCGGTCGGATGTCCGGTGTAGAATGAGCGCATGAGCAGCCCCGCTCCGGACACCATTCGCCCGATCCGTTTCGACGACGGAAGGCTTTACCTGCTGGATCAGCGGCTCCTGCCGGCGGAATCCCGCGAGAACGCCTATGAGGATCCGGCATCCGTCGCGGACGCCATCCGGGACATGGTCGTGCGCGGTGCCCCGGCGATCGGCATCACCGCGGCCTTTGGTGTCGTGCTGGCCTGCGACCGGGCGCGGGACCGCAATGCCGCGCCCTGGCGGCCGCCGGTGGAGGCGGCCGTCGAACGGCTCGCGGCGGCGCGCCCCACCGCGGTGAACCTGTTCTGGGCGCTCGACCGCATGCGGGCGGTGCTTGCAGGCTGCGGCTCCGTCGCCGAGGCCTGTTCGGCGACGCTCGCCGAGGCGCAGGCGATGCTGGCGGCGGACATCGCCGCGAACCGGCGCATGGGGGCGATCGGTGCGGCCCTGGTCGATCCCGGGCGGGCGGTGCTCACCCATTGCAATACCGGTTCGCTGGCGACGGGGGGCTTCGGGACCGCACTCGGTGTCATCCGCGCGAGCTGGGCCGAGGGCCGGATCACCGAGGTCTTCGCCGACGAGACCCGTCCGTGGCTGCAGGGGTCGCGCCTGACCGCCTGGGAACTGCTGCGCGACGGGATCCCGGTGCAGCTGCTGTGCGAGGGCGCCGCGGCGAGCCTGCTCCGGTCCGGGCGGGTCGGCTGGGTGGTTGTCGGGGCGGACCGCATCGCGGCCAACGGCGATACCGCGAACAAGATCGGCACCTACGGGCTTGCGTTGCTGGCCCGGGCGCACGGTGCGGGTTTCATGGTGGTGGCACCGCTCAGCACCATCGATTTCGGGATCGCGGACGGTTCGGCGATACCCATCGAGATGCGTGCCGAATCCGAGGTGCTCGGGCTGGGGGGGCAGACCGTCGCGGCGGCGGGAGCGCGCGCCTGGAACCCCGCCTTCGACGTGACCCCCGCCGAACTGATCGACGTGATCGTCACCGAGCAGGGCGCGGTGCGCCGGCCCGACCGCGGGGGGCTCGCCGCCCTGCGGGAGCCTGTGGAGGGGTGAACCCGGACGCGTTCGCGCGCCGCACCGGCCGCGGTATGGTAGAATTGCGCGTTTACCACCGCTGGAAGTCCACGCTCGCCGATGGCTGAATTCGCCAAGGAAATATTCCCGGTCAATCTCGAGGACGAGATGCGGCAGTCCTACCTCGATTACGCGATGAGCGTGATCGTGGGACGGGCGCTTCCGGATGTGCGCGACGGTCTGAAGCCGGTGCATCGGCGCGTCCTCTACGCGATGCGCGAGCTCGGCAACGACTACAACAAGCCCTACAAGAAGTCTGCGCGCGTGGTGGGCGACGTGATCGGCAAGTACCATCCGCACGGCGACTCCGCGGTGTACGACGCGATCGTGCGCATGGCGCAGCCCTTCTCGATGCGTTACATGCTGGTGGACGGGCAGGGCAACTTCGGCTCGGTGGACGGCGACGCGCCCGCGGCGATGCGCTACACCGAGGTGCGCATGGCGCGCATCGCGCAGGAACTGCTGGCCGACATCGACAAGGAGACGGTCGACTTTGCCGACAACTACGACGGCTCGGAGCGCGAGCCGTCCGTGCTGCCGGCGCGGTTCCCGCACCTGCTGGTGAACGGGTCCGCCGGCATCGCGGTGGGCATGGCCACGAACGTCCCGCCCCACAACCTGGGCGAGGTGGTGGATGCCTGTGTCGCCCTGATCGACGATCCGGACATCAGCATCGACGGCCTGATGGACCATCTGCCGGGGCCGGATTTTCCGACCGCTGCGATCATCAACGGCGCCGACGGCATCCGGGACGCCTACCGCACCGGGCGCGGGCGGGTGTACATCCGCTCGCGCACCCACACGGAGCCGCTGGAGGGCGGGCAGCGCGAGGCGATCGTGGTCACCGAGCTGCCCTACCAGGTCAACAAGGCACGGCTGATCGAGAAGATCGCCGAGATGGTGAAGGAGAAGAGGCTCGACGGGATCAGCGAACTGCGCGACGAATCCGACAAGGAGGGGATGCGCATCGTGATCGAGCTCCGGCGCGGCGAGATGCCGGAAGTGGTGCTCAACCACCTGTTCATGCACACGCAGATGCAGAACGTGTTCGGCATCAACATGGTCGCGCTGGTGGAGGGGCAGCCGAAGCTGCTCGACCTGCGGCAGATCCTCGAGGCCTTTCTGCGTCATCGCCGGGAGGTGGTCACCCGACGCACCATCTTCGACCTGCACAAGGCGCGGGAACGAGCCCATGTGCTGGAGGGCCTGACGGTCGCGCTGGCAAACATCGACGAGATGATCGCGCTGATCCGGGCGGCCGCCAACCCCGCCGAGGCGAAGGCCGGTCTGCTCGCGCGCACCTGGGAGCCGGGAGCGGTCACGGGGATGCTGGACCGGGCCGGGGCGGATGCCTCCCGCCCGGAGGACCTGTCCCCGGAGTTCGGCCTGACCGGCGACGGTTACCGGCTGTCGGAGGCCCAGGCCCAGGCCATTCTCGATCTCCGTCTCCACCGCCTGACCGGTCTCGAGCAGGACAAGATCCTGGAGGAATACGGGGGGCTGCTGGACCTCATCGAGGATCTGCTGGATATCCTGGGTTCGGGGGAACGCCTGCAGGAGGAGATCCGCAACGAATTGCTGGCGGTGCGCAAGCAGTACAGCGATGCGCGCCGGACGGAGATACGCGCCGCCCACGCGAACCTGACGCTGGAAGATCTGATTGGCGAGGAGGACGTGGTGGTCACGCTGTCCCACGCGGGATACGTGAAGTACCAGCCCGTCACCGCCTACCGCGCCCAGCGCCGGGGCGGCAGGGGCAAGGCCGCAACCAGCTTCCGCGAGGAAGACTTCATCGACCGCCTGATGGTGGCCAATACGCACGACACCGTCCTGTGCTTCTCCAGTCGCGGCCGCGTCTACTGGATCAAGGTCTACGAGCTCCCGCAGGGCAGCCGGGCGTCACGGGGCAAGCCGATCGTCAACCTGTTGCCGCTCGAGTCGGAAGAGCGGATCAACGCGATCCTGCCGGTGCGCGGCTATGCGCAGGATCAGTTCGTGTTCATGGTGACTGCGGCGGGCACCGTGAAGAAGACGCCGCTCACGGACTTCTCGCGACCGCGCAGCACCGGCATCATCGCGGTCGATCTGCGTGAGGGAGACCAGCTCGTGGATGTCGCCCTGACCGACGGCCACCAGGACGTGATGCTGGTGACCTCGGCCGGCAAGGCGGTCCGGTTCCCGGAGACGGACGTGCGGGCCATGGGACGCACCGCCTGCGGCGTGCGCGGCGTGCGCATGGAGGATCCGCACCGGGTGATCGCGCTGTTGATCGTGGATCAGGGCGCCGCCCTGTTCGCGAGCGAGTTCGGTTACGGGAAACGCACCCGCTTCGACGAATTCCCGCTGCACCGGCGCGGCGGGCAGGGCGTGATCGCGATCCAGTGTGGAGACCGCAACGGGATGCTTGTCGGCGCGGCCCGGGTCCTCGACGACCAGGAGGTGATGCTGATTACCGATGGGGGGACCCTCGTCCGGACACCGGTCGAACAGATCCCGCTGATCGGGCGCAACACCCAGGGCGTGCGGCTGATCCGGCTGTCTGAGGGCGAACGGCTGGTGGAACTCGCCCGGGTCGAGCGGCTGCAGGGCGAGGACGAACCCGAGGACGAGGCCGAAGACGGCGGCGGGACCGGAGACGGTCCGGAGACCGGTGCATCGAAACCCACGGGAGACGCCGGGGCGGACTCGCCCCGGGCCAATGGAGACCAGGAATGAATCGAGTTTTCAACTTCAGCGCGGGTCCCGCCGCGCTCCCCGAACCGGTGCTGGAGCGTGCCCGGTCCGAGTGGATGGATTTCCGCGGTGCCGGCATGTCGGTGATGGAGATGAGCCATCGCGGAAAGATCTTCATGGAGATTGCGGAAAAAGCGGAGAGCGATGTCCGCAGGCTGCTGGAAGTGCCGGACGACTACGCGGTGCTGTTCCTGCAGGGCGGCGCGACGGGTCAGTTTGCAGCGGTGCCGCTGAACCTCCAGCCCGGTGGGCAGGGCATGGACTACCTGGACACCGGAGCGTGGTCGGTGAAGGCGATCAAGGAAGCGCAGAAATTCGGGACCGTGAACGTGGTCGCGAGCAGCAAGGACAGCGGTTACGCCTCGATTCCCGACCGGTCCGAATGGCGCCTGGACCCGGATGCGGCCTACCTGCACTACACGCCGAACGAGACCATCGGCGGCGTCGAGTTTCACTTCGTGCCGGATGCCGGCGCGGTACCGCTGGTGGCCGACATGTCGTCGACCATCCTTTCGCGGCCCCTGGACGTATCGCGTTATGGCGTGATCTATGCTGGTGCCCAGAAGAACATCGGTCCCGCCGGGGTGACGCTGGTGATCGTGCGCAGGGATCTGCTGGAACGCAGCTCCGGCCCCGTGCCTGCGGTGGTGGACTACGCGCTGCAGGCCAGCAACGACTCGATGTACAACACACCACCGACGCTCACGTGGTACCTCTCGGGTCTGGTCTTCGAATGGCTCCTGGAGCAGGGCGGTCTGCCGGCGATGGCCGAGGTCAACCAGCGCAAGGCGGCAAAGCTCTATCACTTCGTCGACAACTCGGAGTTCTACCGCAATCCCGTCGATGTCGCCGCGCGCTCATGGATGAACGTGCCCTTCATCCTGGCCGACGCGGCCCTCGACGGCAGCTTCCTGAAGCAGGCGGCAGAGGCCGGGTTGTCGGGGCTGAAGGGACACCGCTCCGTGGGCGGCATGCGGGCGAGTCTCTACAATGCGGTGCCGGAGGCCGCGGTGGACGCGCTGATCGAGTTCATGGCCGACTTTGAACAACGCCATGCCTGAACAGAGGGCACCCATGTTTCGGATCCAGACCTTCAACAACATCGCGGTGCGCGGTCTCAACCGTTTTCCGCGGGAGACCTATGAGGTGGCGTCGGGGCTCGCCGACCCGCACGCGATCATGCTGCGCTCGCACAACCTGCACGCGACCCCCGTCGCGGATTCGGTGCAGGCCGTCGGGCGCGCCGGCAGCGGCGTGAACAACATCCCGGTGGATGCGCTGTCTGCCCGTGGCGTCGCCGTGTTCAATGCCCCCGGGGCGAACGCGAACGCGGTCAAGGAGCTGGTGGTCGCGGGAATGCTCCTGGCCTCGCGGAACCTGATCCCGGCGGCCGAGTATCTCCGGGGGCTGGACGGCAGTGACCCGGAGTTCACGAAGCGGGTGGAGGACGGCAAGAAGCGCTTCGTCGGCTTCGAGCTCCCGGGGCGCACGCTCGGGGTGATTGGGCTCGGGGCGATCGGAGTCAGGATCGCCAATGCCGCCCGGGCACTGGGCATGCACGTGGTCGGCTACGATCCGAAGATCACCGTGGAGAGCGCCTGGCGCCTGGAGGCCGACGTCGACCGTGCCCGCACGGTGGACGCGGTGGCGGCCAGCGCCGACGTGATCACCTTCCACGTGCCCCTGAACGAACATACCCGCAACATCCTGGACGCGACGCGCGTGCGCTCGCTGAAGCGCGGGGCGGTCGTGATCAACCTCGCCCGCGAGGGCGTGGTCGACGATGCGGCCATCTGCGCGGCGCTGGACGAGGGGCGGATCCATGCCTTCGTCACCGACTTCCCGACGCCGGAACTGATCGGGCATCCGCGGGTGATCGCGCTGCCGCACCTGGGGGCTTCGACGGTGGAGTCCGAGGAAAACTGCGCGGTGATGGTCGCGGACCAGCTGCGCGACTACCTCGAGAACGGAAACGTCCGCAATGCGGTGAACCTGCCGACCCTGGCACTGGAGCGCAAGGGCGATACCCGGCTCGCCATCGTGAACCGGAATCTCCCGGACCGGGTCGGCCAGATCTCGCGTACACTTGGCCAGAAGAACGTGAACATCGTGCACATGGTCAACGAGTCCCGCGGCGACCTCGCCTACACCCTGCTGGATGTCGAAGGAGAGGTCGATGCCGCGACGGCAGAGGCCATCAGCTCAATCGACGGGGTCCTGCGCGCACGGGTCCTGTAGTGGTGGATTCGGCGGAACTGGAGCAGCTGCGCGAGCGCATCGACGCGCTCGACGCCGAGCTCCTGCGTCTGCTGAACGAGCGGGCGCGCTGTGCGGTCGAGGTTGCGACGGTGAAGCGGCGCCAGGGCGGGGAGGCGTTCTACCGCCCGGAACGCGAGGCGGGGATCCTGCGCCAGGTCCGTGAGCAGAACACCGGGCCGCTCCCGGGCGACGCGGTGGTGCGGCTCTTCCGCGAGATCATGTCGGAGTGCCTGGCGCTGGAGGAACCGCTGGTCGTGGCCTTTCTCGGCCCCGAGGGGACCTTCACCGACCTTGCCACGCGCAAGCATTTCGGCCAGGCGGCGACGCTCCAGCCGCTGGTCTCCATTGACAGCGTCTTTCGCGAGGTGGAATCCGGGCGCGCCCATTTCGGGGTCGTGCCGATTGAAAACAGCACGGAGGGCGTGGTCACGCACACCGTGGACTGCTTCCTGGAATCCCCGCTGCTGATCTGCGGCGAGGTGATCCTTCCGGTGCAGCACCATCTGCTGTCCCGCTGCGAGCGACTGGAGGATGTGCGCCTGGTGATGGCGCATCCCCAGGCGCTCGCGCAGTGCCGACAGTGGCTCGACCGCGAACTGCCGGGGGCGGAACGGCGCCACGCCTCGAGCAATGGACTGGCGGCGCAGAACGCGGCCGGGACGGCCGGGGCAGCCGCGATCGCCAGCGACGCGGCCGCCGAGCGTTACGGTCTGCAGGTACTGGCGCAGAACATCGAGGACCGCGGCGACAACACCACCCGGTTCCTGGTCATCGGCCGGGTCGAGGCGGGCAGGACCGGCCGTGACCGGACTTCGATCATGCTCAGCACCGCAAACCGGCCCGGGTCCCTGTTCGGTCTGCTGAAGCCGATCGCCGAGGCCGGGATCAGTCTGACCCGGATCGAATCGCGGCCCTCCCGGTGTGTGAACTGGGACTACGTGTTCTTCCTGGATTTCATCGGGCACCGCGATGACACGGCGGTGGCCGCCTGCCTGGAGGCACTGCGCGAGTCGGCGGACATGCTGAAGATCCTTGGCAGCTACCCCCAGGCGGCGACCTAGTGCACACCGGTCCGCTCCAATCCCGACGCCCGGGCGCCGTGCCGCCACGGCCGCGGACTACACAAGGGCTGGAACATGGTTGATTTTGCTGCACTCGCGGTGCCCGGCGTCCAGGCGCTGCGCCCCTACGAGCCGGGCAAGCCGGTCGAGACCCTCGAACGCGAGCTGGGAATCCTCGAGGCGGTAAAGCTTGCCTCCAACGAGAATGCGCTGGGCCCGAGCCCGCGGGCGGTCGAGGCCGCCGGCCGGGCCCTGGGCAACCTGCACATCTACCCGGACGGCAATGGCCTCGCGCTGAAGGAGGCGCTCGCCGAACGGCACGGCGTGGTCCCGGAACAGGTCACGCTTGGCAACGGGTCCAACGAGGTGCTCGAACTCGTCGCCCGAACCTGGCTCGCGCCCGGGCGCAACGCGGTCTATTCGCGGCATGCCTTTGCGGTCTATCCGCTGGTGGTGCAGGCCGTCGCCGCCGAGGGACGCGCGGCGGCGGCGCGGCCGGCGGATTCCGGACAGCCCTACGGTCACGACCTGGACGCGATGGCGGCCGAGGTGGATGCCGACACGCGGGTGGTGTTCGTGGCCAACCCGAACAACCCCACCGGAACGTGGCTAACCGCGACGGCGCTGGAGCGGTTCATCACGCAGATGCCGGCCGAGACGCTGGTGGTGGTCGACGAGGCCTACGCCGAGTACGTGGAGCACCCCGACTACCCGGACACCACGCGTTGGCTGCAGCGCTTCCCGAACTTGCTGGTGACGCGGTCCTTCTCGAAGATCCACGGCCTGGCCGGCCTGAGGCTGGGGTATGCGGTATCCTCGGTGGCGGTCGCGGAGCTGATGAACAGGGTGCGCCAGCCGTTCAACGTGAACACCCTCGCGCAGGCGGCGGGTCTGGCGGCCATCAGCGATACCGGTCATGTCGCGGAGAGCGTCCGGATGAACCGGGACGGTCTGCAGCAGCTCGGCGCGGGTCTGCGGCAGCGGGGCATCGGCTTCATTCCGTCGGTGGGCAACTTTCTCACCTTCGACATTGCCGAGGCGCCCGGCCCGGTCTACGAGCGCCTGCTGCGGGAGGGCGTGATCGTCCGCCCGGTGGCGAACTACGGACTTCCGACTCACCTGCGGGTCACGGTCGGCACTCCCAAGGAAAACGAGCGCTTCCTCCGGGCGCTGGACGTGGTGCTGAAGGCGTGATCGGGCGGCTGGTGATCTTCGGGGTCGGCCTGATCGGCGGTTCCATGGCGCTCGCGCTGCGCGCCGCCGGGGCGGTCTCCGAGGTGGTGGGCTGCTCGCGTTCGGAGGCCAACCTGGCAGAGGCGCAGCGGCTGGGCGTCATCGACCGCTGGACCACCGATCCCGCGCAGGCCTGCGCCGCGGCGGACGTCGGCGTGCTCGCGGTGCCGCTCGGATCGATGCAGGACCTGTCCGCGGCGATCGCGGAGCACTGGCCGTCCGAGGCCGTGCTCACCGATGTGGGCAGCAGCAAGCAGGCGGTGCTCGACGCGGTTCGGGCCGGATTCGGGAGGCTGCCGCGCAACTTCGTCGCCGGTCATCCGATCGCGGGCACCGAGCGCAGCGGTGTCGGGGCCGCCTTTCCGGGCCTGTTCCGGGACCGCCTGGTGATCCTGACCCCGGCTGACGAGACCAGCCCGCTGGCCGCGGAGCGGGTGGCCGACATGTGGCGGGCCACCGGCGCGCGGATCGAGTTCATGACCCCGGCCCACCACGACCACGTGCTGGCGGCGACCAGCCACCTGCCTCATGTGCTCGCATTCGCGCTGGTGGAATCGCTGGCGCGGATGAGCGAGAGCGACGAGATCTTCCATTACGCGGCGGGCGGGTTCCACGACTTCACCCGGATTGCGTCCAGCGACCCGGTGGTATGGCGGGACATCTGCCTCGCCAACCGGGACGCGATCCTGGAGATGCTGGAGCGCTTTCAGGGCGATCTGGAGAGCCTTCGGCAGGTGATCGCCCGCGGCGACGGCGCGGAGCTCGAGGCGCGCTTCGGTTTCGCCAAGGACGCACGGGACCGCTTCAGCGAGAAGATGCAGGCACAACTGGATCAGTGAGAAGATGACCACGACCTTCAGTGTGGAGCCGGGCGGTTCCCTGCGCGGTGACCTCCGGGTGCCGGGCGACAAGTCGATTTCGCACCGGTCGATCATGTTCGGCGCGCTGGCCGAGGGTCGCACCCGGGTCAGTGGCTTCCTCGATGGCGAGGACTGCCTCGCGACGCTCGTCGCCTTCCAGGCGATGGGCGTACCGATCGAGCGACGGGAACGTCATACCCTGATCATCGACGGCGTTGGCCTGCACGGTCTGCGGGAACCGCAGACACCTCTGGACATGGGTAACTCCGGTACTGCGATGCGGCTGATGTGCGGGGTGCTGGCCGGGCAACCCTTCGACAGCGTCCTGGTCGGCGACGCCTCGCTGGGCCGTCGCCCGATGCGCCGGGTCACCGACCCACTGGCGGAGATGGGCGCCCGGATCGACACCGGGGAGAACGGGACGCCCCCGCTGCACGTGCACGGCGGCCAGCGCCTGCGCGGACGTCGGCACACGCTGTCCGTGGCCAGCGCCCAGGTGAAGTCGGCGCTGTTGCTGGCAGGTCTCTGGAGCGACGGCGAGACCTGCGTCACCGAGCCGGCGCCCACGCGGGATCACACCGAGCGGATGCTGCTGGGCTTTGGCTACGATCTGCACCGGGACGGTCGCCGAACCTGCCTGCAGGGCGGCGGTCGGCTCACGGGACGCGCGGTGGAGGTGCCGGCCGACATGTCCTCGGCGGCCTTCTTTCTGGTCGGCGGCAGCATCGCGGAGGGATCGGACCTGCTGCTTCGCCACGTCGGCGTGAATCCGACCCGCACCGGCGCGATCGATATCCTGCGCCTGATGGGCGCCTCGATCGAGATCCGCGAGCCACGCGAGATCGGGGGCGAGCCGGTCGCGGACCTGCACGTGCGCTCGGCGCCGTTGCGCGGCGTCCGGATACCGCCGGAGCTGGTGCCGTTGGCGATTGACGAGTTTCCCGCCCTGTTCGTTGCCGCGGCGTGCGCCGAGGGGGAGACGGTGTTGGCCGGCGCAGAGGAACTGCGGGTGAAGGAGAGCGACCGGATCCAGGTGATGGCCGACGGGCTCTCCGCTCTCGGGGTCCGCTGCGAGGTCCTGCCGGACGGGATCCGGATCCAGGGTCGGGGTATCCTCGACGCCGGGACGGTCTCGAGTCACGGTGATCACCGGGTCGCGATGTCATTCGCGATGGCCGCACTGCGCGCGCGAGGATCGATCGTCATCCGCGACTGCGACAACGTCGCGACCTCGTTTCCCGACTTCGCCGGACTCGCTGCGAGGGCCGGGCTGGAGATCCGGAGCACATGACCGCGGTCCTTGCGATCGACGGGCCGGGCGGCGCCGGGAAGGGGACGGTCAGCAAGCGGCTGGCGGAATCCCTCGGCTGGCACCTGCTCGACAGCGGTGCGCTGTACCGGCTGGTCGGCGTTGCGGCGCGAAAGCGCGGTGTCGACCTCTCAAATATTGCGCAACTTTCGGATATTGCAAGAGATCTGGACGTTGAATTCCGCGTCGCGGGGGCGGGAGAACTGGTGCAGACGTGGCTTGAAGGTGAACAGATCGACCATCTTCTGCGCACCGAGACCGCGGGAAGCGATGCCTCGGTCGTGGCCGCGATTCCCGAGGTGAGAGCGGCGCTGCTGCAGCGGCAGCGTGATTTTGCGGTCCCGCCAGGGCTGGTCGCCGACGGCCGCGACATGGGGACGGTGGTGTTTCCCGACGCCGATCTGAAGGTGTTCCTGACCGCCTCCGTGGAAGAACGCGCACACAGGCGTTACAAGCAGTTGAAGGAACAAGGACTTAGTGCTAACCTTCGCGCCCTTCGGGAAGAGTTGGAGGCCCGTGACCGTCGGGATTCCGAGCGTGCGGCGGCGCCGCTGAAGCCGGCACCGGACGCCTGGATCCTCGATACCACCGGAGTCGGCGTAGACAAGGTGGTGACGATGGTCCGGGAACGCCTGACCGGCATTCTCTCCTCCCGTGAATCGAGATGAAGGCAACCGACGTTTTTTGCGAAGTACGTACTGAATCCGTTCTCCGTCATCCCCGTTGCAACGGGGGTTGTTCAACCAAAACCCGGGTGCGGCATCCCGCCGCAGACCGTCCAAGCACAGGTTCAACAAATCCATGAGTGAAAGTTTTGCGCAACTGCTCGAAGAGAGCATGGCCTACACCCAGATGCAGCCGGGTGCCATTCTCAGTGCCACCGTCATCGACGTGGGGCCCGACGTGGTCCTGGTCAACGCCGGACTGAAGTCCGAGGGGGTGATCCCCACCGAACAGTTCATGAACGAGCGGGGGGAACTGGAGGTCCAGGTCGGCGACGTGGTCGAGGTCGCCCTGGAGACCCCGGAGGATGGCTTCGGGGAGACCCGCATGTCGCGGGAAAAGGCCAAGCGCGCCAAGGCCTGGGACCGCCTCGAGGGGGCGATGGAGGACGAGAAGTACGTCGTTGGCCAGATCTCCGGCAAGGTGAAGGGCGGCTACACCGTTGAACTCGGCGACATCCGCGCGTTCCTGCCCGGTTCGCTCGTGGACGTGCGCCCGGTGCGCGACACCGCATACCTCGAAGGCAAGGAACTGGAGTTCAAGCTGATCAAGCTCGACCGCCGCCGCAACAACGTGGTGGTCTCGCGCCGCGCGGTGGTCGAACAGGAGTACAGCGCCGAACGCGAGGAGCTGCTGAAGAACCTGCAGGAAGGCGTGGTGGTGAAGGGGATCGTGAAGAACCTCACCGACTACGGCGCGTTCCTGGATCTCGGCGGCATCGACGGCCTGCTGCACATCACCGACATGGCCTGGAAGCGGGTCAAGCACCCCTCCGACGTGGTCAACATCGGTGACGAGGTGGACGTGAAGGTCCTCAAGTTCGACCGCGAGCGCATGCGCGTCTCGCTCGGCCTGAAGCAGCTGGGCGAGGATCCGTGGGAGAACATCACCCGGCGCTACCCGACCGGCACCCGGATCTTCGGCCGCGTGACCAACATCACCGACTATGGCTGCTTCGTGGAGATCGAGGACGGAGTCGAGGGTCTGGTGCACGTCTCCGAGATGGACTGGACCAACAAGAATGTGAACCCCGGCAAGGCCGTTGCGATCGGTGACGAGGTCGAGGTGATGATCCTTGATCTCGACGAGGAGCGGCGCCGCATCTCGCTGGGCATGAAGCAGTGCCAGCCGAACCCCTGGGAGGACTTCGCCGCGAACCACAATCGTGGGGAGAAGGTCCGCGGCGTGATCAAGTCGATCACCGACTTCGGGGTCTTCGTCGGTCTCGAAGGCGGTATCGATGGACTGATCCATCTGTCCGACCTGTCATGGCAGGTTCCGGGCGAGGACGCCATCCGGAACTTCAAGAAGGGCGACGAAGTGGAGGCGGTCGTGCTGTCGGTGGATCCCGAGCGCGAGCGCATCTCGCTCGGCCTGAAGCAGCTGGATCGCGACCCCTTCTCCAGCTTCGTCGCGGAGCATGCCAAGGGCAGCGTCGTCTCCGGCGTCGTGAAGGAAGTGGATGCGAAGGCCGCCGTGGTGGAACTGGCCGATGGCATCGACGGCATTCTGCGGGCGGCCGACATCTCGCGGGATCGCGTGGAGGATGCCCGGAGCGTGCTGAAGGTCGGTGATCAGGTCGAGGCCAAGTTCATGGGCGTCGACAAGAAGACCCGTGCGATCAGCCTTTCGATCAAGGCGAAGGACTTCCAGGAAGAGGCGGAGATGGTGCAGGACTACAGCAGCACGGGCACCACTGCGACCACCTCGCTCGGCGAACTGCTGAAGGAAAAGATGCGGGGCAAGTCCGACTGAGTTGCGTCAGGGGGGGCTGCCTGGGTCGGGCATCGGGGATGTCCGCCCCGGCAGCACCGCGTCCCGGGAACTGGCGGCACGGTAGCTCCATTCCTTCCAGGTCGGCCAGTCCGGGACTGCCGGGGCGATCAGCCGACGCGGCAACGCCGGTCGCGTCCGTCCGTCGGCGAACAACAATAGAAAAACCCGGGGGTTATGATGACGAAATCGGAACTCATTGACAGGCTTGCTGAGAAGACCCCCCATCTTCCGGGCAAGGACGTGGAGCTTTGCGTGAAGGCGGTTCTGGAGCGGATGAGCCAGGCGCTTGCTCACGGCGACCGTGTCGAGATCCGGGGCTTTGGCAGCTTCGCCCTGCATTTCCGACCGCCGCGCATCGGCCGCAACCCGAAGACGGGCAAGGGGGTCGCCCTCCCGGGGAAGCACGTGCCCCATTTCAAGCCCGGCAAGGAACTGCGCGAACGAGTCAACCAGGCCTTCGCGGAATCGGATCATTGATTCCGTCATGACCGGTCAATGGCTCCTGCTGCTGCTGCCGGTGGCGGCAGCCAGCGGCTGGTATGCCGCACGCTATGCAGAGGCCCGGCGGCCGCCGGTGCGCGAGCCTCCACTGGACCGCTACCTCGAGGGCGTCCGCTATCTGCTGGACGACCAGACCGACCGCGCGCTGCAGGCATTCATCGAAGTGGTCGAGATCGATCACGAGACCTTCGAGACCCACCTGATCCTCGGCCGTCTGTTCCGTCGGCGCGGCGAGGTCGACCGGGCGATCCGGATCCACCAGAACCTGGCGGCGCGGCCGTCGCTGACCGATGCCCAGCGGGCACAGGCGATGTACGAGGCCGGGCGCGACTTCATGCTGGCCGGTGTCTTCGACCGGGCCGAGGGCGTGTTCCGGGAGCTGATGGATTCGCCCTCGGTCGGTCTGCGAGCGCTGGAGGGTTTGCAGAACGTCTACGAGACGCAGCGCGACTGGCCCCAGGCCATCGAGATCGGAATGCGGCTGATGGACCAGGGGGGTGCGTCCGCGGCACTGCGCATTGCGCACTACGAATGCGAGCTGGCGCAGGAGGAACTGGCGCGGGAGCGGATCGGCGAGGCGCTGGAACACGTGGACCGGGCGATGACGCTCTGTCCCGGGCTGTCCCGGGCACTGCTGCTACGGGCCCAGGTGGCCGAGCGCAGCGGCGACATCCCGCTGTCCATCCAGCTCGAACGGGAGGCGGTGGAGCGGACCCCGGCGCTGGCAACGCTGGTGGTGCCCAAGCTCGAGCGATTGCACCTCAGCGCCTCGTTGCCCCGTGGCTCGGTGAACCTCGAGGACACCCTGCGGACCCTGGCCAACGAGCAGAAGATCACCGTCGCCAGCATCGCGCTGATGCGGCTCTATCGTCGCACCAACCGCCTGGACGAGGCGTTGACGCAGCTGCACCGCATCCTCGCGCAGCGCCCGGTTCCGACCTCGGGGCTGCTGGAGGCGGTCCGCTGGATGAAGATCCTGCCGGCCGTGCACACCTACAGCAGCGAGTTTGCCGCCTTCGAAAAGGCGCTGATGGACCAGCTGCGCAGTCAGCCGCTCTACCAGTGCAGCAACTGTGGCTATCAGGGACGCGCGCACGTCTGGCAATGTCCGAGCTGCAGGCGGTGGGACACCCTGCGGGGAATGGATCTCGATCTCGATCAACCCCCCAATCAGACCTTTCAGGTGTGACGAGAATGAACATTCAAAGTCATCCACAACTGATTGTTGCACTGGATTATCCCGACCGTCGAAGCGCGGAAGCGATGGCGGGTCGGCTGGACCCGGCCGCCTGCGCGGTGAAGGTGGGCTTCGAACTCTTCGTGGCCGCGGGTCCCGGGCTGGTTGAAGCGCTGCAAGGGCGCGGGTTCCGGGTCTTTCTGGACCTGAAATTCCACGACATCCCCAATACGGTGGCTGGAGCTTGCCGGGCGGCGGCGAGGCTCGGGGTGTGGATCGTGAATCTGCATGCGAGCGGCGGTCTGGAGATGATGGCGGCGGCCCGCGACGCGGTCCGCGAGGTGCGCCCGGAGACCCGGCTGATCGCGGTGACGGTGCTGACCTCGAGCGACGCCTCGACCCTGCGGGGTATCGGCATCGACTGCAGCCCGCAGGAGCAGGTGCTGCGACTGGCCGACCTCGCAGTGACACGAACGGGACTGGACGGTCTGGTCTGTTCGGCCCGGGAGGCGCCGGCCCTGCGGGCGCAGCTCGGGGATACCCCGTGGCTCGTGACCCCGGGAATCCGTCCGGCCGGTGGTGGCGGCGACGACCAGAAGCGGGTGATGACGCCAGCCGCGGCGTTCGCCAACGGTGCGAGCCACATCGTTGTCGGGCGACCGATCACGCAGGCCGCGGATCCCGCCGAGGCGGTTGCGGCGATCCTGCGCGAGATTCCGGGGTAGGGGGGAACGCGGGCAGGGGTTTGCCCGGGCCGGCACGGCGCGTTAGGATACCGTTGGCGCCGGGAATGGCGCCGCCCTATCGACACAGACATGGAGGTTTTCAGATGAAAAAGCTGACTCTTGCCGTTCTGATCCTGTTCCTGGTCGCCGCTCCCGCGGCCTGGGCCGCGGGTCCCGTGAACGTGAACACCGCGACCGCCGAGCAGTTGTCGGAGCTCAGTAACGTCGGTCCCGCGAAGGCGGCGGCGATCGTGTCCTACCGGGAGGAGAACGGGCCCTTCCGTTCGCTGCAGGAGCTGACCCGGGTTTCCGGGATCGGTGAGCGTACCGTCGAGATGAACCTCGAGCTCATCGAGCTCGACTGACGGGCAACCGGGGCGGCGCATCCCCGGATGCGCCGCCCCGTCAGCCACGACAAGAACCAGAGGCAACATGACGAAGAAACCGCAGAGTATCCGCATGGCCGTGTTTCCGGTCGCCGGGATGGGCACCCGTTTCCTGCCGGCCACCAAGGCCAACCCGAAGGAGATGCTGCCGATCGTCGACAAGCCCCTCATCCAGTACGCGGCGGAAGAGGCCGTCGCCGCGGGTATCGAGACCCTGGTCTTCGTCACGGGGCGCAACAAGCGCTCCATTCCCGACCACTTCGACAAGGCCTACGAACTCGAGACGGAACTCGCGGAGCGGGGCAAGGACAAGATGCTCGAACTGGTGCGCAATATCGTTCCGCCGGAAGTCACCTGCGTCTACGTCCGCCAGACCGATGCACTGGGCCTCGGACACGCGGTGGCATGCGCCCATCCGATCGTGCAGAACGAGCCCTTTGCGGTGATCCTTGCCGACGACCTGATCGTGAACGACGGCAAGGGCGCCACCGCCCAGATGGTCGAGCGCTTCGAGGAGAACCAGTGCAGCGTCCTCGGCGTGGAGGAGGTCCCGCCCGAGGATACCCACATGTACGGTGTGATCGACCCGGCCATGACGGACAAGGCCGGTTTCTGGGACGTGCGCGGCATCGTCGAAAAGCCCAGTCCGGCGGATGCGCCCTCGAACGTGGCCGTGGTCGGCCGCTATATCCTGACCCCCCGCATCTTTGAGTTGCTGGACAAGCAGGAGCCCGGTGCGGGCGGCGAAATCCAGCTCACCGACGCCATCGGGGAGCTGCTGAAGGAAGAACGCGTGACCGCCTACGAATTCGAGGGCAAACGCTTCGATTGCGGCAACAAGCTGGGCTATCTGCAGGCCAACGTTGAGCTTGCGCTGCAGCACCCGGAGCTCAAGGACGACTTCCAGGCCTATCTCGACGCCCGCGGGCTCTAGTGGCCATGCGGAGAGTTCGGGGGCGGCGGCCGTACGCCACGGATCCCGAACTCTCCGCATGGCCCACCAGCCAGCAGCCAGTCCCCTGAACGCGGTCGGCAAGGCGCGCATCGGATGCACTGGCAGAGCCATCTCGGTGTCCTGCGTTCGCTGGTGATCTACTGGCGGCCGGGGCGGCAGCCGGGTCTGCGACGTCTGTACCGGCCCTTCGTGCCCGCGGGGGCGCTCGTCTTCGACGTCGGGGCTCATCTCGGAGACCGGACCCGTGCCTTCTCCGGTCTCGGCGCCCGCGTGGTTGCCCTGGAGCCACAACCCCAGCTCTTCCGATGGCTGCGCCGCCTGGTGGGGTCGCGGAAGGGTGTGGTCCTGCGTCAGGAGGCGGTCGGCCGGCAATCGGGGGAGGCCACTCTGGCGATCAGCCGGCGGACCCCAACCGTCTCCACGCTCTCGCGCGCGTGGCAGGATGAGCTGCACGGGCGCAACGCATCGTTCCGGGAGGTCTCCTGGGAGGAATCGGTGCGCGTGCCCCTGACGACCCTCGATCGGCTGATCGCCGAGTACGGACTGCCCGACTTCTGCAAGATCGACGTCGAGGGCTTCGAGGCCGAGGTGCTCGCCGGTCTGAGCCGGCCCGTGCCAGCACTGTCCTTCGAGTTCGTGGCCGGAGCGCTGGAGGTCGCACTGGAGTCGGTGGCGCAGCTCGAGGCGCTGGGACACTACGAATTCAACGCGATCGCCGGAGAGGGCCGCCGTTTCCTGTTCCACCGATGGCAGGACGTCGAAGGGATCAGGGCATGGCTGGAGGCAGGCGCCGGCGGACTGCGTTCAGGTGACGTCTACGCCCGGCTGGGCAGGCCGCTGCCGAGCGAGGCGCCGGCCCACGGCACCGCGCGGTCCCCTTGACACCTCGGCTGCCAGGGGGAAGGCTGCGTCCATGAGCACCGATGGCTTCGTACACTGGCAGGACCTGACCTCGCCGGAGCTCCGGGCGCTCGCCGCGCGCGATCCCGTGGTCGTGCTGCCCTTGGCCGCGATCGAGCAGCACGGTCCGCACCTTCCCCTGTCGACCGATCTCGACATCGGTCTGGGTCTGCTCGATGCGGCGGCCCAACACCTGGCCGAAGGGGTCCTGGCGGTCGTGCTGCCACCGGTGGCGATCGGTACCAGCATGGAGCACGAGGCCTTCGCCGGAACCCTGAGCCTGGACCCGGAGACCGCGAGTGCACAGATCCGCCAGATCGGCAGGGCCGTGGCCACGGCCGGGTTCAGGAGGCTCCTGTTCTGCAACAGTCCCGGCGGCAACACGCAGCTGATGGATCTCGCGGGCCTGCGCCTGCGCCGCGATCACGGGC
>JAABTX010000137.1 GCA_011389655.1 Thioalkalivibrio sp.
TTGCCGACGTCCACCGTCCGATTCTCCCCGACGCTCTCCGCCTGGTTCTTGCCGATGCTCAGGGTGTGGTCGTCGCCGACCGTCTCGGTATGCTCCTTGCCGATGGTCGTCACCTGCTCGGCGCCCACCGTCAGCGCGCGCCCCGCGCCCACCGTCACCTCCTGGGCGGCGCCGACGTTGATCATCTCGTTCACGCCGACGCTGTGGGTCCGGGTCAAGCCCACGGACACCGTCTCGTTCTTGCCGACGGTCCGTGACCGGTCCGAGCCCACCGAGAGTGTCTCGTTGACACCGACCGACTCGGTGCGGTTGTTCCCCACCGTGATCGCCTCGTCGTGCCCCACGTCCTCGGACTTGTCGTTCTCCACGACGATGTTCTCGTCCTTCTCGGCGTGGATGTACAGCTCCTCGCTACCCTTCTTGTCCTCCATGCGGATCTCGTTGAAGGTCGTGGCGTCGCCGCTCTTGGTGGAGCGGCTCTTGATCCCGGACTGGGTCTTGTTGTCGGGGAGCCCGTAGGGAGGCATCTGGTCCGCGTTGTAGACCCGGCCGGTGATGATCGGGCTGTCGGGATCGCCCTCGAGGAAGTCGACGATCACCTCCTGGCCGATCCGGGGAAGATGGACAACACCCCAGTTCTTGCCGGCCCAGACCTGCGCCACGCGGACCCAGCAGGAGCTGTTCTCGTCCTGTGTTCCGTAGCGGTCCCAGTGGAACTGCACCTTCACCCGGCCGTACTTGTCGGTCCAGATCTCCTCGCCCGAGGGCCCGACGACGACGGCGGTCTGCGGCCCCTGGACCACCGATTTGGCGGTCGTGCGCCGCGAGCGGTAGGGCACCTGCGCATCGATGGCCTCGACGCCGCCCCAGTATCCCAGCTCGCCGGAGCCGGACTCGCCGGCCTCGTAACTGCCCGATTCGATGGTGTGGGTGGCCGCGACGATCAGGAACTCCTTGTTCTGGTCGTCCCGCGGGTGGTCCATGAGGCTGAACAGGCCTCCGGCCATGAGTCCGCGCGCGGTTCCGGCGGCCGAGTAGGTCTCGTAACCGGCCGTCAACTCCTCCATGCGATAGCGGACGTAGTTGTTGCCCACGCCCGTGTCCATGTACGAGCCGGGGTAGTCGTACATCTTGTAGTCGGCGCCCGAGTGCTTCTTGGCCGCCGTGGCGGAGGCCTTGATATCCCCCTTGGGCGCCTCGAAGTTGAAGTCGTTGAGGGTATAGGAGGTCGACTGGACCCGCTGCGAGATGCGCCACTCGGTGAACTGGTCGAAGTCGGCCTGCTTGCTCTTTTCGGGCGGGAAGAAGGGGATCTGCTCGTAGCCGGGCGTGGCTTCGTGCGAGCTGTAGGAGTCGGCAAGGACCAGGGTGTGCTTGGTCGCCCCGTGCTTGAAGTAGTAGTAGATGCCCTCCTGCTCCATCAGGCGGCTGATGAAATCGAACGCCGTCTCGCGATACTGCACGCAGTAGTCCCAGGCCTCATAGGTTCCACTGAGCGAATCCTCGAAGTCCGAGAAGCCGAAGTCCCGGAAGATCTGCTTGATGATCTCCGGGACCGACATGGCCTGGAAGATGCGGCAGTCGGTGGTGCGGGTCAGGAACCAGAGCCACGGTCGCAACCGGATGCCGTAGTGCGCATAGCGCCCCACCGAACCGAGGGACGAGAGCTGGTTGACGACTCCGTGGAAATGGCGTTGCCCCCCCCCGGCCAGGTCGAGGTGAACGGTCATCGCCTGGCCGAGCAACTTCTCCAGCTTGACACCGTGGTCCTCGCTGAGCACGCCGAGTTCGAACTCGAACATGCGCCCGAGTGCCTCGTTTGCGGTCAGCCGATAGAAGAGCAACACGTCGTCGCCAAGAGGACTGGAGACCGACACTGGCCTGTCTGACTGCATCTGAATCGCTCCTTACAAGGGCGAGGCGCCACCGGCGGCGCCCGGCCTGGACTCTACTCGAAGTTGTACTCGAAGTTACTGCCGTCCACCGAGACGTGCACCTTCGCGACGGGCCGTCCCTGCATCATCCGCGTCAGCAGTTCCTCACTGATCCGCGGCAGCAGGGTGTTGGTGAGGATCGCGTCGATCATCCGGCCGCCGCTCTCCAGCTCGGTGCAGCGGCTGACGATCAGCTCGACCACCTCGTCGTCGTAGATGAAGGGCACGCCGTGGTTCTCCTGGACCCGCCTGGCGATCCGTCCCAGTTGCAGGCGAGAGATCGTCGCCACCATCTCATCACTCAGCGGGTAGTAGGGGATCACCACGAGGCGGCCCAGCAGCGCGGCGGGGAAGGTCTTCAGCAGGGGCTCACGCAGGGCCTTGGCCATGCCCTCGGCGTCGGGCAGCAGCTCGGGATCCTTGCACATGTTCATGATCAGTTCCGAGCCCACGTTCGAGGTCAGCAGGATCAAGGTGTTCTTGAAGTCGATCGACCGGCCCTCGCCGTCCTCCATCCGTCCCTTGTCGAAGACCTGGAAGAAGATCTCGTGGACGTCCGGGTGGGCCTTCTCGACCTCGTCCAGGAGCACGACGCTGTGGGGGCGCCGGCGCACGGCCTCGGTGAGGACGCCGCCCTCTCCGTAGCCCACGTACCCCGGAGGCGCACCCTTGAGCGAGGAGACCGTGTGCGCCTCCTGGAACTCGCTCATGTTGATGGTGATCATGTTCTGCTCGCCGCCATAGAGGTTCTCGGCGAGGGCCAGGGCGGTCTCGGTCTTGCCCACGCCCGAGGGTCCGGCCAGCAGGAAGACGCCCACCGGCTTGCCCGGGTGGTCCAGGTTGGCCCGCGAGGTGTGCACGCGGCGGGCGATCATCTCCAGGGCATGGTTCTGGCCGATGATGCGCTCGCCCAGCCTGACGTCGAGCCTGAGGATGTTCTCGATCTCGTCGCTGACCATCCGACCGACGGGGATCCCGGTCCACTCGCCCACGATGGTGGCCACGGCCTGTTCGTCGACGCTCGGCAGGATGAGCGGCGCCTCGCCCTGAAGCAGGGTCAGGTTCGCCTGCAGTTCCTGCAGCTGACCGAGGCACTCCTCGCGCTGCTCGAGCGTCAATTCCTCGACCTTGGCGACGGCGATGGCGGCGCCATCGGTCCCGTCCTCGGCCGCCTTCTCGAGATCGCTGTCGGTACCCTCGACCTTGCCGGCAACGCCGCGCAGCTTGCTGCGAGCGTCGAGGATCTTCTCCACCAGTTCCTGCTCCGCCCTCCAGCGGGCCTCGAGCTCCTCGAGCCGGGCGCGCTCGCCCGTCAGCTTCTCCTGCGCATCGGCCTCGCGATTGCCAGTCTGGACACCGACGGCGCCCTCCCGCCCGATGATCGCGATCTCGGTCTCCAGCGCCTCGATGCGGCGCCGGCAATCGTCCACCGCTGCCGGCACCGCGTGCTGGCTGATGGCGACGCGGGCGCAGGCCGTGTCGAGCAGGCTGACCGACTTGTCCGGAAGGTGGCGGTCCGGGATGTAGCGGTTGGACAGCCGGACGGCGGCTTCCAGGGCCTCGTCGAGGACCTGGACCTTATGGTGCTGCTCGAGGGTGGAGGCCATGGCGCGCATCATGAGGATCGCCTTCTCCTCCGTGGGCTCCTCGATCTTCACGACCTGGAAGCGGCGCGTCAGCGCGGGATCCTTCTCGATGTGCTTCTTGTACTCCGCCCAGGTCGTCGCCGCGATGGTGCGCAGCGTGCCGCGAGCCAGGGCCGGCTTGAGCAGGTTGGCCGCGTCACCGGTCCCGGCCGCCCCGCCGGCGCCGATGAGCGTGTGGGCCTCGTCGATGAACAGGATGATCGGCTGCGACGACGACTGGACCTCCTCGATGACCTGGCGCAGGCGATTCTCGAATTCGCCCTTCATGCTGGCACCGGCCTGCAGCAGCCCGATGTCCAGGGAGCGCAGGCACACGTCCTTCAGGAGCGGGGGGACGTCACCCGCGGCGATGCGCAGGGCGAAACCCTCGAGCACCGCCGTCTTGCCGACCCCGGCTTCACCGGTGAGGATCGGGTTGTTCTGCCGCCGACGCATGAGGATGTCCACGATCTTGCGGATCTCCTCGTCGCGGCCCACGATGGGATCGATCTCGCCGGCGCGCGCCCGCTCGGTCAGGTCGACGGAGAAGCGCTGCAGCGCTTCCTGGTTGCCCATCTGCGGCGGCGCCATGGCGCCGCTCGCCTCGCCCGGCGCAGCGCTGCCCATGGCCGAGCCGTCGGCCGCGCGCATGGCTTCTTCCGGAGAACCGCTGCAGATCTCCGCAAAACGGTCACTGAGCGCCTCGCCCTTGACCTTCTCGAACTCCCTCGAGATGTCGAGGAGCGCGCTGCGCAAGGTGCGGGTCTTGACCGTGCCGACGATCAGGTGACCGGTCCGCACCTGCGATTCGCCGTACATGAGCGAACCATAGACCCAGCCCCGCTCCACGGCCTCCTCGACGTGGGCCGAGAGGTCGGAGATGGAGGTGGCGCCACGCGGCAGCCGGTCGAGGGCCTCGGTGATGTCTCGCGCCAGGCGTGAAGGCTCGAGATCGAACTCCTTGATGATCCGGTGCAGGTCCGAGTCCCGCAGCTGCAGGATCTGATGGAGCCAGTGCACAAGTTCCACGTAGGGATTGCCACGCATCTTGCAGAAGACGGTGGCGCTCTCGATGGCCTTGTAGCCGATCGGGTTCAGCTTGCCGAACAGTTTCGCTCTGTTGATTTCTGCCATGGTCGTATTCTCCCGGCGTTCAACGCCATATCAGTTGCACACCGCCACGGGGTCGAAGAGGAGGTCGTCGACGTCCCCTCCGGACGATTCACCCGACAGCCAGGTCGACCAGCCCAGATGGCCGGTCTTCCCCAGCACCATTGGCGGCACTTCTCCACCCTCGAGGATGAGGCGCAGATCCCAGACGAACTCATCGTGGACATAGGATCGCACCAGTTCGATCAACTCCGGCAGACGTTCGCCGCCAGGCAACAGTTCACGGTAGGCGCCCATCGCGAGGGGCCCCATGGTGATCCGGAATTTCTGCCCGCGATCCCAGACCCTCTCACCGGCGATGGCGGTACGGCCGAGGGTGCCCGTCTCCGGCGACTGCCCCAGCCGACAACGCGATTGCTCCGGTAGCGGCACCCACTGCCCCACGAACTCGTCGACACGAACATCCGCCTCGAAATAGCCGGCGATCAGCGCCTGGAGTCCCTCCGCGTTCCGCGTCTGGCAAGCCAGCCGGCCGGCGAAGTGGAGTCGGATCGCGTCCGGCACCC
>JAABTX010000138.1 GCA_011389655.1 Thioalkalivibrio sp.
GCTGTCTGAGGTATGAACTGGCGTGGGCCACTCGGTTGCCGGATTGCTGGTTGCGTGGACGACGAATGGCGCGAGAAGCGCCGCCGGTATAACAAAAATCCGGCAAATCCAGCGGGTCCCAAGACGCATGTAGCCATTCCAGAAATGTGCGGCGGCGAGCCGCTAGATAAAAACGACGTTAAAAAGCTGACGCAAGGCGTGCATCCTGTCAACCGGTCTCGGTCTGCTGGGGCTGGCGGAGGTATCGTCGGCGGCACACCTCAAGACCATCCGGCCGGGACTGCTCCTGTTCACGGATCGGCAGAGCCTCCAGGAACACGCCGGGCCATTGCTTTCGATGCCCTTCACGAATGCAGCAGGTCGGGATAAGGTATTGGTTAAAGCGTAAAATTCTCTTCTAAACAGTGGTGACAGAAAGGAATAAAAGATGAAGCGTACATTGAAGGTTACAGTGTTGGCTCTGGCAGTGTCGCTGGTTGGGTTACTGAATCCGCTCCCAGCAAACGCCAATGAGTTTTCTCTATCAAGTCTTATACCCTGTGAAGCTGGGGAAACGTCTGCCGAGTGTAAGGCTCGGCAAATCCTGCTCGTTGTCGAGCGGGATGTCTCCCGAATGGATATGATCCTGTTCAGGATTGAGCGTGACGACCTCCTCTCGTCTGATGATTGGGTGGTTATTCGATCCCTCGAAACCCAAGGTGTCGATGCTGCCCTCAAGTACTGGCAAAAAATCAGGAATATGCCGGTTGAACAGCAGATCGACCAGTCAGCGGCGCAGGCGTTCTTTGTGGTTAAGACGCTGCAGCCAATCCTGGAACAGCGGGTGCAAGAGATGGCGGCCGATTTTTTGCTGCCGGATTCGTACCCCGATAATACCAACAAAAACACCGTGCAGGCAGTACTGCAGTATCTGCACAGCTTACGGGAAGACAGCCAAAAATTGATCAATAAGTTGGAGGCTGATATGAAACCACCCGGTACCAGTTCAAACTGAGGGTTCCAACACTCCAAGAAGTAGAACGCTGTTTTGTAAAAATAGCGTTCTACTTTCCGGCGCGCAATACGCCGGTTCGACCAGGGTGCTGAGCCTTGTCGTTTTCACGCCACTGAAATGTGACATCGACGGGGATATGGTGCTTGTCTGCAATCCGGGAGGCTTCTTTGTTCACATCGAGCGGCAGGCAGTTCCCGATCAGCGTTGAAATGGCTATTTTTGTAAGGCTAAATACATTGGCAAATTTGCCCGTGGAGGAGCTTTCCGCATCCTTCTTCGGCATCGGGATGAGTCGGCTGTTGCCGACAGGGTCAGGACACGTGGCCTGTGATGCGCATCATGGTTGAGAAGGCGTGAGGTTGCAGTCGAGGTCCACGGCGTCCTTCGAGGCGGAGTCGAGGCTTGCGTCGATCCGTAGCAGGGTGCCTGTCTCGACGCTCGCAAGCCGGTCGGCCGCTTCCATCGGGAACCGGCAGGTGACCGGACGCCTGCGGGATGTGCCTTCCGTGCGGTCCATCCAGTCACCCCACCCCTGGAATTGGCCGGTGTTGAGCAGCTGGACGGAGGGCAGATCCCTAGCGCGAAGCATGATGACATCGTCCGATACGGATATGTCGGCGACCTGCATGACCATCTGAGCCTCCTGCTCCCGCAGTGCCGCGACGATCTGCAGGCCGTTGCGGTCCCCGACGACTTCGGCGACATCAAGAGCCCGGTCATAGCGCCGGCAGGTCTGGTCCCCATCGAGTACGTCGACATGGTCCTCGACCCGCTCGTGTTGAACCCTTTCGCAGACCAGGATCGATCTTCCGGAAAATGGCCCGGGCATGGATATGACCCGAATCTGTGCCGGACGGTCATGGGTCCCCTCATCCCATCTCGCATAAGTCGTGAAGACGTGAGTACGAAGGTTGGACCAGTGATCCGCGCTGGCGTTGCCGGCCTCGTCCGTGACGATGTCGATGACGCCCGGACTTGCAGATGTCAGATCGAGATATCCTTCCGGTTTTGCTAAAAACCCGAGGAGCGCGTCTCGTACGTCCAATTCACCTGCCCGGTGATAGACCAGCACGGGGTCTTTCCCGGGTTGATGAAGGCGGATGAGTGAGCTTACGAGGCGCCGGCCATCGTTGATCCTGCGCCCGGTGGAATAGTTCTGGGCCGTGAGGAAGTTTTCGATGACCGGCTGGCCGCTATCGTCGGCTTCACCGATGTAATGCCCGATGAGCCCGGGGGCTCCGCTGAAATTGTCCCCGTCGGCAATCTCCGGATCGGCGGCGGGTGCGATGGAGGCGGTGTCATATACCGGGCGATCGTCAACCGTGATGGCCGGGGGATCGGCGGCCATGGCATCCGACGCAGAGGTAAATTCCTTGATTGCGAAGATTGTCCAGGCACCACCCTCCCACCAGCCGACATGGCCGACAGCATTTGAGGGACAGGTGGCGATCTGCTGGCAGAGCGAGGACGCCTGGTTGTCTCTTGTCATGCATATGCCATCATCCCCGATGCTGTACCGGGCCCGAAATTCCTCGGAGCCCGGGTGCACCGCGTCGACAAAGCCCGACGCGGATGCGTCGTCGAGAGCACTGAACCGTTGAACGACATGGCCTTCCGATCCCATGCCGGTGTGTTTGTGGCCCGGCACGATATCCATCAGGTCTTTCGACGACAGCCTGGCGCCCGGTTCCTCGCATCCCGGGACGGTGTCCGGCACCTCGGCAGCCTCGCTCATGGCCGGTCCGGTCACGGCAGCATTGACCAGGAAAGCGAGCTTCAGAGGTAGCGCCAGGGCTTTGTATGACATGCAGGATCCCTTTTGAAATACTGACGAGGTATCCAAGTTTCGGAGTGTCTGTCAATAATTGGTCGCGCACGCCGGGATGGCCCGGGACATTACAGGATGTGACAGGTAGCCCTTCACCGCCCCCTTGTCGCGGCCATAGCGCAGCCGCCCGAGAAAGCTGTCCAGTTCTTCGTTGAAAACGGCCTCGATCATGCCGCGAATGTTGGCCCGAAGCCGATCCTCGATCGGATCGAAGCCTTCGTCGCAAGCGAGCAGCGAAAAGGTGCTGGTGCCTGTAGTCTTGGTAATGGCGTGATCGCCTATGGCGGTGCCAGCCGCCGGTTGGGTGAGTTTGGTTTCACCCGGAGATTACGTCACTTTCAAATTTCCACCAACTTCGCGACACGACCTTCAGGGGTAGGTGCTGGTCGCTCATCACCTGACGTTTTTTCTCGCAATCGCAGAGTGCCGGGCGAGCACAAAACACTTGATCGCTATGCTCGATAAGGCGAGCCTGCCGTCATAAGGCGGTCCATACTAATGAGATTGGGTATTGACATGACAAGAATCCATTCAATCGGATGTGTCGCAGGATTCGCGATTTCTGTATCCTCTGCCGCGCTGGCCAATGATCCGGATCAGGGCAGTCAATATAGCAACGGCGCGTCATCGCAGGCAGTCGGTGCAGCCACGCCTTCGAGCAAGCCATCATTGTTCAATGCCGCGGCGGTAATACGGAATAACGAGTTCGAAGCGGTCGACTGCCTTCAACAATGGCATGGAGGCAGCTTGACCAAGTGCCTTGAAGATGCCGGACAATCCGAAGACGTGATTGAGTTCGCTTCCGAGACGAAACGCCGTAACGACGGTACCCCCTCGCTGCTCGTCGGCTTCACCGATTTCGGGGATGTCGATTACGCCGAGATAGTGGTGCCGGCAGCCAACACTATCGACCGGTATGGCTTCGTCACAGACGGTGACAAGTTCATCGCATCGGGTGGTCTTCTCGACGAATCCGCAACAAGCGATCCTGTCAGCTCAAACCTTCGGCGGGCATACCCGCGGAGCATGCGGTCGGCGCGTAGCCGTGTCGTCGGTCACAGGCACCTGGATAACGGTCGCCAGAGATTCGTGATCCGGGACGCGATGCTCGATGGCTGCCGCGCCTGCGAGACGGTTGCCCATGTCTATGGCTACGTCGAGTTTGATGGCACACGGCTCGTGGAGCAGAAGACGATCGGTTGGCGACCGGTCGCAGACGGGCATTGGCCAGATCCGGAACGTGTGCGCCGGAGACTTGCCGAGGGTGATGTCCAGACACTTCAAACCCGGCTCAACGCCGCGGGCTACCTCGCGGGCGCCATGGATGGCGCATATGGTCCCATGACGCGTTCGGCGCTGCAGGAGTTCCAGCAGGACCACTGCCTTCCAATCGGGGCCGATTGGCGAAGGGCCGAGACGACGGAGATCCTCGCCTCTATCGTCACCGTGCATTCTCTGAAACCTGCGTCGGCGCCATGCGCAAATGCCACGCCTGACGCTGACGGCACTGGTGCGATGGCCGTGACAGATCGAAAGGGCCTGTCCATCGAAAACAGCGGACCGGATTTCTTCAACATCTTCACGGCACTCGTTTCGGATGCTTGCGTCGGTCGGGATTGCACATATTACACGTCCCGCACAACCCGCCGCTGTGACGATGTCTGCACCATAGAAGGTCATGAAGGGGACTATGTCGCACATGCTGTCGGCATCGATGCCGCGCGAGACCTCGCAGAACAGTCCACCGACCAGGCCAGAATGATATCGCAGCAGGGTGTGCCGCGTGGCATGGAGGGAGAGATCGCGCCTGATGAGATCGAGAACGGACTCCCGAGACAGGTCTTCCGGCGCGGCTGCGAGGACACAGAGTGCGAGAGCGTGCTCGTCCTGATCCTGAATGAAGGAGAGGGGTATTTCTTCGATATTCCGGCAGGTGTGACCGGGGCTCTTGGCTCGATGGATATCGCTGAAGAGAGTGCTGCGGATGATGACACTGGGCAAGCAGGCGCTGCAACCGCACCGCCCAAGTCATGGATGATCCAGAGCGAGCCGGATATAGTTCTCGAGCCTGGGCAGGAGGCCAGGGGGATTGCCTTCCACCAGGATGGCGGGGCGTCCTATCATGGGCGGACGATCTGGCCCGCGCCCGAATACATGGATCAGTATAACCGTCTTCATGTTCTCGTATCTCCTGGTGAAGAGATGGCGGTCGTGCGCTTCCAGGAGGTCGATTACGGCGGAATCCGGGCTGGATTGATCGACCTGGAAACCGGCACAATCATGACTGATCACCTGGTGGCGGAC
>JAABTX010000139.1 GCA_011389655.1 Thioalkalivibrio sp.
CCCCAATAGGGAGGAGATATGTCGCACATCCAACGCACACGCCGCGAATGGCTTCGCCGCAGCATGGTCGCCGCCGGCGTGCTGGCCATCGGACCCGCACTGTGGGGATCGGCGGCCCGGGGTTCGCCACGCGCTGCCGATCCGTTCGCCGCTCGCGGACTGCGCAGCAACATCCCCGCGCTGGCAGGGACACTGCGTGAGGTGACGGTGGAGAATGACCCGGCCACGCGGATGCGCCTGCCGGCCGGGTTCGAGGTGCGTGAGGTGGCGCGTACCGGGCAACCGGCGGTGGCTGGCAGCGACTATAGGTGGCACAGCAACCCCGATGGCGGCGCAGCCTTCCCGACCCGCGACGGCGGCTGGATCTATGTGTCCAACGCCGAAGTCGACGCCTGGCGCCAGGGCGGCGTCGGTGCCCTGCGTTTTCGCGCCGACGGCACCCTGCTGGACAGCTACCCGATCTGCGTCGGCACAACCAACAACTGCGCCGGTGGCCCGACCCCCTGGGGCACCTGGCTCACCTGCGAGGAGATCGATCAGGGCCTGGTCTACGAGTGCGACCCCGACGGCCTGCAGGCCGCCATCCCCCGCCCCGCCCTGGGCATGTTCAGGCACGAGGCCGCCGCGGTCGACCCGCATCGCGGCATGCTCTACCTCACCGAGGACGTCGAGGATGGCAACTTCTATCGCTTCATGCCTGCCAGCTACCCTGCCGGCGGTCGCGCGGACCTCTCCCGCGGCCGACTGCAGGCTCTGATCGCAGAAGGCAATGACCCCGCGCAGACCCGGCGCGTGCGCTGGGAGGACGTGCCCGCGCCGCTGCCAAGACTCGACGGCGCCCGCTCCCGGCGTCAGCCACCCACCCGACATCAGGTCGCAGATGCCACCACGTTCGATGGCGGCGAGGGCTGCTGGTATCACGCCGGCATCGTCTATTTCACCACCAAGGGCGACAACCGCGTGTGGGCGCTGGACTGTGTCGACAACACGCTGGACCTGATTTACGACAAGGCCTCGCAGCGGGCCTTCAACCCCGGAATCGACGACGTCGACAACCTGACCGTCTCCGCTGGCGGCGATGTCATTGTCGCCGAAGATGGCGCCGAGATGCGCCTTGTGGTGGTCGGCGCCGACTTAACCCCCTTCGAACTGGTCAACGTGATCGGCCAGCGCGACTCGGAGATCTGCGGCCCGGCCTTCAGTCCCGATGGCAGCCGGCTCTACTTCAGCTCACAGAACGGCGTTGCCGGCGACCACACCGACGGTCGAATCTACGAAGTGCGCGGGCCTTTCTTCACCCGCGCCTGACGCCGGCGATCCTCGCGCTCCAGCAAGTAGTCAACGGGCTGGGATAGCTGCAGGATGTGGCGATCCCGACTCATATATCGTCTTGCAGGTGGCGGGCAGGTCCATGCCGCGAGGGGAGGAATTTGGGAGGGTCTGGGGTTGGTTTTTTCGCAGGCAGGTATCTATGCCGGTCAACTGCTCAGCGAACAGGCATCCTCACCTTTCAAAGCTGCGTTGGTTCGCGTTGCTGCCCGCAACTCATCCTCAGCCGCCTCATCATGAGATTCCAGCAGCAGCGCACGATACCGGCGCTGACGTGCCGCACGCGTCTCGGCAAGCCCGAGGTACTCCGCATGCTCAGTCACGATGGTTGATCGCTGCGACCCGCCATTGGCGTGCCACGAACTCCAGCGGTAATTATCGGGGTGTGCGACGAGTCCGGCGCGGACAGGATTGAACTCGATGTAGCGCATGCAGCAGAAGAAATAGGCGCGATCCGCAATGACCCCGGCCTTGAATCGACCCGCCCAGAGATGTCCGACGCGGCCATGACGGTAATTGAGCTGCTGTACATACGCGCGATTGACATTCTGCATCACGCGACTCAGGCCGCCGGGTTCGGTGGGTGTAAGCATCAGGTGAACGTGATTGGTCATCAGGCACCAGGCGTGAACCTGCACCGCATGCGCGGCCGAATATTCGCGCAGCCAGTGCAGGTAGGCAACGTAGCTTGCACGGTCGAAAAAGGTTGGGCGCTTGTCCACGCCACGCTGAACGACGTGGTGGGGCAGACCGGGAATTTCAAGCCGGCGACTCCTCGGCATGGCAGGCGCACCCATTCAGTGGTTGAGGGAGTCACTCTACTTGTGTCGCGCAGGATCACGAACACCAGAACCGCACAGGGAGCGCTTTTGACTCTTTTGGGGTCAGGTCCGGGACCTGGTCCCGGACCTGACCCCACCAGCAGCAAGGGGCTATGGGTACACGCGAAACACAGAGCAAGATCCTCGATGCCGCCCTGGTGCTGTTCAACGCGGCCAGCGCGTCAACGGTGTCCACCAACCGGATTGCCGAGGCCGCAGGCGTCAGTCGCGGCAACCTGCACTACCATTACGCGTCCCGGGAGGAGATCGTTCTCGACATCTGGAATCGCATGGAGGCGGAAATCGCAGAGTGGTCCCACGATGACATGTCGCCCACCCTCGAGCACATGGCCTTCATGACGCTCCGCCAGTACCGGCTGATCTGGCGCTATCGGTTTTTCTACCAGGAACTGAATATCCTGCTGGAGAAGGATGTCGAGCTGCGCTACCGCTTCAATCGCATGCGTCGCCAGCGCATGAATGATGTGTTTGCATTCTTCCGGGCACTCGCCGCCGAGGGCGTGCTCAAGCCGGACCTGACCGATGATGAACTGCGCAACCTGATTCGCATCTCCTGGGTGGTATCGGATTTCTGGCTGAGCTTTGTGCGAGTCGAGGAGGACCGGATTGATATCGACACCATGCAGGAGGGCTACCGGCTTATCCTGCAGCTGCTGCAGCCGGTCATGACCGACAGCGCGCTGCAGGCGATTCCCCATTCGTTCCGGGTGTTTTCACTGGAAGGCTGATCCGGTGGCGCGCTGTGGCGGCGATCACGGCACGCCGCGCTCACGGCTGCAGGAACGGTGACTTCTCTAAACGGAATGCGTGGAAAGCCCGACCCCGTGCGGGGCCGGGCAACGTGCTGCCGGGAATCAGAAGTCCTTGCGGATCGAGAAGCCCAGCGTGCGAGGACGTGCACCGACGACGGCGAGGGGGTCCTGAACACTGGCGATCGCGTCGAACTCGGCGCGGGCGTCAGTCACGTTCTTGCCGTAGACCGTCAGTGCTAGACCCTTGCTCATCTGCAGGGAGGCGCGCAGATTGACCAGCGAGTAGGCATCCAGCTCGCGGTTGAACGGGCTGGCGGTATCGAAGCGCGTATCTGCCTCGCCGCGGTAGGTCACGTCGCCGCGCAGGCTGAGCTCGCCCACGGACAGGTCCGTGGTGTAGGTCAGCGCCGCAAAACCCTGCACATCGGGGATGTTCGGGATCTTGTCGCCGTCGAAGCCGCGGTCTTCACCTTCATCCGTGAACGGTTGGTCCTCGGTCAGCTCTGCATTGATTACCGTGAGACCCAGCTGGAAACCCAGATTGTCGTTCAGGCGAGCGTCCAGATTCATTTCGAGACCGGTGATCTCCGATTCTCCGGCGTTGGTGATGAAGGGGATGCCGCTCTGCACGTCCAGCGACTGAACCTGCATGTCCTCCCAGATAATCTGGAATACCGCGGCCTGCAGTGACGCGCGACCTCCCGCCAGCTGCGACTTGACCCCGAGCTCGTAGTTGATCAGCTCATCCGGTCCGTAGGAACCCGGCACGTTTTCCGTAAAGCTGATGTCGGCCTGGTTCAGGCCGCCAACGCGAAAGCCCTGGGAGATTGTGGCGTACACGTTGAGCATGTCCGTTGGCCGGTAGGACAGGTTCAGCTTGCCGGTGAGCTTGCTCTCGTCGTCGTCGTTGTCGAAGGGCCCGAGTGCCGCCGCCGAGCCGAAGTCGTGCAGCGTGCCCTCGGTGGACTCCAGTGTGGAATCGAAATAGCGCCCGCCGACGGTCAGCTCCAGCTGGTCGCTGAGGTCGTAGGTGATCTCGCCGAACAGCGCGTTCTGCTCCAGCTCGCCATTGATATAGCGGCCGAAGAACGTCGTGCCGCCGGCGGGTCCCAGGGCGTTGTTCTGTGGTCCCGCCACGAAGGGGTCCGGGGAACCTCCGTCGGTTACGGTGACCACGTTGACCTCGAACTCGGTGTCTTCCTGCTGCATGTAGGCGCCGACCAGGAATTGCAGGGGGCCATCCAGCGTGGACGCAAAGCGCAGCTCGGCAGAGAAGATATCGCGGCTCTGCGGCTCCACGGTGGCGCCGGGGATGGGTACGCCAAAGAAGAACAGAATGGGCGATGAGTCGAAATTGAACAGGATATCGCGCTCGAACTGGTTGGCCGTCGCTGTCAGCGTGCCGCTGTCGAAACGGTAGGATGCGGTCAGGCTGAAAAGATCCATCTCATCTTCCCAGGGACTGCGGGTAAGGTCCGTGTTCTCGAAATCACTGCTCGCCATAACGGGAGGAAAGCCGGCATCCGCGCTGCCGAACGAGGTAACGCCCACCGGCGTGTAGCGTGAGCTGCCACCGGCCTCCGTGTCCTGGCGAAGATAGGTGGCATCGACGGTCAACCGGTCGTTCGGAGTGTAGCGCAGCATCAGGCGTCCGCCGGTGGTCTCCTCGTCGTTGATGTCCTCGTAGGGGCCGCCGATGGCACGGCTCTGGTCGATCCAGCCGCTGTTGTCCACCCGCCAGCCCACCGCTCGGGCAGCGAGCACGCCGTCGATCAGTGGTACATTGATGACGCCTGAGAAAAGCTGGTTGTCACCGCCTTCCTTCGTATCGCTGAGGTCCGCCTGTACGTTGCCGGAGACGCCATCGAAATTCGGCCGCTCGGGCACGTAGCGGATAAGCCCGCTCATGGAGTTGGCGCCGTACTGTGTGCCCTGTGGGCCGTTAAGCACCTCAATCCGGCTCATATCGATGAGCTTGATATCGGGATTGCGGCCGCCGCCATCCTGGGCGTTGCTGCCGGTGATAACGGCCTCATCAAAATACAGACCCACCGTGGCCGGGCCGGACGAGTTGACGCCGCGAATGATGTATTCCTTGTCGCCGGGGCCGAGGTCCTGGAACTGCAGACCGGGTACGGAGCCCGCGAAATCC
>JAABTX010000140.1 GCA_011389655.1 Thioalkalivibrio sp.
GCGGCCTCCGGCCGCGATCGCCCCGGGCACTCCAGGCAACGCCGCATCGCGGCTGGAAGCCGCTCCCACGAGGCGGGGCCCTTCCGGCGATTCGGCGCCGGGGGGCTGGCCGCCCAGAGCGTTCGCCCCCCGCGCCCTGTGGGAGCGGCCTCCGGCCGCGATGGCCCCGGGCACTCCAGGCAACGCCGCATCGCGGCTGGAAGCCGCTCCCACGAGGCGGGGCCTTCCCGGCGATTCGGCGCCGGGGAATGTCGCCCAGGGGACTGGTGCCCCTGGGGAAGATGACGCTCCGCGTGTTTTCACGTTATCGTTCCGCGCTCCGGATCCGAATGCCCCGAGCGCTCATGTCTCCCGACGAGTACTGCGAAGAAAAGGCGGCCCGCAGTGGGTCGAGCTTCTATTACGCCTTCCGCTTCCTGGATCCCGAACGCCGACGCGCAATCACCGCCCTCTATGCCTTCTGCCGCGAGGTCGACGACATCGTAGACGATTGCCGCGAGCCCTCCGTGGCCCTCGCCAAGCTGGAGTGGTGGCGCGAGGAGGTGGGGCGGACCTTCCAGGGCGAACCGCGGCACCCGATCACGCGCGCGCTGGAGCCACACATCGCCCCCTTCGATCTCTCGCGGGAATACTTCGAGGAGATCATCGATGGCATGCAGATGGATCTGGAATACGACGCCTACCCGGATTTCGCCACGCTGTCACTGTACTGCTACCGCGCGGCCAGCGTGGTCGGACTGCTGTCGGCACGTATCTTCGGCTTCTCGGACCGACGCACCCTCAAATACGCGCACGATCTGGGGATGGCCATGCAGCTGACCAACATCCTCCGGGACGTGCACGAAGATGCGCTCCGCGGCCGGGTCTACATTCCGCTGGACGAGCTCCAGCGCTTCGGGGTAAAGCCCGAGGAATTCCAGACCAACATCACGCGCGACGCACACCGGGCGCTGTTCGCGTTTCAGGCGGCCCGGGCAAGGGAGCACTACGACCGGGCGCTTGCCCAGCTGCCTGACACGGACCGCCACGCCCAGCGACCGGGTCTGATCATGGCGGCGATCTACCGGACGCTGCTCGACGAGATCGAACACGACGGTTACCGTGTCCTGGAGCACCGGATCCGGCTGACCCCGTTGCGAAAGCTCTGGATCGCGTGGCGCACCGCGCGGCGGACGAAGTGAGCGAACAGCCCATTGCGGTCGTCGGGGCCGGCTGGGCGGGGCTCACCGCTGCGCTGGTCCTCGCGCGAGCCGGAAGGAAGGTGACCCTGATCGAGGCCGCCGCAGCCCCGGGCGGCCGGGCGCGGACGGTCGAGAGTGACGGGGCGCCGCTGGACAATGGCCAGCACATCCTTGTGGGGGCCTGCCGTCATGCGCTGTCACAGATGCGCGCGGTGGGGGTCAACCCGATCCTCGCCCTGCATCCGGTGCCGTTCCGCGTGCTGATGCGAAGGCGCGTGCCCGATGGCGCACCGGAGAGCTTCCTGCTGGCCCCCCGCTCCACCCGCAGCCGGGACCTCGGCGCAGCATTCTATTCGGCCGCCCGGGACGCAAGCCCGCCACGGCGTCTTGTCGGCCTGCTCGGTGCCTGGAGGATGCTGCATCGCCCGCTGACCCGGGACCGGTCGGTGGCCGACTGGCTGCAGGCAAACGCCCAGCCCGGCGGGCTGCGCGAGCGATTCTGGGAACCGCTGTGCCTCGCCGTGATGAACACGCCGCCCGCGCACGCCTCGGCCCGGGTCTTTCAGAATGTGCTGCGCCAGAGCCTCATGGCCGGCGACGGCGCAGCGCGACTGCTGATCCCGCGCCGGCCGCTAAGCGAGCTCTTTGCAGACCCGGCCCTGCAGCAGCTGCGGACCTTGGGTGCGACGATACGTCTGTCTACGCGAGTCCGGGGCATCGAGTCCCGCGGCGGGGACGGATTCATCCTGACCCTGCGGGGCGGTGAAACCCTTGCCGCCGGTCAGGTGGTCCTTGCCACCGCACAACGATCGGCCGCACACCTGCTGCCGGCACTGCCGGCCCTCGATCCACTGCGCGGGGAGTTAGGAGAGCTGGGCGCGCGCTCCATCTGCACCGTCTACCTGCGTTACGCCAAGGCCCTGCCCGAACTGCCGCCGCTGACCGGACTGCTCGGCCAGCACGGCCAGTGGCTGCTGCCACGGCGACTGGCCGGGGATCCCCACAGGCTTGCGGTGGTGGTTTCTGCAGCAGAGGAGTGTCCGATGTCCGATGCGGGCACCCGCTGGCAGCGGGTCGGGCGGGAGCTCGCCGAGACCTTCCCCGGGCTGGGCCAGCCGGAGCAGGGTCGCGTGATCTGTGAAAAGATGGCGACGCTCGACGCCCGGCCGGGGCTGGACGACCGACGCCCGGCGACCCGGACCCCGCTCCCCGGCCTCTACCTCGCGGGCGACTTCTGCGCCACGGGCCTGCCGTCCACCCTGGAAGCGGCGGTGCAGAGCGGCCAGAAGGCGGCGGCCGCCGCGATCATCGATGCCATTCCGGACCTCGTGCGCAGGCCGGCCTGAGGCCGGAAATCATTCCGGGCACATTGCCAGCGGGTCTCAGGCGCTGCCCGCGGAATCCTGGTCCATCCCGGCCCCCTCCTGCAGGATCGCAGCCATTCGGCAGAGATCGGCGATGTTCTCCGCGTGCATCTTTTCCATCACCCGCGCCCGATATTTCTCGACGGTACGCGGGCTGATGCCCAGTTCGCGGGCGATCTCCTTGTTGCTGAGACCCATGGTGACCAGTCGCATCACGTCGAATTCCCGGGGCGTCAGCTGCTGAGCCCGACCCCCGATGTCGGTCCGCCACCCGTTCTGATCCCGCTGGCGTCGATCCAGGGCAAAGGCCTCCTCGATCCTGGATACCAGGGCATCCTTCGAGAAGGGCTTCTCGACGAAATCGACGGCGCCGGCCTTCAGCGCGCGGACGGTGCTCGGGATGTCGGCGAAGGCCGAAATGAAGATCACGGGCAGCATGTAGCCCCGCGCCCGGAGCTCCTCCTGGACCTCCAGCCCACCGAGGCCGGGCATCTTCAGATCCAGCAGCAGGCATCCCGGCTGCGCGGGATCCAGGGACTCGAAGAGTTCCTCGGCCGAGGCGTAGGACTGAACCGCGTAACCCGCGAGTGCAAGGGCGAGCGACAGGGAGCGGCGCATCGAGGGATCATCGTCAAGCAGGATCACCACCGGCGACGCCTTCATCAGGAGGCCTCGGATCGGGTCGGCACGGTAAAGCGCAGCACGGCTCCAGGCGCCCCGTCGGGTTCGGCCCAGAGCCTGCCGCCATGCGCCTCCACGATGCTTCGCGATACCGCGAGTCCGATGCCTATTCCGGTCTTTTTCTCGGTTTCGAAGATCTCGAAGATGCGCGTGACCCACTCCGTGGGGAGTCCCGGTCCGGAATCGATCACGGTAACGGTGGCCAGCGGTTCCGCCGCGCGCAGGTGGATGCTGATCCATCGCTCCGGGAAGGCGGCGCGGTCGATGGCCTCGATCCCGTTGCATATCAGGTTGACCAGCACCTGTTCGATCTGCAGCGGGTTCACCCGCACCGGCACGGGCTCCGGCGGGAGATCGAGCTCAAGCCGGACCGATTTTTTGTGCGCCAGCGGCGTCACCAGCTTGACAGCCTCGCGAATGGGCTGCTCGAGTTCACAGACCTCCGTATCCAGCTCGCCCCGACGCATGAAATGCCTGAGACCCTCCACGATACCGATCGCGCGAGCAATCTCCGTACGCAGGTCCGCCAACGTCGTCAGCACCTGCTCGCGGTCCATCGGGTCCTGCTCTCCCATTGTCATCAGGGACTCGCCGTAAAGGCTCATTGCGGCAAGCGGCTGTGCCAGTTCGTGAATCAGCGAACCCGCAAGGACCGTCACTGAATTCAGGCGCGCGTTGTGCGCGACCTCTTCCCGGCGCCGCCTGCTCTCCTGCTCCGCGATAACGCGTGAGCTGATATCCAGGTGTGCGACCACGGCACCGCGCCCCCCCTCGTTGAGGGGTGCCACCGTCATCAGGAACCAGCGCGGATATTCAGGATGATGGCAGGGGTACTCGAGGGAAAAATCCGGCCGTTCCCCGCCTATCACCGCCCGGATTCCGTCGCAGGCCTGCCTGCCGAGTGCATCCGGATCGTCATCGGCGGGTCGCGGGCAGGCCTCGAGATAATCGAGGCCGATGCCGGACTCGAGTGCGCCATCGCCGTTGTTCTCCCTCGCGAAACGGCGCCAGGCCTCATTCACGGCGACGATCCGGCCCGATGCGTCCAGCACCGCGATCTGCACCGGCAGCGCGTCGAGCACCGCCTGACGCTGCTGTTCGCTCTCGAGACCCGTGCCGGAGCTGGCCTCCGGCTTCCCGGGTTCGCCAACCCGTGCTGGGGCCCGCGGCCCTGCGTCCGCGTTCATCAGCATCTTGCCAGCCGGTTCCTCAGAAGAGGCTCGTGGCTCATCCCTCATTCCGAGACTCCAGCTGCGGACCCCCCGTGATCCGGCCTATGCGACGCTTAATCCAATCCCGTCATTCGGCCATGATGACACGTGGTGCCCGCATCATAAGTTACACCATTAATGTAGATTAATCCGGTTGAGCGGCGGAACACAAGCCGGAACCGCTGGCGGCCCCGATCCCGCGCCCCGACCAGATGCATGCCCCGGATACCTCGAAGCCGCGGTGCCTTGTGTCCTAGAATGAAGCATCCACGCGAAGGAGACCGTCTTGTCCGAACTCGATCCCAGCGCCCTGCTCGACTACCGACCCGCGCCCGGCGGCCTGTCGGGCCGCGTGATCCTGCTCACCGGTGCGGCCGACGGCATCGGTCGTGCGGTGAGCCTCGCCACTGCCGCCGCCGGCGCCACGGTGATCCTGCTCGACCGGGACATCAAGCGCCTCGAAAAGGTGTACGACGCGATCGAGTCCGCCGGCAGCCCGCAACCCGCGATCTACCCGCTGAACCACGAGGGCGCGACCGTGAAGGACTATGCCGATCTCGCCGAGAACGTGCTGCAGTCGCTCGGCCGCCTCGACGGGCTGGTTCTGAATGCCGGCTGGGCGGGCACCCTGACTCC
>JAABTX010000141.1 GCA_011389655.1 Thioalkalivibrio sp.
ACGATGCGGCCAGCGTCAACCGGGCGCTGGAGAATGCCACCAGCGCCGTGAACGCGGTGAGTCTGTACGTCGAATCCGGCGGCAAGGACACCTTCGAGGCCGTCCATGTGCAGGGCGCCGGCCGGGTGGCTCGGCTGTCGCGCGAGGCCGGGATCCGGCAGCTGGTATTGATCTCCGGCATCGGCGCAAGCCCATCCTCGCCGTCTGGCTACGTGCGCGCCCGCGCCGGCGGCGAGGAGAGCGTGCGGGCGGCCTTCGGGAAGGCGATCATTGTGCGCCCGAGCGTGATGTTCGGGCCCCGGGATGCCTTCCTCGGCAACCTCGTACGCCTCTCGCGCCTGCCAGTGATCCCCCTGTTCGGCCGCGGCGAAACCCGTCTTCAGCCGGTGCTGGTCGACGACGTGGCGCAGGCCGTGGCCGTGCGGACCGGGGCCACCGGTTCCGAACAATTCCTGTTCGAACTGGGCGGCGCCTGCGTCTACCGATATCGCGAGGTGGTCGAGCGGGTCCTCGCGTACCTGGGACGCCGCAGGCCGCTGATCCCGATCCCCTTTTTGCTCTGGCGGGCCCTGGCGGTGCTGGCAACGTCCCTGCCCAATCCGCCATTGACGCGGGACCAGGTACTGCTGATGCAGGAGGATAACGTCGTCGGTCACGGTGCCGGCACCTTCGCCGATCTCGGGCTCACACCGCGTTCCCTGGAGGAAAGTCTACCGTACTGCCTGGGCGCCCGGTAAGGTGAGGCCGAGAGTGCCTCGACCTCTGCCGCAGCCCGGTGACCCGGGGCCGCCGATGCGCGTTCCGGCGGCGGCTCCGGCGAGCGCATCGAGCGGCTGCGGACGGAGGGAATGGAAACAGGTCAGGGATTGCACCAGTCGCAGACCGCCGGGTCGGCATCCTGGCCAGGATCCGCGGGGCGCGTTTCACGGTAGGGACACGCGATGCAGCCCTGTACCTCGGCGCGCGCCTGCCGCGTGGGCGCGCCACAGTCCGCACAGGGCAGCCCCGGAATGCGCTCGACGATCCAGAATCCGGGAGCTCCGCAGGCCGGGCAGAGGGAACCCAGCCGCGCAAGCAGATCCTCGGTGGCACGCGCGATCATCTGCATGCGCGTCGGATTGCAATGCGCGCGGAGGTCGGATTCCACGAACACCCTTCCGCTGGTCGCATGCGCCCGGGCCCAGTCAAAGGCCCGCTCGAGCGCGTCGAGATCGCCGATGCCCTTGCGTATGCGCGGATCATTCTCGTGATCCGGGCGCAGTACCAGGTGATGATCGGGGAAGCCGGCCTCTTCCGCGAATGCCAGCATGGCCTCCCAGTCCGTCACGCTGCGATGGGCCTGCCTTGCCGGCCCTTGTGCCTGGCCCGCCAGTTCCAGGCCACGCAGGTCATCGAGCAGGATGACGTACTCCACGTTCCACGGGATCAGGCCGATCCCCGGGTCGGGACCGAAGGCGCCCTCGCTCGCGAGTCCGAAGGACGAGCCCGTGAGCTCCATGCCGATGCGCGCCTTGCGGCGCGCGGCCTCGAGCTGCGTGCCGGCGCGCGGAATCTCGCGCGTGAAGGTGCCCAGCCGGTCGGTATCGAAGCTGTCGATCACGTCGAGCCTGCAGCCGAGTGCCGGCTCCAGTGTCGGCGCGATCACGCGCTCCTTGCCATGACGGGTCAACAGTACCAGCGACCGCCCCGCGAGGCTGTATGCACCCGTATTGTCCGGTAGCGACTCAGCCATTGATCGATTGCAATCCGGTGTCAGCCAACTGCAGTACCCTCCAGCCCCGCCCCTGCCCATCAAGGCCGGGGCTCACCTGTGGCGATTGCACATCGCCGGGGGATGCCGGCTACCATTGTGCCATTCGCAACCCGATCCGGAACCCCGTCATGAACCAGGAAGACACCGACCAGATCCGCCAGCAGGTGCGGGACAGCTACGCCCGGGTGGCCGAGGCCGACAACGCAGGCGAGGGCTGCGGAGAGGCCTCTGGCTGCTGCGGGGTCTCCGACGACGTGGCCATCAATGCCCTGATCTCCACCCGCCTCGGCTATTCCAACGCGGATCTCGCGGCGGTGCCGGAGGGTGCGGACATGGGTCTGGGTTGCGGCAATCCGCGCGCGATCGCCAGTCTTCGACCCGGTGAAGTGGTGGTGGATCTCGGCAGCGGCGGCGGCTTCGACGCGTTTCTGGCCTCCCCGGAAGTAGGCGCCACCGGCCGCGTGATCGGCATCGACATGACCCCGACCATGGTCAGCAAGGCCCGCGCCAATGCCGAGAAGGGTGCCTTCTCCAATGTGGAGTTTCGCCTCGGGGAGATCGAGCATCTGCCGGTGGCCGACAATGCCGCCGACGTGATCATCTCCAACTGCGTGATCAACCTGTCTCCGGACAAGCCACAGGTATTCCGCGAGGCCTTTCGTGTGCTGAAACCCGGTGGAAGGCTGGCGATCTCCGATGTGGTCGCCGGCACCGAGCTGCCGGAGGACATGCGCAACGATCCGGTGCTCTACGCGGGGTGCATTGCCGGCGCGCCGCTGCTCGAGGACCTGCAGGCCATGCTGCAGGCCGCGGGCTTCCGGGACATCCGCATCGCGCCCAAGGACGAATCCCGGGAATTCATCAAGGACTGGGCACCGGGCCGCGGGGTGGAAGACTACGTGCTCTCCGCCCACATCGAGGCCACCAAGCCGCCTCCCCCGGCCTGACCCGGACCCAGGGGCCACCGTCAATATCAGGGGGCATCCCCGGGCGGGGGCGGTCTCTCCCGAAGGTGACGTTGCAGGAAGCGGTCCAGTTGATTCGCAAACGCCTGCCGGTCGCGCGGATGCAGGGTGGCGGGTCCGCCGGTGTCCACGCCGGATGCGCGCAGGGTCTCCATGAAGTCCCGCATGTCCAGACGCGACCGGATGGTCTCGGGGCTATAGAACTCGCCCCGCGGGTTGAGGGCGTGGCCACCGCGTGCGATGACCTCGGCCGCCAACGGGATATCGGCGGTGATCACCAGATCACCCGACTCCACCCGCGCCACGATCTCATTGTCGGCGACGTCAAAGCCCCGGGCCACCTGCAGCATGCGAACATGGCGGGAACGCGGAACCCGCAGGGGCTGATTCGCCACCAGCGTGACCGGCACCGACACGCGCTCCGCGGCCCGGAACAGGATTTCCTTGATCACCGCCGGACAGGCATCGGCATCGACCCAGATCTGCATCGCTTGCTCCATGGTATGGGCCCCTCAGGATGACACAGACCGTTGACACGCAGGGCAAGGGCAGGCGCAGGGAGCCGCGGTCCGTCCGCCGTGCCCCTGGGGGCACTCACTTCCGCAGGGCAGTTGCGCGATCCTCGTGTCCACGGCATTGTTTGCGGGCGACCCCATGAAAGAACGCGGGAGACTCATCACGGATTCGAGGGGAAGGCTTTGCCTTTGAGATGCCCGATCACACGGCTGCGAGGGGTGGCACTGGCCTTGGTTCTGGGGCTGCTGGGTGCCTTCTGCGCCACGGCTGCGGCGGCCACGGAGGCGCCTTCGACCACGGAGATCGAGGCCCTGATCACCACGCTTGAGGACGAGCAGGCCCGCGGCGAACTCGTACGCAAGCTGCGCATCCTGGCGGAGATCGATGAGCCGAAGCCGGTGCCGGACATCCAGACCGCCACCGGCGACCTGATGCAAGCGCTCTCCGAAGGGCTCGCCGTTTTCGGCACGGGGCTCGCCCGTATCGCGCATTCCGTTGAGTACCTGCCGCAGGCCTACGAATGGCTGGGTCACGCGGTGACGGATCCCGAAGAGCACGCGCGATGGCTCAACATCCTGCTGTGGCTTGCGGCGGTACTGATCTCTGCCTATGCGGTCGCGCGAGTCGTGACCCGGCTGCTGGCGACCTCCCGGACCCGGATCCTTGCCAGCGCGCGCGATACATGGCCGCAGCGACTGATTGGCGCGGTATTCCTGCTCCTCCTCGACCTGCTTCCGATCGTCGCCTTCGCGGCCGCCGGTTACGCGGTGCTGGCAGTTGCGGCTCCTCCCGAGCAGACACGCCTGGTGGCCCTCGCCTGGCTCAACGCGTCCATCATCGTGCGCCTGGTGATGACATTGAGCGGACGGGTATTCGCCGAGCGCGAGCCGGCGCTGCGCCTGATCCCGTCCAGCGACGAGACGGCGCACTACGCGATGATCTGGGTGCGCAGGCTGGCCTCCACGGCGATCTACGGCTTTTTCGGTCTGCAGGCGGCGTTGCTGCTCGGCATCGGCGCGGCGGCCTACGAGGCTCTGATGCACCTGCTCGGCCTCGTCGTTACCCTGATGGGGCTGATCCTGATCCTGCAGAACCGCCGCCCGGTCGCCGAACGCATCCGCGGCCGGGAGATGGAGGGCGGGCTACCGGGGCGCCTGACGCTCTCCCTGTTCAGGCGCCGGCTCGCGCAATCCTGGCATCTGCTGGCCGGCGCGTACCTGATCCTGCTGTTCGCCGTGTGGGCGCTGGACTGGCGCCTCGGGTTCCTCTTCGTTCTGCGCGCCACTCTGCTGACGATTGCCGTCCTGGTGGTGGCAAGATTCGCGTTGCATCTGGTCGACCGCCTGTTCGCACGCTGGCTCAGCATCAATGTTCAACTGCGGAGCACCCACCCGCAGCTGGAGGCACGGGTGAAGCACTACTTCCCCCTGCTGCAGGGCGCAGCGCGCTGGCTGCTCTACATCCTGGCCGGACTTGCAATCCTGCATGCGTGGGGGATCGAGGCGCTGGCGTGGCTCGCCAGCGAACCAGGGCAGGCCCTCGGGGGTACGGTGGCGCGCATCCTTGGCGTGCTGGTCGTGGCGGTCATCGTGTGGGAGGTCACCGCCTCCTTCATCGAACGCTATCTCGCCGAGACCGATGCCCGCGATGGCCCCAGGGTGCGCAGTGCGCGCGCCAAGACACTGCTCACCGTCGCCCGTAATGCGCTGCTGGTGGTGCTGATCGTGATGTCCACACTGGTCATCCTCTCCGAACTCGGGATC
>JAABTX010000142.1 GCA_011389655.1 Thioalkalivibrio sp.
GAGCCGAGAAAGCCCCGGAGCGTGCGACCGCGCGCGCTTAGGTAATCGTCACAAAATCCTCGAGGTGCATGACGCCCTGATCGGCCAGTAGACGGCGCGAGACGCCCGGCCAGGAAGGCCAGGCGTCATGGCAAGCGTCTCGAGGAATCGGGATCGTGCTCGACTTGAACGGCAACTCGAAACCAAAGAGTACGAGGAGCTTCTCTTCGGTCTCCGGGATCACGAGCCGTTCCTTCAGCAATTCTGCGTGTGGGCAGACGTGCTCGCGTTCATGCGCCGTGGAACGTCCAACGACCCGAGCAAGGACACGGTCTTGCGGGCGATTCTCGCGGCCCATGGGGCCGACGGTGATCACCGATGGCGGACGATCCTGCTCGCGGTCTTCTGGCCAGGGTTGGGCGCGATCCACTTCAGGAAGCGGCCGTGGGACATGGACGACCCGGACGAGCTCTGGCAACGGATCTTCTGGGCCTTTCATCAGTCGGTGTGCCGGATCGATCTCGCGCGTAGGCGCGACCGTCTCGTGCAATGGATCTACAACTCCACGATCCACCGTCTGTACGATGACTACCGGCGTGACTGGATCCACGCGGAGAGAGAGATCGCAACCGACCTGGAAGAGATGGCGAACCTCGCGGGGGCCATCGATGGAGTTGATCCCGACTGGGTCGATCTCCGCGACATGCACCGGCGCGAATTGGCGCGACTCCAAGCGCATCTCGACGCCGGCCGAATCACTGAACCCGACTTCCTCCTCCTGGTCGGCACCCGCCTCTACGGACAGTCGATCTCGGAGTACGCGCGCGACGCGGGGCTCAAGACCGAGGCCGCGAAGAAGCGCCGGCAAAGGGCCGAAGCAGCTATCCGAAGCCATGAGAAGGAGATGCTGTGATTCGGCCCCGGCATGTCCCCACTTCCGGGCCTCGCCCCCCCTTTGTCCATCAGGGACGCATGGAACATCGGGTCCCGGGAAGCGAGGAGCCCATGATCACCAAAGCCGAAGCCCGTGAACTGATCACGGACCTGTTCGAGGAAGAAGCCCTGCTCATCGGTGGTCTCGTCGCGGTCCACAAGGTCGACGACGACCTGGTCTGGCGGCTGGTGAAGAGCCTCGACGTGCTCCGGGGGAAGTTCCTCCGCCGCCTCGATGACCGCGAGCTCGATGAAGAGTCCGCGTCAGTCGTGCAGCGACGGAATCTCAAACCGCACCCGGCGATCGAGGACTTCCTGCTGTCGCTAAGGAGGGCGTAGCCGTGGCGCCCTCCACGCGATTCGAGATCCGCCGGCACTGCCGGGAGCTATCGGAGAAGGACACCGACGCCGTGGTCCATGCCGTCGCGGACTTGATCGTCAGCTACCTCAAGCGTGATCCCGGTCCATGTCGGATCGAAACGCACAAACGCCCAACCGCAGGTGCTGCGGCGCCAGTGAAGGAGTCCAACTCATGAGCATCCCGGATGTGTTTCGCAAGCGCCGGAAGGACGGGGACGCCTTCGTCGAAGACCTGGGCTTCCTGATCCGCGAACCGGCCGACGTCTACCACGCCCAGGCCGGCAAGTACCTCTCCAGTCACCTGCTGGCCGAGTTCCGGCGCAACGCGCTGCTCTTTCACAAGAAGGAGCTCGGCCTGGTCCACGACGAGGACCGCCCGGCGTACGTCCTCGGCCGCGCCGCCCACGTCCTGATCCTCGAGGGACGGGAGGCCTACGAGCGGGCCTATGCGTTCGGCGGCCCGATCAACCCCAAGACCGGCCTGCCGTTCGGCAGCCGCACCAAGGCCTTCCAGGATTGGGCGGAGGCGATGGGCAAGCCCGTGCTCGACGACGATCAGGCGGCCCTGATCGAGAGCCTGAACGCATCGGTGCGAGCCCATACGCACGCCGCGGCGCTGCTGGCTGACGGCGTCGCCGAGGGGGTGATCCGCGCCGAGTACTGCGGCGTGCCGTGCCAGTCGCGCCTGGACTGGCTGAATCCCGCGCGCGGCATCGTCGACCTGAAGACCTGCGACAACCTGGACTGGCTGCAGATGGACGCGCGCAGCTACGGCTACGTCTACCAGTTGGCCTTCTACCGGTCTCTGGCCGCCGCGCTCATCGGTGAGCGGCTCCCCGTCTACATGATCGCCGTCGAGAAGCGCGAACCGCTGCGCACCGGCGTCTGGCGCATGAGCGAGGAGGTCCTCGGCCTCGCCCAGAAGGAGAACGAGGAGAGCATCGCGCGCCTGATCGCCTGCCGCGAGAAGGACGAGTGGCTCAGCGGCTACGAGGAAATCCGGAGCTTCGACCTGATCTGACACAGGCGGAAGCGGGCGGAATGGCGTGACGCGCCGTCGCCCGGGCGCGTCGGGACTCCCTGGGTCCGCCCGCTTCCCCACCAACCACGAACGGAAGGAGAGACGACCGTGAAACTCTTGCAGCAAGTCATCAGCGGACGAAGTCCGGCGCCGAGGCGGGTGATGCTCTACGGCACCCACGGCATCGGGAAGTCGACCTTCGCCAGCTGCGCACCCAGTCCGGTGTTCATCCAGACCGAAGACGGCCTCGGCGAGATCGACTGCGCCAAGTTCCCCGTCACCACGGCGTTCGATCAGGCCATGCAGGCCCTGTCGGAGCTCTACACCGACGAGCACTCCTATCGAACTGTCGTGATCGACTCCCTGGATTGGCTGGAGCGGCTCATCTGGGCCGACGTGTGCCGCCGGCGCAACGTCGAGAGTATCGAGGACATCGGCTACGCCAAGGGCTACGTGTTCGCCCTGACGCAGTGGCGCGAGTTCATCGAGGGCCTGTCGGCGCTGCGTAGCGAGAAGGGCATGACGGCGATCCTGATCGCCCACGCCCGCATCGAACGCTTCGAGAACCCCGAGACCGAGTCCTACGACCGCTACGTGCCGCGCCTGCACCGCCTGGCTTCCCAGGTCCTCCAGGAGTGGTGCGACGAGGTCATGTTCGCCACGTTCAAGGTCTTCACCAAGCAGACCGACGAGGGCTTCGACCGCAAGCGCAACCAGGGCATCGGCACCGGTGAGCGTGTGCTGCGCACGGTCGAGCGCCCTGCCCACGTGGCCAAGAACCGCCTCGCCCTTCCCGAAGAGATGCCGCTGGACTGGAACGTCTACGCCCAGCACATCCACCCCGAACCTGTGAGCGCGCCCCAGGGCGGCAAGACCAAAGGAGCGAAGTAACCATGGCGAACCTCAACGGCTTCGATGCCGCGACCGTCGACCCCGCGACCGATTTCGAGCCGCTGCCAGCGGGCAAGTACCTCACCGTCATCACCGATTCGCAGATGAAGCCGACGAAGAGCGGCTCCGGTCACTACCTCGAGCTGACATTCCAGGTCATCGACGGCCCGTTCAAGAACCGGCTGCTGTGGTCCCGGCTCAACCTGGACAACCCGAACCGGCAGGCGGTCCAGATCGCGCAGGGTGAACTGTCGGCCATCTGCCGCGCGGTCGGGGTGCTCCAGCCCAAGGACTCGGTCGAGCTGCACAACCTGCCCCTGCAGATCACGGTGAAGTGCAAGAAGCGGGAGGACACGGGCGACATCACGAACGAAATCCGTGGCTATGCCCGCAAGGAGACGACCGTGGGCGTGCCCCAGCAGGAGACCTCGAGCACGCCGCCCTGGGCCCGGCGATGATCGAGGTCGAGCTCCCGTTCCCTCCGTCGGTGAACCACTACTACCGGCGGGTCGGGCCCCGGACGCTCATCAGCCGCGAGGGGCGCAGGTTCCGCGAGCGGGTCTGCGCCATCCTCGCCGGCCTCGGGATCGGGAGCCTGGACGGGCCTCTGCATTTGGAGATCGAGGTCTACCCGCCGGACCGGCAGCGCAGGGACATCGACAACGTGCAGAAGGCGCTCCTGGACGCTCTGCAGCACGGCGGCCTGTACACGGACGACAGCCAGATCAAGAAACTGAACATCGAGATGCGCGGGTCGGTCCGCGGCGGCCGCACCCTCGTGCGCCTGGAGGAGATCATCGATGCTTGAACTGAGGCCCTATCAGCAGGAGGCGGTCGACGCGATCTATCAGCATCTGCGGGACCGGGAAGACAACCCCTGCGTGGTGATCCCCACCGGCGGGGGCAAGACACCAGTCATGGCCACGGTCTGCCGCGACGCGGTGGGCCGGTGGAACGGCCGCGTCCTGATCCTGGCTCACGTGAAGGAGCTGCTCGAGCAGGCGCTGGAGAAGATCCAGGTCGTGGCGCCCGAGATGTGGATGAAGACGGGGATCTACTCGGCCGGATTGAAGAGCCGCGACACCGAGCACCCGATCATCATCGCGGGGATCCAGTCGGTGTACAAACGGGCCTGCGAGCTCGACGCGTTCGACCTGGTGATCATCGACGAGGCCCACATGATCCCGCCCGATGGGGATGGGATGTACCGGACGTTCCTCGAGGACGCCAGGAAGGTGAACCCGAATCTGCGGGTGATCGGCCTGACCGCGACGCCGTTCCGGATGAAGAGCGGGATGATCTGCGAGCCCGGCAACGTCCTGAACGAGGTCTGCTACGAGATCGGCGTGAAGGAACTGATCGTCCAGGGCTACCTTTGCCCTCTGGTGACCAAGGGCGCGGCCCAGCCGCTGGACACCTCGAGTCTTCACGTGCGCGCGGGCGAGTTCATCGCCAGTGAGGCCGAGGAGTTGATGGACACCGACGAGCTCGTGGATTCGGCCTGTCGGGAGATCGTCGAGCAGGCGCGGGTGCGCCGGTCGGTGCTCGTGTTCACCACCGGTATCCGGCACGCGGAGCACGTCGCCGCGGTGCTGGGCCGGATGGCGCGCGAGCCCGTGGCCACGGTGTTCGGCGAGACGGCGAGCGAGGAGCGCGACCGGGTTCTGGCTCAGTTCAAAGAGGGTCGGATCAAATACTTGGTCAACGTCAACGTGCTCACCACGGGGTTCGACGCCCCGAACATCGACTGCGTG
>JAABTX010000143.1 GCA_011389655.1 Thioalkalivibrio sp.
GCAGGCGATCTTCGACCTGGCGGTGGGTGATGCTGTAGGTCAGTTGCACGAAATCGATGTCGCGTTCGCGCATGACGCGCTCGGTCTGGTCGTGCCGGCGACCGTGCGAGGTGGTGATGCCGACGTGAGCGATCTCGCCGTCGGCCTTCATCTGCTGGAGAGCGTCCAGGTGCTCGCGCCAGTCGGTGAGGTTGTGGACCTGGACCAGGTCGAAGCGGTCGACGCCCCAGCGCTCGGACAAGTCGGCAATCTGCTCGCGCGTGCTGCCGCCGGCGGGGCTCCAGACCTTCTCGGCCGTGTACAGCGAGTCCGGCTTGCCCAGCTTGTCGAGTGCGTAGCCCATCACGTCGGGCGCGGAGCCGTACATCGGTGAGGAATCGACCAGGCCGCCGCCGTGTTCGAAGAAGGCGCGCACGACCTCGGTACGAGCGTCGAGCAGTTGCGGATCGCGGCCGACATTGAACGTCTGCCAGGTACCCAGGCCGATCACCGGCAGCTGCCCGCCACCGGGGATGGGCTTGCGGAGCAGGGCGCCGGAGTTGGCAAGGGACAGATGCGGCATCCACCAGGCAGCGGCGATGCCGGCACCGAGGAGTTTCAGGGCGGTTCGGCGCGAGTGGCGATGATCCATCAGGACGACCTCGTTCGGAAAAGCTCAGGTCTTACGACCACCGTCGCCAGAATCAGTGCGAAGGCGGAAAGCACGAAGACCTTGTTGACGAACCAGTTGGTCCTCCAGAGGGTCCAGTCCGGCTCGGCCAGAAAGAGGGTGAACAGGGTCAGGATGATGACGATCTCGATGACCGACATGCTCGCAGCCAGCAAGCGTGTGTACCAGGGCTGGGTCAACAGCGCCCAGCCCAGCCAGACGTGCGCGACCGGCCACAGGTCCCAGAAGATGTGCGTATTCCAGTCCTGGTCCGTGAACAGCGCGAACGTGATCGGAAAGACGTACTTGATGAATACCGACCAAGCGGCCAGCACGAAAAGCAGGTGGGCGAGGAAGGTGATCCAGCTGGAATCGGGAGCTTGTGATCGCGATCGCGTCATGTCGCACATTATGGCGCACCCACCGTGTTGCCGCGGCAGGATGGCGCGGGTTCCTCGTGGTCCCCGCATCATGTCGCGCAGCGCGGCAGTCGCCACAGGCAATGACATCGGTGGCCCGTCCTCGGAACGGGGAGGACTTGGCCAACCTGGCCAGCCTGGTTATGATGTCAAGTCTGGCAAGGCTTTATCCGGAGGCTGGTCATGCAAGTCAATATGCTTGAAGCGAAGAACCAGCTCTCGAAGTTGGTGAAGGCGGCTGTCGCGGGTGAGGAGGTCATCATCGCCAGCCATGGTGAGGCCCAGGTGCGGCTGGTTCCCTGCGCGGCGAGCCCGGGCTTACAGGGTTGGGGGGTCTGGGCAGACCGCCCTGTCGATGTCGATGCCGCCTTTGGCGAGCAGGTCGACGAAGAGGTCGCCAGGCTCTTCGGTATCCCGTGAAGCTGCTTCTGGACACCCAGATCATGCTGTGGTGGCTGCTGGGCAATTCACGCCTGCGGCAGGAGACGCGCGACCTCATGGGGACAAGCGCCTGCGTGGTTTCGGTGGCAAGCATTTGGGAAGTGGCGATCAAACACCGACTGGGGAAGCTCAGTGTCGAACCAGCCAGCTTTCGCGACGAGAGCCTTGCCGCAGGCGCAACACTGCTCGCGATCAATGACGCTCATGTTATCGAGACGGCAAGGCTTCCTGGTATTCATTCAGATCCGTTCGACCGGCTGATCATCGCGCAGGCGCTCATCGAGGGGCTGGTGGCGGTCTCATCGGATGGACGATGGAGTGAGTACGGCATCCCGCTGCAGCGGCCGTAGCGCCGTTCCGGGGACAGTGCGATTGCGTGTGCGATGGCCGGGACAAGTGTTCAGTCGAGGTTGCTCGCATTATCAGTGCCGGAGCGCGTCAGTCCGCGAGAGCGCGCGCTATAGGTGTACTGTCCCCGGAATCCGCAGAAGGACGCCAGGAAACTCGCTGCCAGCGGCCTGAAGCCGAAAGCCCAGGAATTACTGGCGCTGATCGCGGAAGACCCGTACCGAAAACCGCCTCCGTTCGAGAAGCTCGTCGGTGATCTGGCAGGGTCCTGTTCACGCAGGATCAACATCCAGCGTCGTCTGGTGTACCAGGTTCTCGAAGAGGAGCATGTAGTGAAGGTCCTCCGGCTCTGGAGCCACTACGAACGATGCATTTTCGGGAACAGTACACCCACATCGTGAGCGACGGCCGGGGGCTCCTCGTCATTCTGAGTGGAATCCGCCGAGATGCTGAGCCATGCTCAGGCCGGGATTCCGGACAGGAGCGACGGCATGCGCGGCGACGAGATTCTGCTGTTGGGCATTGGCATCCAGCCGCCGTGGCAGTTGGTGGATCAGCACCTGGACACCTCGACCCAGCCGCATAAGCTGCACCTGCAGGTGGAGGGCGAGCGTGGCGCCCGGTACCCGTGTCCGCAGTGCGGCGCGCTGTGTCCGGCACATGATTTCACCGAGAAGCGCTGGCGCCATCTGAACTTCTTCCAGCATGAGTGCTACATCACCGCGTCGGTGCCGCGGGTGAAGTGCCCGAAGCACGGCGTGCACCTGGTGGAGGTGCCGTGGGCGCGCAAGGGCAGCGCCTTCACCCTGCTGTTCGAGCAGGCCGCACTGGCCCTGGTCCGCGAGATGCCCGTGCTGGCTGCTGCCCGACTGATGGGCATCACCGATACCCGCCTGTGGCGGATCGTGCACTACTACGTGGACCAGGCCATCGGGCGCTTTGACCTGAGTGCGGTGCGCGCCATCGGCCTCGACGAGACCGCCTGCAAGCGCGGGCACCAGTACGTGACCGTATTCATCGATATGGCCCGGCGCAAGGAACCGGTGCTGTTCTTCACCCCGGGACGGGGCAAGGACACGCTGCGCCAGTTCGCCGCGTTCCTGCGCGAGCACGGCGGTGAGCCCAGGCAGATCCTGGAGGTGGTCTGCGACATGTCGCCGGCCTTCCTGCGCGGCGTCGAGCTGCACCTGCCGAATGCCGCCATCACGGTCGACTGGTTCCACATCGTGCAGCTCTTCACCCGTTCGGTGGACGAGGTACGCAAGCTCGAGGGGAAAGAGAAACCGCTGCCGAACCACCTGCGTTGGGCGGTACTCAAGCGCGGCCATGTAGACCGCCTCACCGCCAACCAGCTGTGCGCGATCGCTGAGATGACCAAACAGGGGCTGGACACCATGACCGCCTGGAAGCTGAAGGAAAAGCTGCCTTGGATCCGCAAGGCGCGCACGCCTCGGGCGGCGCTGTGGCGGATCACCCACTTCCTGAACTACGCCCGGGCCCTGGTTGGTGACACGCCGCGTCTGGAGCCGGTGCGCAAAGCGCTGGCGACCCTGAAGACCCATGCGCGACGCGTGGTGCAACGCTGGACCTCGACCTACACCAATGCCCGCCTGGAGGGCTTCAACGGGCTGTTCCAGGCGGCCCGCGCCAGAGCTCGAGCTCGTGGATACCGCAACACCGACACCTTCATCACCATGATCTACCTGATCGGGAGCCCCGCGGGCTCCATCCTCAAATCCACGTGAAACGACGAAGAACCCCTTTCGGCCGCCCTCGACCTGTTTCAGCGTCTGGACGATCTGACTCTCCGTAAATCGGCTCTTGCGCATTTCGGCCTCCTCTGACACTAGTGTGCCCGGAGACCTCCAGATTTCAGTGAACCGAATTTACGGGAAGGCGACAACTCACCGCAGACAAGGAAGTATCCAATGCATTCGACAACAAGGAGGAAGTCGCGTGACCGCTGAAACCCAAGCCCCCATCATCATTTTCGAGGACGCCGACAAGGCCGTCGAGGTGCGGCTGGATGCAGACCGCGAGACCGTCTGGCTGACGTCTTTGATACCTCGACGGACAATATCGGCCTGCACCTCAAGAACATCTACGCTGACGATGAACTGGGGGAGGAGGCAACTACCGAGGAATCCTCGGTCCTTCGTCAGGAAGGACAGCGGCAGGTTCGGCGGCGCGTCAAGCACTACAACCTCGACGCGATCATTTCAGTCGGCTACCGGGTCAACTCAGGCCGTGCCGTCAAGTTCCGCCAGGGGGCCACCCGCGTCCTGCGGGAGCATCTCACCCGGGGATGGATCCTGAACCGCCAGCGCCTCGAGGAAAACGCTCGCGCGCAAGAAGAGGGGACGAAGGATTAACGTTTAATCCCTCCGTCCCCTTTTCTGGGCAAGTTGTGCGGAGACGCCGTCACGCCCTTGGCAGACGGCAACCTGGTTCCGCCGGTATGCTGACCCTGCTGCCCTTAAAGACAGGGACATCCGAGGAGCCAAGATGGTGAAATACATTTCCATAGCACTCGTCATGGCCGGTTTGAGCGTGCTCTCCGCCTCGGTACAGGGCGAGATACAGGGTGATGCCAAACGCGGGGCGCAGGCCGCAGCCGTCTGCATCGGCTGCCACCAGGCCGATGGTGGTGGCAAACATATCGAGGGCGGAGAGTCCTGGCCGCGACTCGCCGGGCTAAACGCCACCTACATCGCCAAGCAGCTGCACGACTTCAAATCCGGCAACCGCAGCAATGCAAGCATGGAGCCGTTCGCGTCCATGTTGAATGAACAGCAGATTGCCGATGTGGCCGCCTACTACAGCCAGCTGCCGCCAACACCCGGCCAGGGTGGAGAAGAGGTTGATGAAGTGCTGCTGCAGCGTGGCGAGACGATCGCGCTGCACGGCGACTGGTCGGCCTACCTGGTCTCCTGCAAAAGCTGCCACGGGCCGGACAATCAGGGCGCCGGAACGGTCTTTCCCGGCATTGCCGGTCAACATGCGGGTTATATCGA
>JAABTX010000144.1 GCA_011389655.1 Thioalkalivibrio sp.
GCCTGGTGACGCGTCCCAGCAACTCCGGGTCATGGTCGACGAGTGTCCACTGCTGCGGCACCGGCAGTCGGGGGGCGAGGTAGCGCAGATTCGATCCGGTGCCGGAGCCGAGGTCTGTGATCTTCAGGGACCCGCGACCGCGGCACCATTTCAGGCGCAGGCGTTCCACCAGCGAGTGCGAGCGCGCCGCGTGATCGGCGGGCTCGCGCAGGCGGAGCCAGTCGCCGGGGAAGCGCTCGTTCATGGTGCTCCCAGAGCCATTACGGCGGCAGCGAATTGCCGGGAGACCTCTGCCCACGAGGGCAGGCCCCGGACATGCTCACCAGCCCCGCGGGCGAGTGTGGCGTGGAGCCCAGGATCATCCAGCACCCGGCGCAGCGACCCCGCCAGGGCGTCCACGTCGCCCGGCGTGACCAGGAGGCCCGCGCTGGCGGGCACGGTGGAAGGAATCGCACCCGCGCGCGTCGCGACCACCGGCAGGGAATGGGCCATTGCCTCGATGAAGGCCATCCCGTAACCCTCGTGCCAGGAGGGCAGCACGAAGACGTCGGCGCGCCGGTAGAGCTGCCCGAGTTCCTGCTCCGTGCATTCGCCGCGGATCTCCACCCTGTCATCGAGGCCCAGCCGCGCCATCTCCGCGCGCACGCGACCGGCAAACAGCGGATCCCGGGCCTCGCTCCCGGCGAGGATGCAGTGCCAGGATCGGTCATGCATCCGCGCCAGTGCCTGCAACAACAGGTCCTGCCCCTTGCGCGGCACCAGTGTTCCCACGCAGAGCAGCAGCGGTGTGGCCGCCAGTCCTGTCGGCGGGCGCACCGGTTGCGTAACGGCGATGCCCGGTGTCACGACCCGGATCGGGGGTGCCGGCCGCAGCCACTCCCGCAACCGGTCCGCGGTGTGGGAACTGGTCGCGACGAGGCCGCGACAGGCGCGCAGTGCGGAACGCTCCAGTACGGCGAGCTCCCCGGCGCGCTCCGGCGACAGGCCCGTTTCCTCGCACAACGGGTGGTGCACCAGACCGAGCAGAGTCAGACGCTGGTGGTGACGGTCGGCGGGTCCGGGCAACCCGCCAAGGGCAAGACCGTCAATCACCACCGTGGATCCGTCGGGAAGGCCCGCGAGCGCTGCCTCGAGCGCCTGCTCGGCGTCCGCGTCGGGGCCGGGAAAAACGCCCGCAAGGGAGTGCACCCGCACCGGTCGGCCAAGGGCGCGCAGGCCTTCGGCGATCCGCCGGTCGTAGATGTAGCCGCCGGTTCGCTGATCCAGGCGACCGGGCACCACCAGGTGGATTTCAGCGTGCGTCAAAGGGGCCCTTCGTAGCTCGCCGATGCCACGTGCGACTCATGCAGGGTGACCCGCAGCGCGGACAGTCCGGACGCAGACGGTCCCAGCTTTCCGCGCTGGATCGCGTCGGCCAGACGTACCTGGATCTCGTGGGCGAGAAACTCTGTTGTGGTGTTGCGGTTCTCGAATTCCGGGTGGTCATCCAGATTCTGGTAGTTCATGGTCGCGAGGATCGCCGCGAGCTGCTGGCTGGCCAGGCCGATGTCGACCACCAGCCCGTCGTCATCCAGGCGTTCGCGGAAGAAGGTCGCGTCCACGACGTAGGTGGCCCCGTGCAGGCGCTGCGCCGGGCCGAAGACCTCCCCGGTGAAGCTGTGGGCAATCATGAAGTGGTCGCGGACGTTGAGGCTGTACATGGTGGCTCCTAGGGACAGGGCGGCAGGAAGGGATCACAGATTGCGAGACCATCGCGCGCAAGCTTCGTTCGGGAGGCGGGGCTGCGCGCGGCCCCTCGGTTCTGCAAGCATCATGGATACCGGATCCGGTGACACAAGGCGGCGCCGGGCGCATGGGCAAGGGCGGCCAGCGCCTCCGGGAGTTCCTCGAAGCGACTCTCGCCGGTGACCAGGATGTCCAGTACACCATCGCACAGGAGCCGAAGCGCGAGGTCCATGCGCCGCCGGTAGTCCCAGCGGGGCTGCCGGTGCGCCGGGATTTGGCCCACCTGGGTGCTGCGCAGCACCAGCCTGCGGGCGTGAAAGTCCTCGCCGAGCGGCAGGGGCACCGCGCGGTCGCCGTACCAGCTGAGTTCGAGGATCGTACCCTCCCGGCCGGCGACACGAAGGGCGTCGACGAGCCCCGCGGGTTGGCCGCTGGCGTGGATGACCAGGTCACAGCCCTCCAGTCCGCCCGCATCCGCCTGAAACCCAAGTCCCAGGGCCGCCGCGACCGTCCCCTTGGCCGCGTTGATGTCCACCAGCGTTACCTCTGTTCCAGGTACCTGCCGGCACAGCCAGGCTGTCAGCATGCCGAGCACGCCGCCGCCGATCACCGCGATTCGGTCTCCAGCCAGAGGCCTGGCGTCCCAGAGGGCGTTCACGGCCGTTTCCATGTTGGCGGCCAGGATCGCCCGTTCCGCCGGCAGGCCGGAGGGCAGGGGGATCGCCGCCGCTTCCGGGAGCCGGTACCGGTCCTGGTGCGGGTAGAGGCAGAAGACGCGTTCTCCGATTCGGGATGCGGGGCCTTCCACGATCCGGCCCACGCTGATGTAGCCATACTTCACCGGGCCGGGGAATTCGCCCGACTGAAAGGGGGCGCGCATCGCCTGATACTGGCTCGGCGGGACACGGCCGGCGAACACCAGGGTCTCCGTGCCGCGACTGATCCCCGAATACATCGTTTCCACCACGACCTCGCCGGGTTCAGGCGGGGACAGTGTCTCGGTCCGGATGGCTCCGGTTCCCGGTTCCAGTATCCAGAAGGCGCGCGCGGTATCCGTCGCCATATTGCGGGACTCTCTTAGCGTGGCGTTGCTGCATGGTAACCACCTGGTGCCGCGAAGTGTGACAACCAATTGCGTCGACGGTGGTCGAAGGGCGTGCAGGACCGCTGCGCCAGTGCCCGGATGCCACCGGATGCCGGCGCCGACCCCGAGGACCATGAGCACGGAATCAGAGAATGGACCGATCCTCAGAATGTGCCCTTGCCACCGCTGAGCGGGAATCCGGGGTGCCCCGCACCCGGGGCGGGTGGCGGGCCGCGCTTTCCGGCCAGGTAAGGGCCTGGCGCGTTGAACTCACGCTCGGCCTGGCGGTGGTGATCGCGCTGTCGCTGCCGCTCGCCCTGTTCGCCGGACTCACCGCGGGCTTCGTGGCCACGGCAATGCTGCTGTTTCTGGCGCTGTCCCTGCTCGTTCTCTTCACCGCGCCGGCCGAATTCCGCACCATGGGTCCCGGACCGGGCAATCGCGTCACCTTCCTGCGCGCGGCGATGGTGGTGCCGGTTGCGGCCATGGTGTTCCATCCTTCCCTACAGCAGACGGCGTCGGTCTACGCGCTGTTCGGCGTGGCGGTGCTCGCCCTGATCCTGGACGGCGCGGACGGTGCGCTGGCACGCCGCTTTGGCCGCGTCACCGCCTTCGGGGCCCGCTTCGACATGGAACTGGACGCGCTGTTGATCCTGGCGCTGTCGGTGCTGGTGTGGCAGACGGGCAAGACCGGCCCCTGGGTTCTGCTGATAGGGGTGATGCGTTATGGCTTCGTCGCAAGCGGCTGGTACTGGCGGTGGCTGCAGGGAGCGTTGCCGCCGAGCCGGCGACGGCAGTCCCTGTGCGTCGTGCAGTCGGTGGCGTTGCTGATCGCGCTCGCCCCTCCGGTGCCGCCCGCCATCGCGGTAGTGGTGTCCCTTGGCGCGTTGGTGCTGCTGGTCTATTCGTTTGTGATGGACATACTCTGGCTGCACCGGCACAGGGAAACCGGTCCCCGGGACGGCGCTTGACGCCCGACCGGATTGCCGACGACGCGGACAAGGCGACGAAGGAGCACCCCATGCGTGTAGGAGACTGGCGACCATTCGGGCAGGTACCGGAGATCTCGGTAGAACAGCTGCAGAAGGAGCGGGAGCAGGGTGCGATCCAGATCGTGGATGTACGCACGGGTCCCGAGTTCCGCCGGAGCCGCATTCCCGAGGCCAGGCACCTGCCGATCACTGCCTTCAGCCGCCACCGGCTGGATTCGCTGAAACTCGATCGGCAGAGACCGGTGGTGGCGATCTGTCTCACCGCGCATCGCAGCATCCCGGCAGTCCGGAAGCTGCGGGAGCTCGGTTACGATGCCCGGCAGCTGCGCGGCGGCATGCGTGCATGGTGGAAGAGCGGCGGTACCTGCACGCAGGACTGAGTCGCGCTGGTTCTTGGCGTTGCATCCCCGCGTGACCCGCGGGCTTATCCCCTTTCCGTGAGCTTCCCGCCCGATGGGTTGCCTGCCTGCCGTGACCTGGGCTATCCTGTCCGGGCAAATAAGGAAAACCTAATGTAATGGAGTGCGACAGGTTCGGTTCCTCCGGATCAGAAGTGCGGCGAATGTCGCCGCAATGGCAATGGATTCCTCGCATCCTTACCGGGTGCCCCGGACGAGGAAAGGGTTGCGGCATCGAGCGGGAGTCCATGCCTGGGTAATTCAAGAAAAACACCTGTTCTGAGTGAGAATTACAGGAGAATAACCATGCGCAAGTCTCTCAAGTTCATTGCAGCTTCCGCCCTCGTGCTGGCCTTTGCGGCCCCCATGCAATCGAGTGCCCAGTGGTATGGTCCCGGCTATGGCTATGGACCCTACTACGGCCCCGGGTACTACGGTCCCGGCTATGGACGTGGCTGGGGCGATATGTTCGGGTTCGGTGACCTCTTCGGCGATTTCGATTTCTCGATGCGCGGCTCCGGTCGCGGCTGGGGCCGCGGTCACGGCTATGGCGATGCCTACGGCTACCACCATCCCTACTACGGAGGCTACTATCGCCCCTATGGATACGGCGCTCCCTACTACGGCG
>JAABTX010000145.1 GCA_011389655.1 Thioalkalivibrio sp.
GACCCGATCTGCGGCCGAAACTCTCACAACCGCTTCGCTGGACCTGCAAGCGGCGGCCGGGCCGGTCCGAAGCAGCGTGGAACGGATCGAAACCGCGACCACCGGGCTGGCTAAGAGTTCGGCGGAGGCGGCCGAGACCGTTACCAGGTCGTCAAGGGAGACTGCGGAGAACGCGGCGCGGGTTCTGGACGCAGCGAAAGCCGCGCTGAGTGCGGAGCAGAAACTGATCGAGACGTCCCTCACGAAGTTGGGGGAGGCGCTGGACCATATGGAGCGTCAGCGGGAACAGATCGACGACATGGACGAAAAGCTCGGCGCGGCGTTCAATCAGTTTGCATCTCATGTCAGGACGTCGCTCGACACGTTTGCCGAGCATGTCCGGAAGATGAACGGCGAGCTGTCGCCCGCGCTGGACACGATGCGTGAGATCGTTGACCAGGCTGAGAAGTTCCGTCCTGAGCAGAGGCGCTGAGCATGCGCAGGCTGGAGCGAAACCGGGCACGTGCGGAGGAGGAGGAATCCGTCTTCGTCACGATGACGGACATGACGATCAGCTTCCTTCTGATCATCATGATCCTGCTCGCCTTCTTCGCGACCCAGCTCAACGATGACGAAACGGTCCCCCTAACCGCATATGAGAGGGTCCGTCAGGAGCGCGACGACCTGAGTGTCGAGAACCAGAGCCTGCGCGCCTCCGTTGAGGCTCTTGAGGCCGAACTTACCCGCGTCACGTCCAAGTTGGAGATGGTTACAGCCGAACGAGACCGGGTGCTCAGTGAGATCGACCAGCTGCGCGACAAAAATGATGCGCTCCGGGCCCTAGTTGCTGAACTGGAGGAAGAAAACGAGCAACTGCATTCCCGGATAGACCAGCTTGTCAAAGAGATCGAACGTTTGCAGGAAGAGATCGAAAGTCTCAGGGCTCCAAACCCCCTCGAGGCCTATCTTTCCGAAGGGATCGAACAGCGGCGTGTAATTCTGGACGAGCTACGAAGCAGGCTTGTTGACGCGTTTCCTCGTTTGGAGGACGTTGTGGTAATCAGTCCAGAACAAGACGCGCTTAGGTTTCAGGGAGAAGGACTATTCCGTCCAGACTCCAGAACGCTCGCCGGGCGTGAGAGAGAAATTGTCGAGACCATGGGCCAATTACTCGACGAAATCCTAATCTGTTTCACGGTAGGCGAACGCGCGGTGCGGGGACCAGACTGTAACAGCGGCAGCGCCCTTATCGAGGCGGTTCAAATCGAAGGTCACACAGATAGTGACGGGTCGGACGCGTACAATCTTGATCTTTCCACCGATAGAGCGAATGCGACATTTCTGGTGATGTTTAGTGAGTACCCTGCGATCCTCCTGCATGAAAACATCCGCGGTCAACCGGTCATGTCTGTCTCGGGTTACGGAGAGATGCGTCCGATAACGTCGAACGCTACATCAGAGGGGAAGGCCGCAAACCGGCGAATCGATCTTCGGATAATTATGTACGCGCCGAGCACCGTCGAGGAGGTAGAAGAAGTTGGGCGCCGGCTTGACGCGCTGCGCGCCGCGGGAGGGTCGGAATGAACATCTCCGAAGCGCTTGAGGAAGCAGGGCAGCTCTCGGCCCGGTCGGTCCCGGAGCTCCGGTATCTGCAGGCGGCCGCTGACCGGGTGCGGGAACGCTGGCCAGACGTTCAGGCTGTCAGAAGCGTAAAGGAGCGCGAGGCGCTGGCCCAAAACCTGCGGGATCGTGTTGAAAAAAGCGACTGGGAGGAGACCCGCCTTTCCTTCGTGGTCGCCGCGGCGTCGGCTGTTTTCGACGCGGAACGGCGGGAGCGCCCCGACCTGGCCGAGACGCGAGACTTCCTATACGCAGAGATCGCCGTATCAACATCCGAGACCTTCCTGTCCGGGCTGCTGCGCACATATCTCGAAAGCTTCACCCCCAAGGGTGCCCACACCACCGCCCTCGCGACCGCACTTGGCGCGGCGGCTCCTCGGATGAGTCCAGCCGGGCGCCTCCTTCTGGAGGCTGTCCCGGAGCTGATGGACTCCGTGTCAGGTCCGGACCGGCTCGCAGCGCGGATGTCGAAGATGTCTGATCCGTACACCGAACTTCTACGTCTCGGGGTTCGCAACCCTCATGGCGACGGGTTCATGGACTTGGCCCACCTGTCCCTGACAAAGCTCATCCGGCCGCATTTGACGGAATGGCCATTGATCGACTGGTACATCAGGTGGCTGCGTCCGCCGGGTAAAGATCAACCAAGAATTATCGGGTCGGAACCAGCGATCGAGGCGCTGATACATCCTTGGTTGAGCAAAACTCCTGAGGACAAGCTCAGGTCCTATCTCGTGGAAACCCTGATCGAGCTTTACGGGGATCCGCGAATTAAGTCCGGCGGGGTATGGGCCGGCATTGACGAGCGTTACAGCGCCATCGTGCACCGTTGGCTCACCCGGGAAGACATGCGCTTCTTCACGGGAGTGGTAGACGCAACCCAGAAGGACGCCATGTGGCCAAAGCGCCGGGACTTCTGGCTCAAGCTTTATGATGAGGGCAAGATTGATGCGGCGTGGGCGGCGTTGTCCTCTCAGGCGTTCGAGTATGCGCGCCAGCACCTGATGCGTCAGGACGCGACGAACGCCTATACCCGGGTCGGGTATCAGCAGGCGCGCCAAAATACGTCCCTGCTGATCATGAAGGTCGGGAATAAGATCATGGTGGACGGATGTCACAGCTACCGGACGCACGTATTCGACATAGCGGACCCAATGAGGCCGAAGCTATTCGAGGAGGGGTATAATTGCGATGAAATCATGCGTGCCTCCGATCGCAGGGCATCGAGCGCTTCCAAGTCCCACAGCAGCATCCGGTCCTGGAGCCGCTGGGTCAGGGACATGATTAATGCGGATGTGCCGTGGTCGCAGCAGACCCGGCCCTACACGAAAGTGTTCAGGCCGCGTCCGCCGAAACAGACGTACGCGCCACCACGGCAACCCGCAACGGCGCGCTACACTGATCGTCAACCTGCTGGGCGCGGTGCCATCTCTACCTCCGGGCAAGACCTGTTCAGTTCACGCGGTGCCACGCGACCCTCTTCCAATACGGCACCCGCTGATCCGGCCCGTCGAAGTGCCGCGCCGCCAGCAAGTGTCGCCGCCGCAAGATATATGCAGCCCGCAGGCTCGGAGTCGATGAAACCGAGTTCCCGCGAGCCAAAATCCTTGAAGCAAGCCCAATTCCCCAGCCTCACTGACCGGATGATCGCTTACGGGCCCGAGGCAGCCACGACGGTTTTCAATTTCCTCAAGGAGCCCGCCTACGGCCGAACCCGCCCGCGCCTGTCGCCTAAGAAAAGAGAGGCGCTTGAGTGGGTTCGCGCGGGTCGGAGCGACCCGCCGCTCAGGCTTAGAACCGCGCTTGAATATCTGCTGATCAACCTGCAAACCACCGGCGTGGATCTGGATGACCTGTTCGCGACACCCTCCGCCTCCTCCAAAATATCGACGCAGCCTCCGAGGCACCCGTCTGAACCGAAACAAGCCGCGGCCCCTTGCACCCAGAAGTACCCTTCTCTGCCGGATACGGCTGAGGAGCGCCTGGATCTTCTCCGTCGGCATGTCGACGCGCTCAATGATCTCGGAATGTGGCAGGGCACCTTCGAACAGCGTAAGGCTCTGGCGATCGCGCTGCGAAAGTTGCGAGAGCGTAGCCCAGACATTCGTCCAGAAGAAATCGGAGATTTGCAAAGGCTTTATGAGCAACTGCGTCAGGGCGGAAAGGACAAGCGAAAATGATCCAGCTGACGTTTGATCAGGATGGGGCCACGCTCGAGTTCAAGTCGCGCCAGTCCCTTTTGGACCGCCTCCTCTCCCGTCAAGCAGATCAGGACTTCGATCACGCCAAGCGGCTGAGCTTCGCATTGGCAGATCTGCGGGCCACCGCCGAAGAGGCGGGTGATGATGTGGAAGTTGGTAGCAACCGGATCCGCCTGTCACACGAGACCCTGAGCGCTCTATCCTCTGAGACGGCGGACGCGCTCGGTCTCCCTCCTTTGGTCGACCTCACCCTGCGCACGGACGTCATGGGCCAGATCGGCAGCCCGGAGTTCCGTCTTACCCATGACTGGATTCGCGCGGGCCGCAAGGAGATCGCCCAGCGGACAGGCGCAATCCTCGAGACTTCGGGCGATGGGGCGGATGGGCTTCGCCGTATCCCCCGATGGATGCTGGACGCGCTGGAAGTTGCTGATCGTTTCCGGGCCGGCTCGGACCTGGACGAGCATTGGGAGGCCCTGGCCCGCTTTCGGCGCGCCCTCGAGCCCGGAGTCCGGATGGACCGAGCCGACTCGGAAGCTCGGCTAGGGATGACCGATTTCCTTTCCGGGCTCGAGGTGACCCTGACGGACCGATTCTCGATCAGCCCTCGGGGCGAGGACCAGTTCACGATCATCCCGTTTCTCGGCGAGACGGTCGAGGCCGCAGAACGTGACGGGGATCAGATCAGTGAGGCGGAGGCGGAGCTGCAAGAGGGGCGGCTTCGGGCGTTCCAGGACAAGGCCTTCGCCCGTGGCGCCCGACCCGCCTACAAGCTCGGCGCGCAGAGTTACCTTGTCGTGGATTCCGCCGCCGCCCCGGTCCTCAAGGTGATGACGGAGATGCAGCGGGCGGATCCGGTTACCCGGGCGGCGTTCGTCCGCAACCCCCGCCAGAGGATCACTGAGGCGGTCACGGACTATCTGCGTTCGAAGGGCAACCTGGACGGGCTGTCGCCGTCCCAGGAGCAGGAACTGATCGAACACGCGGCAGAGCCTGCATTTGTCGAGACCCG
>JAABTX010000146.1 GCA_011389655.1 Thioalkalivibrio sp.
GAGAGGTTGTAATTCAGCTCCGACTCGATATGCCCGCCGTCGCGATCGAGCAGACGCAGCGTGTCCGGCGCCGCGATCGCAAGGCGCAGCGGCGCCTCCCGGCCACCGTAGAGCGTGAGCTGATCACGATCCGATGAAAGCAGGTGACGCCCGATGTCGTCAAAGGGGCCACCTTCGCGATCCTGGTAGGTCTGCCGCAGGAAGTACACGCCATCGTCCAGGAGGTTCAGGTGGTAATCGATGCCCGGGCAGTCCGCACAGGGAAGCGTTCCCTTGAAGGTTGCCGGGAGATCGTCGAGCGGGTGTGCCGGGGCATTGCCGACCCGGCGCAGCCGCAAGGTGGCCTTCGACGGGAAGCCCCGGGTGATCACCTGATGGACCTGGTCGGTCACGAACAGCAGTTCTTCGCCATCGTACAGACGGGCCGCCACGCTGTAGGTATGGCGCGGGTCGATCTCCGCCGGGTCGTACTGGATCCGGAACTCGTACGGCGGTTGCCCGGCGTTCTCCACGATCATCTGACCCAGACGCTCGGCGGCCATATCCGGCCGGCTGATGTCCTGAAGAACCACCTCCAGCCTGGCATTCGGCGGCGCCGCGATCCGTTCGAAATAAAGCACCTCGCCGCTAACCTCCGCCATCCCGGCCTCACTCGCCGCCGTGGCGCAGCTCACCATTGCCAGCAGCACCAGCGCGCTCAGTAGATATCTCATGTCCGTCACTCACCTCTGACCAGTCACTTGTTGGCATCGGCCCTGGAACCCGAGTTCACCGAGCCTTCCGGGGGATAATCGAGTGTGTCTCTCAGCTCGCTGCGCGTGTGCAGATCGAATTCAGGGAACGGCAGCTCGTTGCCCTTGCGCAGCTCGCGCATGATCGCCTCGGCGCGCTCGGTGCGCTCCGCGTCCACGCCGCTGTCCCGTGCCAGGTAATTGACCGTGGACGGGAACGCGAAGCCGGTACCGGATTCGTCGACGACGTCGATCATACGCAGGAAGATGTCCTCCTGCACCGCCAGAAACTCGTTGAAGTCGCTGGTGCTCACATAGGCGAAGATCTCAACGTCCACCGAGTGGTCGCCAAAGCCCGCGAAGCGTGCCCGCGCCGGCTCCGGCGTCACCATCGGATGCTGCAGCAACAGCTTGCGGACCTCCGCCAGTACCCAGCGCAACTGGTCGGGCGTGGTCTCGTAGCGCAGATGGATCGTGGTGCGCAGCAGCACCCGGTCGCGGCGGGCAAAGTTCTCGATGTACAGGTTCACGAACTCCGCGTTCGGAATGGTGATGATCGTGCGGTCCAGCGAGCGCACCTTCACCGAACGCAGCCCGATCGCCTCGATCACGCCCAGATGATCGCCGAGCCGGCAGAAATCCCCCACCTCGATCGGTTTGTCGGCGAACAGCGTGATGCCACCGATGAAGTTTTCCAGCGTGCTGCGCGCCGCCAGCGCCACTGCCAGGCCGCCGATACCGAGACCGGCGAGCACGCCCTGATAGGGCAGCGACAGGATCTCGGCCAGAAACAGCACCGCTCCGATGATCACCGCCAGCTTGGCCAACGAGGTGGCAAGCGAGCGCAGCACCTCGTCGCGGTAGCGGAAATGATGGGAATGGGACTCGATGACCCGGCTGGCCCTGTCCACCAGGTGGTAGGCGAGCCAGCCACCGGCCAGCGACAGCGTCACGCCGATCACGACGCGCAGCGGCATGTCCACCGCCTGCGGCAGCCCCAGGATCCGAAGCGCCAACAGACCGATGCCAGCGATGAAGATCAGCCGCAGAGGCCACAGGAAACGGGCCTCCGGCGCCATTAGCTGCTGCTCTCCCTCGGTTCGGTGCAGGCGCAACAGCCGGACCACTACCCAGCTCAGAACCCAGCTGACCGGAATGCTGACGACCAGCCAAAGTACCAGGGCCAGCCACTGCCACAGCTCCATCCCACCGCCGCTCTCGCGCAGCAACTCGCGGTGGATCGCGCGGACATGATTGCGGATCCTGAAAAACGGCGTGGATTCGCCGCGCTCCGTTCCCTCCGCAAGCGGCATGTCCTCCAGCGCCATGAACAGTGCGCGGGCGCTGGCCATGGTCTCCGCGCTGAAGCGCCAGATCTTCGAACCGTCCTCCTGCTCGAACGGGTGGATCTCCACCACGCCGACCGGATGCACGAAGTGCGTGTAGGGACCGCGCCGGTTCGGATAATCCGGGATCTCCTGACGCAGCGGCAGGCCGATGCGATAGAGCACCTCGATCAGGTACTCGCCGAGCAGCGCACCCTCCTCTTCGCGCACCGCAGCAGCGATCTGCGACAGGTCCATCGTCTCGAGAAAGAGTTCGCCGTTGCCACCGCGCGCGTTGTCCCATTGCTCGATGAAGGTGCGCATGGTGTCGCGCGGCGAGCGCAGCTCGTGATGCTGCCGCGAATGGGGCACCTCACCGTCGTAGACCTCCAGCAGCGCATCCAGCGACTCCCGCATCTCCTCCTCCGGGGGGACCACCAGTCGCCAGGCCACAGCATCGTCGCCGTTCCTGCTCTCGCCGGCCCGGAACGTGAGGGTGTACGGGCGGTCCGTGCCCGCCTGCGTGAGTTCGACCCTATACTCCTGATCGATCGTATACTCTCCGGCCTGGGCCAGTTCCTCACCCGGCCGGATCTCCCAGACACGCATCGTGAGCCGGTCGATGATCTGGAAGAGCATCCTCGCAAGACCAATGCGGTCATAGGCGGTCAGAGGCTCCTCGAAGGCACTGTAGTCCAGCAGCGGAAGCGCCACTCCCAGGCGATCACTACGCCCCTCGCCCGACTCGTTGCCCGCTCTCAGGAACGCCGCCAGCGTGAGATCCGGACTCGACAGATCCGGAACCTCGAGGAACGTGCGCGCCACCTCATCATCCGTGCGCACGCCGGTCCACCACTCTCCCGTGCCAAAGCGCCCCATGAAGCTCTGCCCATCCGGAGAGATCGAAAAGGTGAACTCGCCGGAACCGGCGACATCCCTCCAGGTGCCGGACAGCTGGTTGCCATCGATACGGCCTTCAACCGAACCCTCGAATCCGGGGTAGGTTCCAACGACCCGGTTTCCGTCCTGCTGCAGGTGCAACACTGCCCCGCCATCCCGCCACTGGGTGTCCCACACACCCGACCAGTCGCGGGGATCGGACAGCGCCGCGGATGACAGCAGTGCCAGAAGGACAACGGCAAGCGCCCGAACGGCGCTCCATCCACGCGCCCGGCGCACATCCCGGCCGGCGGAAGAGGTGAAAACGGGGGTTTCGAACATCAATATTTACGCACCAGAGGCATTTACACGCCAGAATGTCCCACCGCATTCGGCGCGGCGGACGCCGGCCGATGATCGACTTCGTACGCGCCCGGATCAGCCGCCCGGAACGAGCAGCGACAGACCGAAGCGAACGTTCCATTCCGGCAGACCGTCGAGGTCGCGCAGGTTGTACTCCGGGTTGATTGACCACTTGACCGATTGTCCACCGACACTCATTACCTTGCTCAGCTGAACACCGATGGGCAGGTTGACAAACTTACTCCGGTCCCAGTCATAGGTCCACTGGGCGTCCCCCGCCGCCAGCGCCCAGCCGTTGCCCATCTGGTAGGCCAGCACCGGCTGCAGGCTGCTGATGGCGACATCGTCGCCGAACAGGTTCTGGTTGAACATGCCGTAGGTCCAGCGACCGCGGGAGGCCACAAGGCCAGCCGCGGGCCCGATCGCGAAGGTATCCGCATCACCATCCCGGCCCGGCAACAGCTGCGCAACCGGGCCCGCTCCCCAGCGTCCCCACGGTCTGTCGAACACCAGCAGGTTGAAGATCGTGACGTCCGACAGGCCGCCGGGTGCGGGTCCGCTGTTGTTGTAGTTGACGGTGGCCCGCAGGATATTGCTCGTGTCCCAGGCGCGAAAGGGTATGACCGTCTGAAACTGACTCGTGCCGGCACTGCCGTCGATCCCGTGGAAGCTCGGGATCCGGGTATGGCGCAGGTTCAGCGACATCAGCGAAGCCGTCGGATCGGCCGTCTTCCTCGCCAGTTCTTCCGTATCGTCGGCAAGGACGGCGGGCGCGGCGGTCCCAAGCGTGACCGCCAGCACCCCGCCCGAAACGCCCTTCCGAACAGCGCGGCTGGTGAATCCCTTCACGCCGGCCTGCCTGCACCCGAACCCATTCCCGGGCCGGTCACATCACAATCCGCATTCCGGGTATTCACTCCCCTGACTCACGTTCCCAGGGCGTCCAGGGACCGTCCGGGTCCTCGGGCAGGCTGCGCGACATCGGCGGACCCATCGAGCCGTCGGTGCCATCGGCGTAGGGATCGGTGAGCATGATCATCTCGGTGAAGCCCGTCGCCACGATCGGCCCGTCCGGCGAGCCTTCGCGCAGCTGGATCACGCCCTCGATGTACGGGCCGCCGAAGCCCATGCCCTCCTGCTCGGGGACGGTCGGCTCGTACCAGAACGTGCCGTTCGGCGTCTCGATCCGGCCATACCAAGGGTAGACCTTGCCGGACTTCTCCGAGGTCCACATCCGCTCGGGGATCAGCTTGAAGGCCGGGCCGAAGGCGTAGCTCCGTTCGAAGGTTTCCCCGTCCATCCAGAGATAGCGGTTGACGTCGTAATGCGGGTTCCGGAAGTTCAGGCCCTCGTAGTACTGGCGGAAGGTCATCATGTCGCCGTTTTCGAACCGGAACCACGCCCAGAAGTAGCGATACTGCAGCGTGTTGCGGAAGTTGCCCCACTGATGCTCGAACCAGCCGGTGCCCTCGAAGCGGACCGTGCGGCC
>JAABTX010000016.1 GCA_011389655.1 Thioalkalivibrio sp.
GGAACGACCGGTGCATCTGCTGCTGGCAGGATCGGCGGGGACTCCGGCCGCGTGGCACCACCCGCGCGTGCTGGTGCATGCCGCGGAGGACTCCGAGGTGACCATCGTTGAGCACTACGCGGATCTGGAAGGCGCCAACGGCTTTACGAACACGGTGACCGAGCTGCGGGCCGAGGCCGGAGCGCAGGTGCGCCACTACCTGGTTCAGGACCATGCGGACAGCGCATATCACATTGGCAGCGTCTTCGTGCAGCAGCGCCGGGACAGCCGCGTGACCTCCCACAACGTGAATCTCGGCGGCCGCCTGGTTCGGCACGACCTGAACATCGACCTCACCGAGCCGGGTGCGGAGATCGAGCTGAACGGTCTGTTTCTGGTCGGCGGGCGCCAGCACGTGGACACGCATACCCGAGTGCATCACTCCTCGCCGCACACGACCAGCCGGGAGCAGTACCGCGGTATCGGTCAGGGTCACGGCCGCGGCGTGTTCAAGGGCCGGGTGCTGGTGGAACGCGGCGCGCAGAAGACCGACGCACAGCAGCACAGTGCCAACCTGCTACTGTCGCCGAACGCCGAGATCGACACCAAGCCGGAACTGGAGATCTACGCGGACGACGTGAAGTGCGCGCACGGGGCGACGGTGGGCCAGCTGGACGAGACCTCGCTCTACTACCTGCGCAGTCGTGGCATCGACGCGGAAGCCGCGCGGGGAATGCTGGTCTTCGCGTTCGCCGATGAGGTCCTCGAGCGCATGGGACTGGCTCCGATCCGCACCAGTATCGAACGTCGGCTCGCCGCACGTCTCCCCGAGGCGGGGGTGATGGAAGTCATCGCTTAACGTCGGGATCGCGCGGCGCGCAAGGAGAAATGAGGCCATGCAGGTTCAGGAAATGATCACGCTCACTCGGGACTGCCCGGCCATCGCCGTCCCGGAAGGGCAGAAGGTGATGATGGGGGCGGGTGGCGAGGTCGGTCTCGTCCAGGCCCTCGGCGGCAGTTACACCGTGATGGCGCAGGGCCGTCTGTTCCGGGTCGACGCCAAGGATGCCGACGCGCTGGGCAAGGAGGCGGTACCGAGCCCGGAGCTGCCCGAGGATGCCTCGGACGAGGACGTCGAGAAGATGGTCTGGGACCAGATGCGCGGCTGCTACGACCCCGAGATTCCAATCAATATCGTGGATCTCGGTCTGATCTACCGCTGTGAGATCGAACCGAACCCCGAGGGCGGCCGCCGCGTCTCCATCGATATGACACTTACTGCACCCGGATGCGGGATGGGCAATGTGATCGCCAGCGACGTCTGGCAGCGCGTGATGGAGGTGCCGACCGTCGAGGATGCGCACGTGGAGGTCGTCTTCGATCCGCCCTGGGATGCCTCGCGCATGAGTGAGGCCGCGCGACTGCAGACGGGTATGTTCTGATGAGCGACTGGGTCGACGTCGCCCCGGAGGAAGAGATCGAGCCTGGGATGTACCGCCAGGTGGACGTCGACGATGTGCCGATCCTGGTCTTCAACGTCGAGGGCGGGTTCTACGCGATCGAGGACATGTGCTCGCACGAGGCCTACCCGATGGCCGGCGGCGAGGTGAAGGGCGACCGCATCACCTGCCCGCAACATGGAGCGGAGTTCTGCCTGCGTACCGGTGAGGCGTTGAGTGCACCCGCCTACGAGCCGATCACGACCTTCCCGGTGCGGGTCGAGGGCGGTGTGGTTCAGGTCCGCGACGATCGCTGGGATTGAGAATTGCGCTCGCGCCACCTTTTACATCAATTAGGAGAGTCAGCAAGATGAGTACCATGGCCGTTGATGGCAGCAGCGTCGCAGCCGAGGTCCCGGAGGCGGATCGCGTCCGGGCGACCGAGAAGGCAACGCAGCATATCCTCAAGCAGATGGAGTCGGACCCGGCTGCCATTGGCTTCCGTCTGGAGGTCAAGCGCACGGGCTGTTCCGGCTGGATGTACGTGGTCGATCTCGTGCGCGAGCCCCGGGACGACGACATGATCTTCCGCGTGGGTGACGAACTGGATATCTACGTGGACGAAAAGAGTTTCGGTTTCGTGCACGGCATGGAGATCGACTTCGTGTCCGAGGGACTGACGCGTCAACTGGTCTTCAACAACCCGAACGTGACCGCCGAGTGCGGGTGCGGCGAGAGCTTCTCGATCGACTGAGCCGGGCGCCGGCAGCGGATGGGTCCGGCAAGCGGGGGAGTGGCCTGCATCGTCAGGAGTGATGCAGGGCCATCAGGGTTGGTGCCGCTATTGCTGGGGCCGGATCGGGAACTCGATGCGCGCGTCGGCCCGCAGCTCTTCCACATAGGCACGCAGCCTGCGGGTCTCGAGGATCTCCTCGATCAGCGGCCGCACCTCTTCCAGGGGCGGCCGTTCCACGTCTCTCGTCTCCTCGAGTCGGATCACGTGCCAGCCGAACCGGGTTTCGACGGGTTCGCGCGTATATTCGCCGGGTTCGAGCCCGGCGACGGCCGCGGCGAAGGGCGGGGCCATCTGTTCAGGCACGAACCAGCCGAGGTCGCCGCCGTCGGACGCGGAGGCGTCGATGGAGTGTGTCTCGGCCAGTGCGGCGAAATCGCCGCCCGCATCCAGCTGTTCGATCAGGTCGCGCGCTGGCTCGGGCGTCGGCACCAGGATATGGCGGGCCCGGTATTCCTCCGATGCGAGCTCCTCGATCCGGGCCTCGTACTCGGCCTCAATCTCGGCATCGGAGAACTGCATGGCCTCGGTCCTGCGCTCGATCAACTGCGACGCCAGGATGTTGGTTTCGAGGTTCCGCAGCAGGACCCGCGTCTCTTCCTCCTGGTGCAGGTCCTCGGCGACGGCCTGCTGGCGCAGGAGTTCGAGCTTGATGAGCTCGTCCAGGAGGTCTTCGGCGTTCGCCGTGTCCGGCGCCGCCTCGAGCCCGACATAGGTGAAGAGATCCGTCCGCGTAATGGGCACGTCGTTCACCAGCGCCAGGGTCTCCGCATCCGCCAGCGGCGGTCCGGCCTCGGGCTCCGGGGGGTCGCATGCAGTCAGTACCGGCAGAAGCGCGGTCAGCAGGATCAGGGCGATGCGGGTATTCATCGGCGGCTCCGGGGATGGTTGCGGGCGGCAGGCGCCGCATCGGCGTGCACCGTGCGTGGTTCGGTATCAGGGCAGTACCCGTTTGAACGGGTGAACCCGCACCTGACTGAAGACGCCCGTGGTGAGGTAGGGATCGGCATGGGCCCATGCTTCGGCCTCCGCGAGCGATGGAAATTCCGCGACGATCAGGCTGCCGGTGAAGCCGGCCGGACCGGGATCGGGGCTGTCCACCGCCGGGAGTGGGCCAGCAAGGACCAGTCGGCCTGCATCGCGCAGCGCCTCGATGCGCAACAGGTGCTCGGGGCGGGCCGCCATCCGGTTCTCGAGACTGCCGGGACGGTCCTGGCCAAGGATCACGTAGAGCATGTGGGGTTCCCCCGGGTCGATCGTCTTCGGGTATTCGGCAGCCGGCAGTATACAGACTCCGCATCCGGCGTCGGCAGGCGCACAGCTGGTATGATGCGGCGTTTCAGTTGCAACGGTGCGGTCGGTCATGAGCGTTCTCACCATCCATCCCGAAAACCCGCAGCCAAGGCTCATCAAGCAGGCGGTGGAGCGGCTGGAGCAGGGTGCGGTCATCGTGTTGCCAACCGACGCCTGCTACGCGCTCGCCTGCCGGATCGGCGACAAGGCGGGTGTGGAGCGGATCCGGCGGCTGAGGCAGGTGGGCGAGGAGCATCACCTGACGCTACTGTGCCGGGACCTGTCCGAACTGGGCGTGTACGCGAAGGTCGACAACACCGCCTTCCGGCTGATGAAGGCGCTGACGCCGGGCCCGTACACCTTCATCCTGCCGGCAACGCGGGAGGTGCCCCGGCGCCTGCAGCACCCGAAGCGGCGTACGGTCGGCCTGCGTGTTCCGGACTCGCGAGTGGTCCAGGAGTTGCTCAGAGAGCACGGGTCGCCGCTGATGTCGGCGACCCTGCACCTTCCCGGCGACGAACATCCGCTGAGCGAGCCGTGGGAGATCGACGAGCGCATCGGGCGCGTCGTCGATACCATCGTCGACAGCGGTGCGGGGACTCTCGAAGCGACTACGGTGATCGACCTGACCGGCGCCGTCCCGGAAGTGGTGCGGCACGGGCTGGGGCGGGTCGATTTCCTGGAGTGACGCGTTCGTGTCGGCGCCACGGGAGGACCCGCGGGCAATGCAGCGGAGCCGGCGGTCTTGGTTATACTGCGACGATGCCATCATCGATTCCAGTGAACGCGATTGACGGCGGTCGCTCGACTGAAGGGCTCGGCCTGAGCGCGGCGCATCCGCGGTTCGTGGTGCGGTCCCCGGCGAGATCCGGACTGTCCGGGAAGATCCCTTGCGCAAGATCCTGATTGCCCTGCTGCTGATTGTGGTGGCCGCTGCGGCGTGGCCGATCTACGTCGGTGTGCAGATCGAAAATGCCCTCGACAACGCGTATACCGGCCACGCGGGCGGGTTGCGGATCCATCACGCGGTTACCCGCTACGAGCGCGAAAGGTACGGGGCCCATGCCACCAGCGTGCTGCAAGTGTCCGGAAAGGGGCTTGACTTCGAGGTCGAGCTGGAGCACCGGATTGATCACCGGCTGCTGGGAGCCGCGGTCCAGACCCGCACCGTTCCCGGACGATCCGCGGGAAGGATTCCTGCCCCCTGGGCCGCCGTCCTGGCCCAGGCCCGGCCTCGCGCGGACAGCTGGCTCGGTCTCGGGGGCGGGATCAGCTCGCGGCTGTCGAGCCGACCGGTGCTCATCTCCGGAGATGCGGACCCCGAGGCGGAACCGCTCCCCTTCCGCCTCCATCTGGGGGCAGGGCAGGGCGGCGTCGCCTATTCGCCGGAGCGGATGGTCCTGAGCTTCGATACGGATCTGCTGGACCTCGCTGAGGGTCAGGAACGCCTGCTTCTGGAGCAGCTGTACTTCGGGCTGGTGGTGCATCCGGAGCCGGATGGCGGATACGGCTCCCTGCCGGATTACGACATCGGACTCGGATCGCAGCTCATTTCGTTGACGCTGGGGAACCGCGAGGTGCTGGGTCTGGAATCCCTGCAGATGAGTTCCAACCAGAATTCGGCTGCCGACCGCCTGGACAGCCTGTGGCGGGTGCGGGCGGAGGAACTGCGCTCCGTCGGGCTCGAACTCGAGACACTGGATCTGCAGCTCACCGCATTGCGGTGGCACCGGCCGACGCTGCTCCGGTTCATGGAGGATCTGGAGGGCGTGCGGGCGATGGCGCTAGCTGCCGACCTGCAGACCGGGCTGCTGCTCGGCATGCTCCTGGACGGTCTGCAGCGGATGATCGAACACGACCCGTTGCTGAGGGGGCATCTCCGCCTGAACAGCGAACCGGGAAAGCACGTCCGCCTGAACATGGATCTCGGCTTGAGCGGGGACGCGGAGGACTTTGCCGCCCGCCCGCTGGAGTCGATCGCGCTGGATCTGGACCTGGAGGCCGGTCTCGCTCTCCTTGAGGAGGTGGCCGCGCTCCTTGAGACCGAGACCGGACTGGAGGCCACTGAGGCCATGGACCTGGAGACCTTGCTGGAGCTCGCCGTCAGTGAGGAATGGGCACAGATCGAGAATGGAATCCTGAGCAGCCGGCTGCGCATGGAGGATGGACGGCTGCTGATCAACGGCCGGGATCAGACCGTGTTGCTGCTGGCGCTGGTGTTCGGTTTCGCCCGCGGCATGTTCTAATGCGCGCGACCGGTACCCGGATGCACCGGTGACCAGGACTGCGCGCCCGGCGATTGCGGATGGCGCCCGCCTTTCGCCAACGGCGGAGCTTCCGTGATAATCAGGTCAGTGGCTGTAAACCCAAGAGGAAGTCTTTCGTGAGCAATCAGGGGACGAACCGGCGCGTGCTCTCCGGCATGCGCCCGACCGGCCGGCTGCATCTGGGCCACTATCACGGTGTGCTTAAAAACTGGCTGGAACTCCAGCACAGCTACGAGTGCTTCTTCTTTGTCGCCGACTGGCACGCGCTGACCACGCACTACGAAGCGCCCGGAGACATGGGTCAGCACGTATCCGACATGGTGATCGACTGGCTCGCTGCGGGCGTGAGCCCCAGCGCGGCGACGGTCTTCGTGCAGTCCCGGGTGCCGGAACACGCCGAACTGCACCTGCTGCTGTCCATGTTCACGCCACTCGGGTGGCTCGAACGCGTCCCAAGCTACAAGGATCAGCAGGAACAGCTGCGGGAACGCGATCTGGCGACCTACGGGTTTCTGGGCTATCCGGTACTGCAGAGTGCCGACATCCTCGCCTATCGTGCGGGACTGGTTCCGGTCGGGGAGGACCAGGTCGCGCACCTGGAGGTAACCCGCGAGATCGCGCGCCGGTTCAATCACCTTTACGGCCGCGAGCCGGGCTTTGCGGAGAAGGCGGAGGCCGCCATCGACAAGATGGGCAAGAAGATGGCGCGACGTTACCGGGACCTGCGCCGCCGCTTCCAGGAGCAGGGCGAGGAAGACGCGCTGGAGATCGCCCGGGCGCTCCTCGAGGGCCAGCAGAACATCTCGCTCGCGGATCGAGAGCGCCTGTTCGGCTACCTCGAGGGCAGCGGCAAGATCATCCTTCCCGAGCCTCAGGCAATGCTGACTCCGACCGCGAAGATGCCCGGTCTCGATGGCCGGAAGATGTCCAAGAGCTACAACAACGCGATCAGCCTGCGTGCCGAGCCGGGCGAGGTGGAGGCGCAGATACGCACCATGCCGACCGATCCGGCGCGCGTGCGCCGCACCGATCCGGGGGATCCCGACAAGTGTCCGGTGTGGGGGCTGCATCAGGTCTACACGCCCGAGTCCACGCGCGAGGAGCTCGCGGCCGGGTGCCGGACCGCAGGTATCGGCTGCGTTGACTGCAAGCGCCCGCTGATCGAGGGGGTGCTGGCGGAGCTTGCGCCGATCCAGGAACGGGCCCGGGAATACACCGCCGACCCGGCACTGGTCAGGAGTATCGTCAACGAAGGCTCCGAGGCCGCGCGCGAGGAGGCCCGGGAGACGCTGGACGAGGTGCGCCATGCAATGGGTCTGGATTATCTCCGGTGATGGGCTCCAGTGCGGCCAAGCGATGTGCGTCGGCTGAGCATGTCCACGGCAGGCGGGACTGACAGGGGATGACGGAGGCGGATGCCGTCGAGCTCGAAGCGGCCGCCGGGGATGGCGAGTGGTCCTGCCGCGTGCATGGCAGTCCACTGGAGGCGTTGCCGGTGGATCTCTACATCCCACCGGATGCACTGGAGGTCTTTCTCGAGTCCTTCGAGGGTCCGCTCGACCTGCTTCTGTACCTGATCCGGCGCCAGAACCTGGACATCCTCTCGATTCCGATCGCCGAGATCACCCGGCAGTACATGGCCTACATCGAGGTGATGCAGGCCATGCGCCTGGAACTGGCGGGCGAATACCTGGTGATGGCTGCGCTGCTCGCGGAGATCAAGTCCCGCGTGCTGCTGCCGCGGCCCCCCGCATTGGCGGAAGAGGAGGACGACCCGCGGCTCGCGCTGATCCGCCAGCTCCAGGAGTACGAGCGCTTCAAGGCGGCCGCCGAGCGTCTCGATGCGATCCCGCGGCTCGAGCGCGACGTCTTCCACGCGCATGCGGCGCGCGACGCCCTCCTGGGTCCGCCCGCGCCGGCACCGGCGCTCGAGGACCTGATGGAGGCGCTGGTCGGTGTGCTGCGGCGTGCCGGTCTGCGCGCCCGCCACCAGATCAGTGCCGAGGCCCTGTCGGTGCGCGAGCGCATGGCGCGGATACTCGGGTCCCTGGAAGATCAGGAAGGCTTCGTGGACTTTGTCGATCTCCTGATCGTGGATGAAGGACGGCCGGGTGTGGTCGTCGCGTTTCTCGCAGTGCTTGAATTGAGCAAGGCGGGTCTGCTGGAGTGGGGCCAGGGCGCGCCCTTCGGTCCCATCCAGGTGCGGCGTCGTACAGAGGCGGCCGACGCGGAATGACGAACGGGAAGTCGACGCCACCGGACGCAGTCATCCCCGGACCGGACGAACCCGGGATCGAGCTGGTGCTGGAGGCGGTCCTGTTCGCGGCGTCGGAGCCGGTGCCGGTGAAGGACCTGATGGCCGCCTGCGCCGTTGCAGACGACAGCGCCGGGCGTGCGGACATCGAGACGGCGCTGGAACGCCTTTCGGCCCATTACCGGGACCGGTCGATCGAACTGGTGCGGTCCGCAGGCGGATACCGGTTTCGCGTGCGCCAGCGATTTTCCGGGCACGTGCAGGCGGCACAGCCGGAACGTCCCCAGCGCCTGTCCCGCGCGCTTCTGGAAACACTCGCCATCATCGCCTACCGTCAGCCGGTGACCCGCGCGGAGATCGAGGAGATCCGGGGCGTGGCCGTGAGCACGCAGATCATGCGCGCACTCACCGAGCGCGGCTGGGTGCACGTGGTGGGGCACAAGGAGGTGCCGGGTCGGCCCGGCCTGTACGCGACCACGAGGGCCTTCCTGGATGACCTCGGTCTCGGCCGGCTGGACGAGCTGCCGCCGCTGGATGCGCTGCGCGATCTGGTTGACCTGCCCGGCGGGGAGCCGGCGGACCCGCGGGTGGCGGTGACCGGGGAGCCCGATGGCGGCGCCGCGCAGGAGCCGGAATCCGGCCACTAAGGCCCCGCCGGGCTCACCCCCGGAATGGCCCGGCGCCCATCCCTTCAGAATCGCCACGCTTCGACTATATTCCTTCCGTGGAACCGGGCGCCGGTCGCGCCGCGGCGCTGCGTGCGGTTCGGTGTGATCCGGGTGTTCACCCGACCCGCAGCGATGCATCAATCAGGAGACGACCCAGACATGTCGGACAAAGTCTTCTCGCTGAGCAAGCGGGTCGGAATCAGGATGGCGGAGACCTTCCAGCTGGTGCTTCTGTTCCTGGCCGGGTTCGGAATCCTGTGGGCGACGATCATCGAGGTCGGGAAGGTGTTCGACAAGGGCGGCCCGGATCTCGGTGACGTGCTGCTGCTGTTCCTGCTGATCGAGCTCGCCGCGATGGTTGCGATCTACTTCAAGACCAATCGGCTTTCGGTGCGCTTCCTGGTCTACATTGCCATCACGGCCCTGACACGGGTGCTGGTGGTGGATGCCAAGTACATGGAGAACCCGCAGATCCTGACGCTGGTCGGTGCGATCTTCGTGCTCACGCTCGGCGTATTCATCCTGCGCATGTGCGAGGTCTGGTTTGGAGTGGATGACGAGGCGAGGGATTGAACGCGTTCCGCTTGCCGGCAGGGAGCGCCGCCGGCTCTCACTCGGCCAGCCGCGGCATCAGCATGGTCAGGTTGCAGGGATGGGTACCGGAATCAAGCTGTGCCGCGATGATTCGTGTCCATGCGGTCCGGCAGGCATTGCGCGAGCCGGGAAGCACGAAGATGAAGGTCCGGTTGGCAACGCCCGACAGCGCGCGCGACTGGAGGCTCGAGGTCCCGATCTCCTCGTAGGAGAGATGACGGAAGAGTTCGCCGAAGCCCTCGATCGTCTTGTCCAGCAGCGGCACGACGGCCTCCGGGGTGCCGTCACGGCCGGTGATGCCGGTACCCCCGGTGGCCAGGATGCAGTCGATCCCGGGATCGGCGATCCAGCGCGAGACCTCGGCCCGGATCGCATAGATGTCGTCCCGGACCAGCCGGCGGTCGGCAAGGCGATGACCGGCGCCCTCGAGGAGTTCCGCGAGTGTCGCCCCGGAGCTGTCGTCCTCAAGGCTGCGGCTGTCGGAGACGGTGAGCACGGCGATGTTCAGGGACTGGCTCTTCCGGGTCATGGCACGGATTCCTTTTTCGTGTATCGTCGGCAGCCATCATAGTCAGCCCTTGCGAGCCTTCAAGATGGCGGAGCGTCTGCAGAAATATCTCGCGGCCCGGGGGCTTGGCTCCCGGCGGCAGATCGAGGGCTGGATCGAACGCGGCGAGGTCCGGGTCAACGGCCGGGTTGCGCAACTGGGCGAGCAGGTGGATCCGGATGACACCATCCACGTCCGTGGTCGTCCGGTCAGCACGAGGGTGGGCGCCGCGCGCTGGCTGGCGTATCACAAGCCCGAGGGCGAGATCTGTTCCCGCTCCGATCCCGAGGGACGCCGCAGCGTGTTCGCGTCCCTGCCGAGATTACGCGGTCAGCGCTGGGTCTCCGTTGGCCGTCTGGACCTGAACACGTCGGGACTGCTGCTGTTCACCACGGATGGTGCCCTGGCCCACGCGCTGATGCACCCGTCGCGCGCACTGGTGCGCGAGTACGCGGTGCGGGTGCTGGGGGAAGTGCCGGCATCCATGCAACAGTCGCTGCTGGAGGGCGTGGAGCTGGAGGACGGTCAGGCCCGGTTCGAGAGCCTCTTGGATGCGGGAGGCGAAGGAGCGAACCACTGGTTCCACGTGACCGTCACCGAGGGACGCAACCGGCTCGTGCGCAGGCTCTGGGACGCGGTGGGCGTGAGTGTCAGCCGCCTGATCCGGATCCGCTACGGGCCGGTGGAACTCGGCCGCGGCTTGAAGACCGGACACTACCGCAACCTCGAGGACGCGGAGATACGGGCGCTGTACGACGCGGCAGGCCTCCGGCCCCCGCGGCCTGCAGGCAGGCGCACGGGCGGACGCAAGCGCGGACGGCCGTCTTCCGCCGGCACCCGGAATCCGCAGCGCGCCCGCTGAGACCGTCCGCATGAGCGCCCCGGACACGCGGGAACTGCTGCGCCGCCTGGATGGCGCCTACGGGGCGATGCATTGGTGGCCCGCGGACTCCGTCTTCGAGGTGGTCGTTGGCGCGGTGCTGACGCAGAACACGCGCTGGGAGAACGTGGAGCGGGCGCTCGCAAACCTCCGCGAGGCGGATCACCTCGACCCGGAACGCATACTCTCGCTGCCGGAACCCGAACTGGCGGCGCTGATCCGGCCGAGCGGCTATTTCAACGTGAAGGCGCGGCGCCTGGTGAGTCTCGTGCGCTTCATCCAGCGCAGCGGAGGACTGGAGATGCTGATGCACTGGGACACGCCGCGGTTGAGAACGGCGCTGCTGGGGGTGCACGGAATCGGCCCCGAGACCGCGGATGACATCCTGCTGTATGCCTTCGGCCGGCCGGTCTTCGTGGTCGACGCCTACACGCGCCGTCTCTTCGCAAGGCTGGGATGGTTTCCGGAACGCGCCGCCTACGAGGAACTGCGGCTTCATGTCGAGGGCGAAGTGGGCGCCGATGCCGGCGCACTCAACCAGCTGCATGCGCTGATCGTGGAACACGGCAAGCGACATTGCCGGTCACGGCCGATGTGCACGGGCTGCACGCTCGCTGAGATCTGTGCCTTCGGCCGATGACGGCCGGGATGCGGGCCTCCCGGACCGCAAGAATCGCCGGGATACTTTAGGCCGTCGGGGACGGTGACGGATAGACTGGTGACCCGAGTTCGGCGCGTGTCCGATTCCGCCGTTTGCCGTTGCGGCGGGGGGATGGGGCGGCACCGCGCGGGGTGCGGTCGACAACACTGGGGATGGTATGAATCTGGACAGACTGAGCCGGCGGGCATTGCACGGGACCGAGATTGCGGTGCTGGCCGTGATTGCAGTGGCGACCGTGATCGCCATCCTCCAGGAGATCGCGCTGATGGTGCGCAACCTGGAGGTCACGCTGGCGGACCTGCTGCTGCTGTTCATCTTTCTCGAGGTGCTGGCGATGGTCGGCATCTACTACAAGTCCGGACGCCTGCCGGTACGCCTGCCGCTGTACATTGCGATCGTCGCCCTGGCCCGCTACATCATCATCGACATGAAGGCGATGGAGTTCTGGCAGCTGATGGGCGCCGCCTTCGGCATCCTGCTCATCACGCTGGCGGTTCTCGTGCTGCGCTATGGCCACGTCCGCTTCCCCTATGTCGACGAGGGGGGGGAGGAGCCCGACCACGAACGCGCCGATTCACCCCCGAGATGACCCGGCCGATCGAAGTGCTGGTACCCGGACTCTGGAGCCGGCGGGGTGATGCGCCTGACCCGAGGACGCCCGGGCTGCTGGCGAAGATACTCGGGCGCGGCGAGATGGCGCCGAGCACCGCCGTCGGCTGGGAGGACGCGGCCGCCGCCCGGTTGGGCTTCAGGCCTTCCGTCTCGGGTCGACGGCGCTGGCTCGCGGTGCCGGTCTCGCTGACTGCCGGCATGACCGACGTCGTGGCGCAGGCGGTCGGGGACCTCGGCCCCGAGGACAGTGCGGCGCTCGTGCAGTCGATTCTTCCCGAGCTTGAGGCGGCGTCGGCCGCGCTTCGCGAGACCTCACCCGGCCTGTTCGAGCTGAAACTCGATGCCGAGGGCGACTGGGACATGCCACCGCCCTCGGCCGCGGTTGGCCGGCCGATCCGCACCCCGCGCCTGGAGAGCCCGGCCGCCCGGCGTCTGCAGGTGCTCGGCACCGCGGTGCAGATGGCGTGGTTCAACCATCCAGTGAACGCAGAGCGCGCGCGCAGGGGGCATGCTCCCGTGCATGGGCTCTGCTTCTGGTCGCCGGGCATTCGCGACGGCACACCCGCGGTGCGCGGCATCGCCGGGGGCGGGGCGATCGCCGCCTGGCTGGCGGAGGCTGCCGGGGTGGCGTGGTCGGCTGACCCGCTGTGCCGCGAGGCGGACCTCGCCGTGCTGGATGCGCTTCAGCGTGCGGAGCACGCCGGGCGCCGCGATGAGATGCTCGGGTCACTGTCCGGAGATCTTCTGGCCCCGCTCCTGACCCGTCTGCGCGAGGGCGCGGCCGACGAGTTGCGGCTGCACGACCCGGGTACCGCCGTCCTGCGGCTGCGGCGGAGTGACTGGCGCCGCTTCTGGCGGCGGCCCCGGAGCCTCGCCGCGATGACCTGGGGAACCTGAGGCTGGAACCTGCGGCGACTCCGTGCAGGCCGATGTCTTGCTATACTAAGCGGCTTTTCGGACCGGAAGCACCTCCCATGGAACTGAACGCTTACTACGCCAACATCGCTGACCTGCAAGGCCGCCTGGAAGGCCTTAGGGGGTATCTTTGACTTCGCCGAGCGGGAAGAGCGGCTCGAGGAAGTGATGCGCGAACTGGAGTCGCCCGATGTCTGGAACGAACCGGACCGGGCGCAGGCGCTCGGCCGCGAGCGTGCGCAACTGGAAGCGGTAGTCCTTGACATACGGGAGATCGAAGGGCAGCTGGAAGACAGCAAGGCCCTGCTCGAGCTCGCGGAGGCGGACGAGGATGCCGAGACGGTCTCCGCGATCGAGTCCGATCTCGCGAAGATCAACCGGCGGGTCGAGGGCCTCGAATTCCGCCGCATGTTCTCCGGCGAAATGGATGCCGCGAACGCCTACCTGGACGTCCAGGCCGGGTCCGGGGGCACCGAGGCCCAGGACTGGGCGAACATGCTGCTGCGCATGTATCTCCGCTGGGGCGAGCGCCGGGGCTTCGGCACCGAGATCATCGAGCTCTCAGAGGGCGATGTGGCCGGGATCAAGAGTGCGACGGTACGTTTTCAGGGCGATTACGCCTTCGGGTGGCTGCGCACCGAGACCGGCGTGCACCGGCTGGTCCGGAAGTCCCCCTTCGATTCCGGCAACCGACGCCACACCTCCTTCGCCGCGGTCTTCGTGTCGCCCGAGATCGACGACTCGTTCGAGATCGAGATCAACCCCGCGGACCTGCGCGTGGACACCTACCGGGCCAGTGGCGCCGGGGGGCAGCACGTGAACCGGACGGAATCGGCGATCCGGATCACCCACATGCCCTCGGGGATCGTGGTGGCCTGTCAGAACGACCGCTCCCAGCACAAGAACCGCGACACGGCGATGAAACAGCTCAAGGCAAAGCTCTACGAGATGGAGATGCAGAAGCGCAACGCCGAGAAGCAGGCGGAGGAGGACGCGAAGTCCGACATCGGCTGGGGAAGCCAGATCCGTTCCTATGTGCTGGATCAGTCGCGGATCAAGGATCTGCGGACCGGCGTGGAAGTGGGCAATACTCAGGCGGTGCTGGACGGCGATCTCGACCCGTTCGTCGAGGCCAGCCTCAAGAGCGGGCTGTGAAACCGATGGACGCGCAGGATCCCGACGAGAACCGCCTGATCGCGCAACGGCGCGAGAAGCTCGCGGTCCTGCGCGGCGACGGCCCCGCGTTTCCGAACGACTTCCGCCGCGACAGCCTGGCCGCCGACCTGCATGCCCGGCACGACGCCACCGAACCGGAGGCGCTGGAGGCGTCGGGCGTCGAGGTGGCGGTCGCCGGCCGGATGCTGGGCAAGCGCGTGATGGGCAAGGCGAGTTTCGCGACCGTGCGCGACATGTCCGGGGACATCCAGTTGTTCGTGCAGCGCGACAGCCTCCCGGATGGTGTCTACGGGGCCTTCAAGCAGTGGGATCTCGGCGACGTGCTGGGCGCGCGGGGCACGCTGTTCAAGACACGCACCGGCGAGCTGTCGGTGAAGGTGACGGAACTGCGACTGCTGACCAAGAGCCTGCGGCCATTGCCCGAGAAGTTCCACGGTCTCTCGGATCTCGAGACCCGCTACCGGCAGCGATACGCCGATCTGATCACGTCGCTTGAGACGCGGGACCTGTTTCGCCGGCGAACGCAGATCATCGAGCACATCCGCCGGTACTTCACGCGGGCCGGTTTCCTCGAGGTCGAGACCCCGATGATGCAGGCCATTCCCGGCGGGGCCACGGCGCGGCCCTTCGTCACCCACCACAATGCACTGGGCATGGACCTGTACCTGCGCATCGCCCCGGAACTGTTCCTGAAGCGGCTGGTGGTCGGCGGCTTCGAGAAGGTCTTCGAGATCAACCGCAATTTCCGCAACGAGGGGCTCTCCACGCGGCACAACCCAGAGTTCACGATGCTGGAGTTCTACGAGGCCTTCGTGACCCATCACGAGTTGATGGATCGCACCGAGGAACTGGTGCGGGGGCTGTGCCGGGAGGTGCTCGGCACGACCGTGATCGAGTACCAGGGACAGCGTCACGACGTCGCGCCACCGTTCGCCCGGCTGACGGTGCGCGAGTCCATTGTCGCGTTCAACCCCGGGATCGGCGACGCGGACCTCGACGATGCGGAGCGGATGCGGGCCCATTGCCGCGAGCTGGGAATTCCGCTGAAGCCCGAATACGGGCTGGGCAAGCTGTGGATCGAGGTCTTCGAGAAGACGGTCGAACCGAATCTGCTGGATCCCACCTTCATCACCGCCTACCCCACCGAGGTCTCGCCGCTGGCCCGCCGCAGCGACGGGGACCCCTTCGTCACCGACCGTTTCGAATTCTTCGTCGGCGGCCGCGAGATCGCGAACGGGTTCTCCGAGCTCAACGACCCGGAGGACCAGGCCGAGCGGTTCCGTTCCCAGGCGCGGGACAAGGAGGCGGGAGACCTCGAGGCCATGCACTATGACGCCGATTTCATCCGTGCCCTGGAATACGGTCTGCCCCCGACGGCCGGAGAGGGTATCGGCATCGATCGTCTGGTGATGCTCCTGACCGATTCCCCCTCGATCCGGGACGTGCTGCTGTTCCCGCACATGCGCCCCGAGGCCTGACGCCCCCCATCGCCGTGCGGGATCACCTCCCGCCGGGTCCCGTGGGAGCGGCTTCCAGCCGCGATGCAGCATTGCCTCCCGTGGGAGCGGCTTCCAGCCGCGATGCAGCGTTGCCTCCCGTGGGAGCGGCTTCCAGCCGCGATGCAGCATTGCCTCCGGTGGAAACGGCTTCCAGCCGCGATGCAGCATTGCCTCCCGTGGGAGCGGCTTCCAGCCGCGATGCAGCGTTGCGTCGATCCCGGCGTTCGGCGCGCCTGCGGCGCAATGGAACGTCCACCCCGTGGTAGATTAGGACCTGGATACACCACGTGGGGTGAAGCATGGGTGGCTGGGGTTGTCCGCATGAGGTAAAGGGCGAGTGCCAGCGGGTGCTGGGCCGGCCCTGTGAGCCGGGTATGAAGGGTTGCGTCCTGGCCGGACGCTTCGTGTTCAGCGACCCGGCAAAGAACACCGCGCGGGCATTGCGCGAGAAGGACGGCTCCCGCCGCGAGGCGCCGGCCGGGCGGCGCCGTGACCCCGGGCGCGACTGAGCGCATCCCAAGGCTTCGTCCCCCCGGCTGCCGAAACGAAACGCGTTGCCCGCACCTCACCGGTATCCGCAACCGACGCCGATCGACGGCATCCACCTCGTGGGCCTGGACGCAGTCGGCACGCTGTTTCAGCTGCGCGAATCGCTCGGTGGGGTGTATGCGGAACGGGCGCGTGCCCACGGCCTTCCCGCCCTCGAAGGTCTGGCCGATCTCCTGGAGGGGCGTTTCCGTCGGGAGTTTGCGGCGATGCCGCGACCTGCGTACCGGGCCGGAGACCGTGCCCACAATGACCGGGTCGACCGCGATTGGTGGCGGGTTCTGGTGCAGCGCGTGTTCGCAGGGCTCGGCCCGATGGACTTCGAGGCCTTCTTCGAAGACGTGTACGCCCGGTTTGCCGATGCGGCGGTCTGGCAGGTGTACCCCGAGGTGCCGGAGGCCCTGGCAGCATTGCGCCGCGCGGACCTCAGGCTGGCGATCATCTCCAATTTCGACGTCCGCCTCACCGCCGTGTGTGCGGGGCTCGATCTGCTGCCGGCAGTCGATGCGGTCCTGATCGCGGCCGAGGCGGGTGCGGCGAAGCCGGATGCGGGGATCTTCCATTCCGCGATCCGGCGCTTCGGCGTGCGGCCCGAGCAGGCCGTGCACGTCGGCGACTCCTGGAGGGACGATGTGGAGGGCGCGCGCGCCGCGGGCCTGACAGCCGTGCACCTGCAACGCCCTGGCGAAGAGGCGCCGGGCGAGCGACCGCCGGGGGTGCCGGTGATCAGCGATCTCTCCGCGCTGCCCGATCTGCTCGGCCTGCAGCGCTGAAGGAGATACAAGAAGTGCCCTCCCCGCAGGCGGGGTAGGGCTGGATAGGGGGCGCGGCCGAGGCGAACTCAGTGCGCCTCGGTCCGCCCGTTGTAGGCCCGCGCGAGTTCCGACTGCACGTCCCGGGGAGCGGGCTCGTACTCCCCGCCGGAGAGCACGAATTCGGCGTCACCGGAACAGATGGATTTCAGTCGTGCCTCGAAGCCCTCCATTTCCGCCATCGGCACGAGTGCGTGGATCATTATCCATCCGGGAGCCGGACTGTCCGTTCCGGTGACGCGCCCGCGCCGGCCCGAAAACTCGGAGCTGATCTCGCCGAAATGGGTGTCCGCGGCCTTCACGCTGACATTCACCAGTGGCTCGAGAACCACCGGGCTGGCACCGCGTGCGGCCTCCAGCGTCGCGTGCCTGGCCGCCAGCGAGAAGGAGATCTCGTTGGAATCCACCGCATGGTGCTTGCCGTCGAAGACGGTCACGCGCACGTCCTGGACGGGATAACCGGCGACCGCACCTTCCTCCAGCGCCTGTTGCACTCCCTTCTCGACCGCACCCATGAAATTGCCCGGGATCGTGCCCCCCTTCACCTCATCGTGAAATTCGAAGCCACTGCCGCGGGGCAGGGGCTCGACGCGCAGCGCGACCTCGCCAAACTGCCCGGAACCGCCGCTCTGCTTCTTGTGCCGGTAGCGGGCCTCGGCGTTCCCGGTGACCGTCTCGCGGTATGGAATCAGGGGTGTGGCCGTGTCGAGCTGAAGGTTCCAGCGCTCCGCCAGCTGATCCAGCAGGAGCTTCAGATGCAATGCGCCGAGACCGCGTACCACTGTCTGGCGGGTCTGCGCCTCGAAGCCAACCTCCAGGCAGGGATCCTCATCGAGCATTCTCGGCAGCGCCTCAGACAGGCGCTGTTCGTCGCCGTGCTTGCGTGGCAGCAGGGCGAGGCCGAAGACCGGTTTCGGGTAGGGCGGCGGGAGCAGATGGAAGGAGTCCTCGTCGTGGGAATCGTGCAACACCGCATCGCGGTGGATCTCGTCGATGCGCGCGACCGCGCAGATATCGCCTGGCACCGCACGGGCGGTCTCGAACTGGTTGCGCCCCTGCAATCGGAACAGGTGCACCGGTTTGAACGGTTTGCGCGCGTCCCCGATGAACAGCTGGGTGTTCGGGGTCATCGTGCCCTGGTGTACCCGGAACAGCGCCAGATGACCCCGGAACGGGTCGTTCTGCACCTGGAAGACGTGGGCGACCACGTGGCGGTTCGGGTCGGGCGCCACTTCGACCGGAGCGGCCGAGGGGCCGTCGCCCTTGACGAAGTGCGGTGGATTGCCCTCCGTCGGGTCGGGCATCAGGCGGCCGAGGATGTCCAGCAGCTCGGAAACCCCGGCCCCGGTCTTGGCGGAGACGAAACACACCGGGATCAGGTGGCCCTCGCGCAGGGCCTCTTCGAAGGGGTCGTGCAGCTGCTCGGGATCCAGCGACTGCCCCTGTTCGAGGTAGCGGTTCATCAGTTCTTCATCGAGTTCCACCACCTGGTCGACGATCGCCTCGTGGGCATCGGCAACGCTGGAGAAGGCGGTGGCCGCGCCCTCATCCGGACGGAAGAAACAGTCGACCACGCCCTTGCCTTCGGGGGCGGGGAGGTTGAGGGGAAGGCATTCGGGACCGAAGGTGTCCGTCAGGGACTGCATCAGCCCGGCAAGGTCCAGTTCCATGCCGTCGATCTGGTTGACGATGACCATGCGGCACTTGTCGGCGGCCGCCTCCATTGCCTTGCGCGTCACCGCCTCGATCCCCGCGGCGGCGTTGACCACCACGCAAGCGGTCTCCACCGCCGGCAGTGCAAGCAGGGATCGGCCGAGCAGGTCGGGGAGTCCCGGGGTATCGAGCAGGTTGATCCAGTGGCCCGCCCACTCCATGTGGGCCAGGCTGGTGTTCAGCGAATGGCCCGTCGACTTCTCCAGCGGGTCCTGATCGCTCAGGGTATCGCCGCGTTCGACCTGCCCGGGATCCTTGATCTCACCAGCGGCGGCCAGGAGGGCCTCCAGCAGAGTGGTCTTGCCGCTCCCGGCATGTCCGAGCAGGGCGACGTTGCGAATGTCCTGTACTGCGGTGGGTGTCATCACGCGCTTCCGTTTGGGTGAATGTCATGTGAAGTCTGGCGCGCCGGCCGCTCCCTGACAATGACCTCCCGACGGTGCCGCGCGACGGCGCCTCAGAAGTATCCGTCAAGCCGCAGGTAGCCGATCACGAACAGCAGCGCCAGCACGCCGGCGACCACGTAGAGGATGTTGGACAGCCGGGTGTCGCCGGGCCGGCTGAAATAGGCGGCCCAGAGCGTGAGCAGGATCAGCACGAAGAAGAAGAACAGGAACCGCATGGTATCGTCAGGCACTCCCGGGCATGCTGTAGGGAAGCGGTATCACATGCGCCTCCGGTCCGTCCGTGCTGCCCCAGCGCAATGGCTGCTCGGCAGCAGCGACCTGCACGACGGCGAGGACCGCGTAGAGTCCGTCCGGATGCAGCGCGGCATCGACGATCTCGCCATCGGGCTGACGCCCATCGCCGCCGGCACGGAACACCGGGCTGCCGGGAGCCGGCCTTTCCTGCGCCTCGATCGCGAGGCGGTACATGCGCCGCTTCAGCTTGCCGAGGTAGTGCATGCGCGCCACCACCTCCTGGCCGGGATAGCAGCCCTTGTTGAAGCTGATGCCGTCAAGTGCGTGCAGGTTGACCATCTGCGGCACGAAGGCCTCGCTCGTCTCGGGGTAGATCGCCGGAATGCCCGCTAGGATGTCCAGCAGCCGCCAGCCCTCCGGTCCGACCGGTGCACTGTGCACGTTGAGATCGTTCCACAGCGCGCTGCAGGCGTCGATCTCGCCGGCGATTTCGAAGCGCGGATGCACCATACCGGGAACCCGCACGATCGCCAGCTCGTTGCGCTTCAGCACCTCATTGACCTCGCCCGGGAAGGCGCCGAGGTTTTCCTGCAGCTGCCGTTCGGCAGTGGGACCCGAGAGTCCGAAACGGATGCGCGAGTCCTCCGCGTTCTCGATCACGACCTCCGCGCGCATCACGAACATGCCCAGGCGCTTGCGGACGGGTTCCACCGCGTCGGCGTTCATCTCCAGCAGAAAGACATCGCGGTCGTGGAAGACCCGGAAGACTGCGTAGGCGCGGCCCTTGGGGTTGCAGTAGCTGGACAGCTGGGAACGCGTGTCGCTGACCGCGCGAACGTCGTTGCCGAGCTGCCCCTGGAGGAAGGAGCGCGCGTCCCCGCCGCGCACCTCCAAAAGGCCGCGGTGCGAAAGGTCGCAGATCACGTCGCCGTTCACCGCCATGCTCCGCTCGCGCTCGGCATTGCCATAGTCCCGCAACCGGTCCCCGTCGAACTCCGCGCCAATGTTCAGCAGGTGCTTCTTCCAGTCATCCCGCATCGCAAGCCACCTCGCGCCCTGGCTATACTGTGGAACCAACGGGCGCCATAGTAGACGAACAGCCAGGCGGGTGACAGATCAACCGCAGGACGCAAGACCATCAGGAGAAGCGCATGACCAGCCAGCTCCGACCGATCTTCCTTGATCTGACCAAGATCCGCCTCCCGATCAATGCGCTGGTCTCCATTCTTCACCGGGTCACCGGGGTACTGCTGATCGTCTCCATCCCGCTGGTGCTCTGGCTGTTCCAGCGCTCCCTGGCCGGGCCGGCGGGTTTCGAGCAGGCCCTCGGGCTGCTCGGCCACCCGCTGGGTCTCCTGTTGCTGCTGGGCTGGCTCTGGCTCCTGATGCATCACTTCTTCGTCGGCATCCGGTTCCTGCTGGTCGAGGTCGGGGTCGGGGAGACACGCAAGGGTGGACGCGACACGGCCTGGTCGGCGCTGATTGCCGGCATCGTCGCGGCCATCCTGCTCTGGGCGGTGTTCCTGTGAGTGTGCTCAGCGGGCAGCGCGCCTGGCTGCTGCAACGCATCACCGCCATCTACGCGGGTGTCTATGTCTTGCTCGCCGTGGCACTGCTGTTGGGGCGCCCGCCCGCCGACCATGCCGCCTGGCTGGCGCTGATCACGCACCCCGTCATCTGGACGGCGACGGCCGCCTTTGCCGTACTGCTGCTGCTGCATGCGTGGATCGGCCTGCGTGACGTGATCCTCGACTACGTGCGCCCCTTCGGCGCCCGGCTCGGGGCCCTCGCGATCGTGGCCATCCTGTTTCTGTTGCTGGGGCTGTGGGCCCTGTGGATCCTGATCGAGGCCGCGCTGCGATGACCCTGACGACACGAAAATTCGACGCACTGATCGTTGGAGCCGGCGGCGCCGGACTGCGGGCCGCCCTGCAGCTGGCCAATGCCGACGCGCGCGTCGCGGTGGTGTCCAAGGTCTTCCCGACGCGCTCGCACACGGTCGCGGCGCAGGGAGGCGTGAACGCGGCACTGGCGAACGTGCTGCCGGACTCCTGGCACTGGCACATGTTCGACACGGTGAAGGGCTCCGACTACCTCGGCGACCAGGATGCAATCGAGTACATGTGTCGCGCCGCCCCGAAGGTCGTCTACGAACTCGAGCACTTCGGCGTGCCGTTTTCGCGGCTCGAGGAAGGCAACATCTACCAGCGTGCCTTCGGAGGACAGAGTCAGCACTTCGGCAAGGAGCAGGCAGCCCGTACCTGCGCGGCGGCCGACCGTACCGGCCACGCGATCCTGCACTCGCTGTACCAGCAGAACCTGCGCGCACACACGCACTTCTTCGACGAGTACTTCGCGATCGACCTGATCAAGGACGATGCCGGGTACGTGCTCGGGCTCGTCGCCTTTGACATCCTGTCCGGCGAGCCGATCGCGATCGAGGCCAAGACGACCCTCATCGCCACCGGCGGCGCCGGCCAGATCTTCCGCACCAACACCAACGCCCTCAGCAACACCGGGGACGGCATGGCGATGGCACTGCGTGCCGGCGTGCCGCTGGAAGACATGGAATTCGTGCAGTTCCACCCGACGGGTATCGCCGGTCGGGGGATGCTGATCACCGAGGGCGCGCGAGGCGAGGGCGGTTTCCTGATCAACGATCAGGACGAGCGCTTCATGGAACGCTACGCGCCGAACGCCAAGGATCTGGCCTCGCGCGACGTGGTGAGCCGGGCGATCGCGATCGAGGTGCGCGAGGGCCGGGGTTGTGGCCGGAACAAGGATCACGTCTTGCTGGACCTGCGGCACCTGGGCGCAGACACAATCATGAAGAAGCTGCCGGGCATCCGCGAGGTGAGCATGACCTTCCTCGGCGTGGATCCGATCGAAGAGCCGATTCCGGTCTTCCCGACCTGCCACTACAGCATGGGCGGGATCCCCACCAACCGGGATGGGCAGGTCGTGGTGCCGGTCAAGGACACGCCGGAGGATCCGGTGCCAGGGCTGTACGCCGCGGGCGAGGCGGCCTGCGTGTCCGTGCACGGGGCCAATCGGCTGGGCGGCAACTCGCTGCTCGATATCCTGGTCTTCGGGCGCGCGGCGGCCAACCACATCCTCGGTTTCCTGAAGGACAACCGGCACCACCGGCCGTTGCAGCAGGATTCGGTGGACCGGGCCCTGGAGCGGCTGGCGCGCTGGGACCGCAAGGGCGAAGGCGAGGCGGTGGAGCCCTTGCGGCGCGAACTGCGCAAGGTGATGGAGGACCACTGCGGGGTCTTCCGCACCGCGGAGGTGATGCAGGAGGGCGTGAACCGACTGCACAGGCTGCGCGAACGGATCGACAACGCGGTGATCCGGGACCACAGCCGCACCTTCAACACCGCGCGGGTCGAGGCGATGGAACTCGAAAACCTGATGGACTGCGCGATGGCCACGATCGTCTCCGCGCTGGGGCGCGAGGAGAGCCGCGGCGCCCACAGCCGGATGGACTTTACGGACCGGGACGATGAGCGCTGGCTGCGGCACTCGCTCTACTCGTTGCAGGACGACGCGATGGACTACAAGCCGGTGCGCACGCAGCCGGTGACGGTCGAATCGTTCCCACCGAAGGAACGGGTTTACTGAACCGCCGCCGGGAGGACACCGCATGGAATTTTCCATCTACCGCTTCAATCCGGAAACGGACAGTGCACCCTACATGCAGGACTTCACGCTCGGGGATGACCTGGTCGAGCCGGGGATGATGCTGCTGGACGCCCTGCTGTTGCTGAAGGAACAGGACGACAGCCTGTCCTTCCGGAGGTCCTGTCAGCATGGTGTCTGCGGCAGCGACGGGATGAACATCAACGGCACGAACGGTCTCGCCTGCATCATGCCGCTGAAGGACCTGAAGACGCCAATCGTGCTGCGTCCGTTTCCGGGAATGCCGGTGATCCGGGATCTGATCGTGGACATGGACAACTTCTACCACCAGTACCGCGAGGCGGAGCCCTGGCTGGTCAACGACTCGCCGGAGCCGGAGGTCGAGCGGCTGCAGAGTCCGGAGGACCGCGGTCAGCTGGATGGCCTCTACGAGTGCATCCTGTGCGGATGCTGCTCTGCGGCCTGTCCCTCCTATTGGTGGAATCCGGACCGTTTTCTTGGGCCCGCAGCGTTGCTTCAGGCGGCCCGGTTCATTCAGGACAGTCGCGACGAGGCCACCGAACACCGGCTGGAGCGTCTGGACGATGCCTATCGTCTGTACCGCTGCCACGGCATCATGAACTGTACGCAGGTCTGTCCGAAGGGCCTCAACCCCGCCAAGGCGATCGGGGACATCCGCAGAACCATGCTCAAACGCTCGGTGTGAGTCCCGGGCGGCCCGCGGCTGGATGATGACCTTGCCCGATACACAGACGCGCTGGCGCTGCCGCCGGGGCATGCTGGAGAACGATCTGCTGCTCCGTGCCTTTCTCGAACATGGATACGACGAGCTTGACCAGGAGGGTCGCGATGCCTTCGAGCGCTTGCTGGGATACCCGGACAATCTGCTGCTGGACCTGGTGCTGGGCCGCCAGCAAACGGTGGATGCGGACATAGCCCGGCTTGTCCCGCTCATCCGCGCCGCCGCTGCGGCTCGCGCTGGGGACTGACCGGGTCCTGCCCACCCTCGCGGTGATCGCCCTGGCCGGGCTCGGCGTGTCCGCAGTGATCCAGACGCTGCTCTTCAGCGGAGCGTGGGCGGCCCTGCTGACGCTGTCTGCCGCCGTCCTGGCCGGCACCTGGACCTACCGCTCACGGATGCCGCGTTGGGACTGGCTGGGTTGCGACGGCGAGGGCGAGTGGTGGCTGGCCACGCATGCGGGCCTGCGCGAGGAGAGGCGTGTCCCGATCCGCGTGGGCGCCGACACCCGCGTGCATTCCCGGCTGGTGGTGCTGGTCTGGAGTTCCCCGGCAACAGGCCGCGGTGGTGTGCTCTGGCTGCCCTGGTGGCGCATGGATCCGGAGGACTTCCGGCGCCTGCGCGCGCGCCTGCGCTGGCCGGTGGAGGTCGCGGAGAAACCCGGTCTCGTCGCGCGGCTTCAGGCGGCCCGGAGCCGGGCCATTGCTATACTCGCCCCCGTTTCCAGGCACGGAGTGCGGCCCATGGACAGCCCGAGGCAGATGGCGGCGGTCGAGCACCTTCTGAGTGATGACCCGGACCACGTCTACACAGAGGACGAGCTTGACGCGATCGAGGCGGTCGATCCGGAACTCGCCCTGCGCCTGGATCGCGCCCAGACCTTCGCCCAGCGCGAGGCGGCGGATGTGCCGGCCGAAGGCCCGATCGATGAAACGGTGGTCCGGCAGGCGGTGGAGGAAGCGCGGCGGATCCTGATGCAGGACGGTGGCGACATCGAGTATGTGGGGCTGGACGGTCGTACCGTCCAGGTGCGGCTGAAGGGCGCCTGTGTCGGCTGCCCGCGCTCGACCCTGGACCTGAAGAACGTGGTGGAACGGCTCGTGCGCTCCCGTGCACCGGGCGTGGAGCGGGTGGCGAACACCTTCTGAGTCCGGGCGCGCGAGGCGCCGGGCCGCGTCTCAGGTGATTACGTCGGGGGCGTCCTTGCCGGTCAGGTTCCGGATGTCGGCAACGGAACCGGCGATCTCGATCAGCGCCGCCAGCGCGGCCTGGTTGTCCTCGTCCAGTTGGTCCGTGCGGGTTTCGTGGCGCTCCACGTAGACGCGCAGGGTCGCACCCATGGTGCCGGTGCCGGAGAGGCGGAAGACGATACGGGAACCATCCTCGAAGAGGATGCGCAGGCCCTGGCCGGTACTGACGCTGTCGTCGACCGGGTCCCGGTAGCTGAAGTCATCGGCCGTGCGGACCCGCAGGCTGCCGAAGCGGCGGCCGGGCAATTCGGGAAATGTGGCGCGCAGCCGCGACATCAGCGCGTCCGCGCGCCCGCTCTCGATCTCCTCGTAATCATGCCGCGTGTAGTAGTGCCGGCCATACCGCTGCCAGTGCTCCCGCACGATGGTCGCCACGGGCTGATTGCGGACCGCGATCAGGTTGAGCCAGAACAGGACCGCCCAGAGACCGTCCTTCTCCCGCACATGATCGGAACTCGTGCCGAAGCTCTCTTCGCCGCAGAGCGTAATGCGCCCGTCGTCGAGCAGGTTGCCGAAGAACTTCCAGCCCGTGGGCGTCTCGTAGCAGGGAATGCCGAGCGCATCGGCGACCGCGTCGATCGCCTGGCTGGTGGGCATGCTGCGGGCGACGCCCTTCAGCCCGCCGCGGTAGGCCGGTATCAGATGGGCGTTGGCGGCCAGGACTGCGAGGCTGTCGCTGGGGCTCACGAAGAAACCGGCGCCAAGGATCATGTTCCGGTCCCCGTCGCCATCGGATGCGGCGCCGAAGTCCGGCGCGCCACGACCGTACATGAGTTGTCCGAGCTCGCGCGCATGGGTCAGGTTGGGATCCGGATGACACCCCCCGAAGTCGGCCAGCGGCTCCTTGCGCATCACCGTGCCCGCCGGTGCGCCCAGCCGCTGTTCGAGGATCTCCTCCGCATAGGGCCCGGTGACCGCGTGCATGGCGTCGAAGCGCATGGTGAACGAACCCGAGTGAAGCAGGTCACGCATCGCCGGAAAATCGAACAGCGATTCCATCAGATCCGCGTAGTCGTGCACGGGATCCACGACCTCGACCTCCATCTCCCCGGCCTGCCGGCGCCCGACGTGATCGATGTCGATATGCGGCGAGCGAGCGATGCGGTAGTGGTCGACCTCGAGACTTGCGGCGTGGATCGCCCCGGTGACCGATTCCGGCGCCGGGCCGCCGTTGGCCACGTTGAACTTGATTCCGAAGTCGCCGCCGGGACCGCCGGGATTGTGGCTGGCCGACAGCACGATGCCGCCGGCCGCGCCCCGCGTGCGGATCAGGTGGCTGGCCGCCGGGGTCGACAGGATGCCGCCGCGACCGACCGTGACCTTGCGGATCTCGTTGGCACAGGCCATCCGCAGGATGATCTGAACGGCCTCGCGGTTGAAGAAGCGTCCGTCCCCGCCGAGGACCAGTTCGCTGCCGCGCAGCATTGGCTGGCTGTCGAAGATGCTCTGGACGAAGTTCTCGAGGTAATGCGGTCTCCGGAAGGAAGAGACCTGCTTGCGCAGGCCGGAGGTGCCGGGTTTCTGGTCCGTGAACGGGCGGGTCGATACGACGCTGATTTCCATCTTCGCTTCAAGTCCCTGGCCTGGGCGGAGTGCGGTGATCCGGACGCGCAACCTTCGAGCGTGAAATTAGCAGAAATGGGTGTGGGTGTCTCGCGAAGACCAGCCAGTACCGGTCTCTGCAATTTGCCCGGACACGGACAGGGGCTCGGTGTTGCCAGGGGCCTTCAACGCAGTACACTGCCGCGCATGATCCTGGAACGACCACTGCCGAGCCATCTGAACGCGCGCCGCGCGAGCTTCGCCGCGCTGATGGAGATGTACGAGAGCAATTACCTGCGCCTGCGGCGCCTGTGTCCGGACCTGGACGCGCTGGCGGATGCGCAGGTCTCGCGGGTCGAGGGGGCATCGGACCTGCACCTGACGGTTCTTGAGCGCACCCCTTACACGACCAAACTGCGCCTGACCTACGAATTCGGAAGCGGGGACCGCATCCGGCGCCAGCCGGATCTGACCATCCGGATGTTCCACGACGCCCGGCAGGCCGAGGTGGTCGGCCGCTACTGCCGCCGCAGGGGCCAGGATCTGAGCCTGGATGCCCGGATCGGCGTGCCCGGGCTGGCATGCCGGTGGCGGCACAATCGCTTCCTGTACAAGTGGCTGGGCTTCTGCCTCGCGCAGGGTCACCGCTTCCCGGTGCACACCGCCCCGTCTTCGCGGCCCCTGGTCGACCCGCTGATCTGATTCCTCACCTTCGACGAGAACGGTGGCGCCTTCCGCCTCTCCCGCCTGCGGTAAGGGCCGGGCCGCCCCCCTCTGCCGCAGGCGGGAGAGGGGGTTCGTGGTTCGGGATGAGCCGGCTCCCGATGAGCCTCAGCGTTCCAGATACTGCAGCTTGTCCGGCTTCCCGTCCCACTCCTCCGCGTCGGGAGGCGGGTCCTTGCGCGCGGTGATCACCGGCCAGGATCGCGAGAGCTCCGAATTCAGTTCGATGAACTCTTCCTGTCCCTCCGGCACATCGTCCTCCGGAACGATCGCCTCCGCCGGACACTCGGGCTCGCACAGCGTGCAGTCGATGCATTCGTCGGGATCGATCACCAGGAAGTTCGGACCCTCGTGAAAGCAATCCACCGGGCACACTTCGACACAGTCGGTGTACTTGCACTTGATGCAGTTTTCAAGAACGACGTAGGTCATGCGGTTCTCCGTTTTCGAATAGCCGGCACTGTATTTTGCCGCGGCATTCTAACGCCAGATCGCCGGCGGGGTGCGAACACGCACGCAGGCTGCCGGAAACGGTGCCGGCCCGAATCGGGACGGTCCCCTGTCAGTCCAGGAGTTCGCGCAGCCGGTACAGGGTCTCCAGCGCCTGGCGGGGGGTCATCTGATCCGGGTCGAGGCTGCTGATCTCTTCCAGCAGTGCATCACCGGGTCCGGACGCGGGTGCGACCGCCGGTGCAGAGAACAGTCCGAGCTGGGGCTGCGCGTCGGCGGCCAGCGCCCGGGCCTCCAGTTCGGCCAGGTGCTGCCGGGCCCGGCGCAGTGCCGGACCCGGCAGCCCGGCCAGTGCCGCGACGTGCAGGCCGTAGCTCTGGTTCGCGGGGCCGTCCTGGATCTGGTGCAGGAAGACCACTGTGTCCCGATGCTCGATCGCGTCGGTGTGGACGTTGGCGACACCGGGTTCCCGTTCCGCCAATGCGGTTAACTCGAAATAATGGGTCGCGAAGAGGGTGAGAGAGCGGTTGTGGCGCGCCAGCCGCTCGGCGCAGGCGAGCGCCAGGGCCAGGCCGTCGGAGGTGCTGGTGCCGCGCCCGACCTCGTCCATCAGCACCAGGCTTTCCGGCCCGGCGTTGTGCAGGATATTCGCGGCCTCGGTCATCTCCACCATGAAGGTCGATCGGCCCGAGGCCAGATCGTCCGACGCGCCGATCCGGGTGAAGATTCGGTCGATCGGTCCAATCCGGGCGGAGCGCGCGGGCACGAAGCTGCCCATGCAGGCGAGGATCACGATCAGCGCGGTCTGGCGCATGTAGGTCGACTTTCCGCCCATGTTCGGGCCGGTGATCACCAGCAGGCGGCGGGTCTGCGGGTCCAGTTGCAGGTCATTCGGCACGAACGGCTGCTCCAGCGCCGCCTCGACCACCGGATGTCGGCCAGCCTCGATGCGGATTCCGCCTTCCCCGGTCAGCACCGGGCAGGTCCATTCCAGACGCTCGGCCAGGGCCGCCAGCGCGCAGAGCACGTCGAGTTCGGCGGTGGCGTCCGAGAACTCCCGGAGGGTGTTCATGTGCCGCTGAAGCTCGCTGAGCAGCCCGTCGTAGAGTTCCCGCTCCAACGCCAGCGCACGCTCCCGGGCCGAGAGGATCTCGTCCTCGAAGCCCTTCAGCTCCTCGGTGGTGTAGCGCTCCGCGTTCTTCAGTGTCTGACGGCGCACGAACCGGGCGGGCACGCGGTCCGACAGGCTCCGCGCGACCTCGATGTAATACCCGTGCACCCGGTTGTAGGCCACCTTCAGCTGATGCAGCCCGGTCAGTTCACGTTCCCGTGACTCGATCCTCCGCAGCACATCCTCCGCGTCGTCTTCCAGGCCGCGCAGGCGGTCCAGTTCCGCATCGAATCCGGGGCGGATCACGCCGCCGTCGCTCAGGCGCACCGGTGGCTGCTCCTCGAGGGCCCGTGCCAGCAGCCCGGCGAGTTCCGTGCGCGGGGCGAGGCGGGCCCGCAGGGGGGCGAGTGGCGAGGGGGGCAGGCCACCGGACAGGGCCTCTTCCAGCGCCGGCAGTCGCTCCAGCGCATGCCGCAGGGCCACCAGATCGCGGGGCCGGGCGGTCTTGAGGGCGATGCGGCTGGTGATCCGCTCGCAGTCGGCGACGCCTGACAGCAGCTGGTGCAGCCCCTCCTGCAGACCGGCCTCGAGTAACTCCCGGGTCAGGCCCTGGCGTGTCCGGATGTGGTCCTGGTCCCGCAGCGGCTGATTGATCCAGCGCCCGAGCAACCGCGAGCCCATCGCGGTGCGCGTGCAGTCGAGGAGCGCAAGCAGGCTGCCGTCTCTGGATCCGCCGAGAGTCCGGTTGATTTCCAGGTTCTGCCGGGTGACCGCATCGAGCTGCAGCGTGCTGCCCCGGACCTCCCGGGCAAGACCGGTGATGTGACCGAGCTCGCCTCGGTAGCGACTCTGCACGTACGCGAGCAATGCTCCGGCGGCCGCAAGCCCCAGAGGCAGGTCCTCGCAGCCGAAGCCGGTGAGATCCCGGGTTCGGAAGTGCTCGACAAGGACACGGCGGGCCGAGACCGGATCAAAGTGCCACTCCGGCAGCGTCTGGCTGCCGGGAAATTGGCCCGCTAGGCCCTCCGGCACCAGGCACTCCACCGGATCGAGGCGGGCGAGCTCCGCGGCCAGCGCGGCCCGGTGAGGGACTTCCAGGACGCTGAAGCGGCCGCTGGCAAATTCCAGGATCCCGAGTCCCCACGGGTTCTCCTTCGCTCCCGGCGGGCCCGGGCACAGCGCGACGATCAGCCGGGCCTCGCGGGCATCGAGCAGGGCCTCTTCGGACACCGTGCCGGGCGTGACCACGCGCACGACCTCGCGCTGGACCGGACCCTTGGCCGCCCCGACCTCACCGGTCTGCTCGCAGATGGCCGCCGGGACGCCCTTGCGCAGCAGGCGGGCGAGATAGGTCTCCATGGTGTGTACCGGGATGCCCGCCATCGGGATCGGCTGACCGGCCGATTCGCCGCGCCGGGTCAGGGTGATGTCCAGAAGTTCCGCCGCCCGCTGGGCGTCTTCGTAGAACAGCTCGTAGAAGTCGCCCATGCGGTAGAGCAGCAGGGTGTCCGGGTATTCCGCCTTGATGCGCAGGTACTGCTGCATCATCGGGGTGTGGGCTGGCAGGGAGGTCATCGCAGCGACTTGGGGAAAAACCGGGATTATAGGGCAGGGAGCCGGATCGCCCAGAGGACGCGCCAACAGGGCCCGGTAACAGGCGGGCAAGGGGTTGTGGGAGCGGCCTCCGGCCGCGATTCCGGGCAAGGGGGTTGCGGGAGCGGCCTCCAGCCGCGATTCCGGGCAAGGGGGTTGTGGGAGCGGCTTCCAGCCGCGATTCCGGGCAAGGGGGTTTGTGGGAGCGGCTTCCAGCCGCGATTCCGGTTTCGGCAGGCGTCCGTCGAAGATCGCGGCTGGAAGCCGCTCCCACGGCTTGTGGTGGGGAGGGATGAGCCCCCTCGGCGACCTTCCGTTGCGCTGCATCCTGTCGTTACACTGCGGTAACGATCGGAGGTCTCCGGCAGCGGCGTGCCGTACGGCTGACCGGTAAACGTTTTGCTGGATCTTGGGGAACAGCTCATGGTGGACGCCGGATCTCGGACCGAAGGAAGATCGCTGGCACCGGCTCTGCCCGAGCCTCCTGTTGCCGAGCTGGCGACCCGGCTTCAGGACCGGCATCTGCGTCTGTGTAGCGCCGAATCCTGCACCGGCGGTGTAATCGCCGCCCGCCTCACCGACCTGCCCGGCAGCTCCGCCTGGTTCGAATGCGGCTGGGTGACCTACAGCAATGCCTCGAAGACGCAGATGCTGGGCGTCGCGCCAGAGCTGCTCGAGCGCTGGGGTGCGGTGAGCGCCCCGGTGGCCGAGGCGATGGCTCGCGGAGCGCTCGCCGGTGCCGACGCGGATCTCGCCGTGGCGGTTACCGGAATCGCGGGACCGGGCGGCGGCAGCCCGGAAAAGCCGGTGGGGCTTGTATGGTTCGCCTGGGCACGCCGGGGCCGGGGCTGCCGCACCGCGGAACGGGTATTTCCGGGCAACCGGGAACAGGTGCGCGCTGCGGCCGCGGCCTGGTGCCTGCATCAGCTGCTGAAGCACGAACTGGCCACGGACTGAGCCGTCCCCGGGTGGCTCTTTCCGGACCCCGCGGGGCCTGTGCCCGCTTGGGCTGAAAGGCCGGGTGTGGGATACTCCCGGCCGCCCGGAACGTCTGAAAACTCCAAGGAGGAACGTGTGGACGAAAACCGCAAGAAGGCGCTCTCTGCAGCGCTCGGACAGATCGAGCGCCAGTTTGGCAAGGGCGCGGTGATGCGCATGGGGGACGGAACCGCCGTGCGCGACGTCGAGGTCGTGTCGACCGGCTCGCTGGCCCTGGACGTCGCACTGGGCATTGGCGGCGTACCCCGCGGGCGTGTAGTCGAGATCTACGGTCCGGAATCCTCGGGCAAGACGACCCTGACGCTGCACGTGGTCGCGGAATGCCAGAAGCAGGGCGGGACTGCCGCCTTCATTGATGCCGAGCACGCCCTCGATCCGGGCTATGCCCAGAAGCTGGGCGTGAACGTCGACGAGTTGCTGATCTCCCAGCCGGACACCGGCGAGCAGGCCCTTGAGATTGCCGACATGCTCGTCCGCAGCGGCGCGGTCGATCTCGTGGTGGTCGACTCGGTGGCGGCGCTCACGCCGAAGGCCGAGATCGAGGGCGAGATGGGCGACGCGCATGTCGGCCTGCAGGCGCGCCTGATGTCGCAGGCCCTGCGCAAGCTCACCGCGAACATCAAAAGATCAAACACTCTGGTTATCTTTATCAACCAGATTCGAATGAAGATCGGGGTGATGTTCGGCAGTCCCGAGACGACCACGGGTGGCAATGCGCTGAAGTTTTATGCCTCGGTCCGGATGGACATCCGCCGCATCGGCGCGATCAAGCGAGGCGACGAGGTGATCGGCAACGAGACCCGGGTGAAGGTGGTGAAGAACAAGATGGCGCCCCCGTTCAAGGAGGCGCACTTCGAGATCCTCTACGGCGAGGGCATCTCGCGGCTGGGCGAGGTGATCGAGCTGGGCGTGAAGCAGGGACTGATCGACAAGGCCGGTGCGTGGTACAGCTACAACGGGGAGCGCATCGGGCAGGGCAGGGAAAACGCGCGCCAGTTCCTGAAGGAAAATCCCGATCTCGCCGGTGAGATCGAGGAGAAGCTGCGAGCAGTCTACCTGCCCAGCCGCCAGCATGCGGGCGAAGAGCCGGAAAGCGCCGAGGGATGACCCGGACGCGGCCTATGCGGCCGGGTTGCGCCTGCTTGCCCGACGCGAGCACAGCGGTGTCGAGCTGGGCAGGAAACTGGAGCAGCGCGGGTTCGCCGCTTCCGTGGCGGCGTCCGCGCTCGGGCGCCTGCGCGCTGACGGCTACCTGAGCGAAGAGCGGTTCGCCCGCTCGCTGGCGCTGCACCGCGCCGATCAGGGCTACGGGGAGCTGCGCATCCGCGCGGAACTCGCCCACCATGCCCTGTCGGCGGCATTGGTGGATCAGGCCCTGCTCGAACTCGACGCGGATTGGGTCGAACGGGCCATGTCACAGGCCCGCCGGCATTTCCCCGCGTTCCGCGAGAATGGCCCCGAGACCGCGCGGGCGCTGCGTCACCTGACGCAGCGCGGCTTCCCCGCGTCGGTGGCGCGTTCGGCACTCGCGCGGTGGGCCGAAAGCGTGCAGGAACAGGGGTGAAATGTGCGCAAGTGCAGCAACCCCATGATACCCTTGGCGTTTCCGTAACGGTTGCAATGGACTTTGATGAAAAGCGCTGAAATCCGCCGAAGATTCCTTGATTTCTTTGTCCGGCACGGCCACGCCGAGGTCCCCTCGAGCCCGCTGGTCCCCGGCAACGATCCGACCCTGCTGTTCACCAATTCCGGCATGGTGCAGTTCAAGGATGTCTTCCTGGGACGCGAGAAGCGTCCCTACACGCGGGCGGTCAGCAGCCAGCGCTGCGTGCGTGCGGGCGGCAAGCACAACGACCTGGAGAACGTCGGCTACACAGCGCGGCATCACACCTTCTTCGAGATGCTGGGCAACTTCAGCTTCGGCGACTATTTCAAGCGCGAAGCGATTGCCTATGCGTGGGAATTTCTTACCGAGACCATCGGGATCCCGGCCGACCGGCTGTGGGTCACGGTCTACGAGACCGACGACGATGCCTACGGAGTCTGGGTCGACGAGATCGGGCTGGCGCCGGAGCGGGTGATTCGTATCGGCGACAAGCCCGGGGGTGGCTCGGACAATTTCTGGCAGATGGGCGACACCGGTCCCTGCGGTCCCTCCACCGAGATCTTCTATGATCACGGACCCTCCGTGGCAGGCGGGCTGCCCGGGACTCCGGAAGAGGACGGGGACCGCTACATCGAGATCTGGAACCTCGTGTTCATGCAGTACGACCGCGACAGCCAGGGCATCCTGACGCCGCTGCCGCACCCGTCGGTGGATACCGGCATGGGACTGGAACGCCTCGCCGCGGTGCTCCAGGGCGTCCACTCGAACTACGAGATCGACATCTTCCGGGACCTGATCACGGCGGCGGCCGAGGTCGTCGATACCACGGATCTGGAATCCGCCTCCCTGCGGGTCATCGCGGACCATATCCGTTCGATCGCGTTCCTGATCCTGGACGGCGTGATGCCCGGTAACGAGGGCCGGGGCTATGTGCTGCGCCGGGTGGTCCGGCGCGCCTCTCGCCACGGCCACAAGCTGGGCTGCTCCGAACCCTTTCTGCACCGCCTGATTCCCGCCCTGGTTGCCACGATGGGCGACGCCTATCCGGAATTGGCGGAAGGTCAGGAGAACCTTCAGCAGGTCTTGATGAAAGAAGAGAGGAAGTTCCACGAAACCCTTGAAAAAGGCGTCCGGATCCTTGAGGAGGATCTGGAACATCTGGAAGGTTCCACGATCCCGGGCGAGACCATCTTCCTGCTCTACGACACCTACGGGTTCCCGGTGGACCTGACGGGGGACATTGCCCGCGAGCGCGGGCTGGACCTGGACCTCGACGGATTCGAGAGGGCGATGGAGATTCAGCGCAGCCGCGCACGCGCTGCAAGTCACTTTGCCGCTGGCGGCGCGGACACGGAGGAGCTGGACCTCAGGACCGACTTCTCCGGCTATGACCGGCTCGAAGACGAGGGGACAATCCTCGCCTTGCTCAGGGACGGCGCCCGTGTGGAGGCCCTGGAACTCGGCGAGCAGGGGGTCGTCGTGCTCGACAGGACCCCGTTTTATGCGGAATCCGGTGGCCAGGTCGGTGACGTCGGCTCGCTGATGGCCTCTGGCGTGCGTTTCGAGGTCGCCGACACCCGCAAACAGGGTGAGGCGCACCTGCACGTGGGACAGGTCCGTGCCGGGCGGCTGGAGACCGGGATGCGGCTGCGGGCATCGGTCGCGGGTCCCCGTCGCGAATCGATCCGGCGGCATCACTCGGCGACCCATCTGCTGCACAAGGCGCTGCGCGACCAGCTCGGGCCTCACATCCAGCAGAAGGGCTCGCTGGTCGATGCCGACCGGCTGCGTTTCGACTTCGCGCATTTCGAGGCGGTGACTCCGGAGCAACTGCGTGCCATCGAGGAACAGGTGAATGCCGAGATTCTCGCCAACGAGGCCACGGACACACGTCTGATGGACATTGATTCGGCGCTCAGTTCGGGGGCGGTCGCACTGTTCGGGGAGAAATACGGCGAAAGCGTGCGGGTACTCCGGATCGGGAGCTCCACCGAGCTCTGCGGCGGAACGCACGTCGGGCGCACCGGCGACATCGGCGTCTTCCGGATCATTTCGGAGGGCGGGGTGGCGGCCGGGATCCGACGGATCGAGGCCGTGGCGGGGCAGGCGGCGCTTGCCTGGATGGATCGGCAGGTGGAGACCCTGGATCAGGTCGCGGATCTGCTGCGCGGCGGCCGATCCGAGGTGCCGGAAAGGCTTCAGTCGGTGCTCGAACGCAACCGCGAACTGGAGAAGGAAGTCGCGGCGCTGCGCGGCCGGCTGGCCAGCCAGACCGGAAGCGACCTCGCCGGACGTGCGGTCGACCTGGGCCCGCTGAAGGTGCTCGCGGGGCGGGTCGACGGCGTGGAACCGAAGGCCATGCGCGAGATGGTGGATCAACTGAAGCAGAAGCTCGGACCGTCCGTGGTGGTACTGGGAACAGTGACTTCCGGTGGCAAGGTCAGTCTGGTGGCCGGCGTGACAAAAGGGGAGACCGCCATCCTGAAGGCGGGTGACCTGGTCGGCTTTGTCGCCGGTCAGGTGGGTGGCCGTGGCGGTGGCCGGCCGGACATGGCCATGGCCGGCGGGCAACACCCCGAAGGCCTGGACGCGGCCCTGGCGTCGGTGGAGCCCTGGGTACGGGAGCGCGTGCCATTGTGACCTGGGACGGCGATCGAGACGCGGCGGGTTACAATGGGTATCATTACCCATGCGCACGGCAGGCTCCCTTTCTCCAGGAAGCCGCCTTTGTCAAACTCCGGGCTGATTGAGGCTCGAGGGCATCCATGTCCCTTCTGGTACTGAAGTTCGGCGGCACCTCCGTGGGAAGCCCCGATCGCATCGCGCGTGTCGCCGACCGCGTACTGCGCCTGCGCGGCGAGGGGCACTCGGTGGTGGTGGTCGTCTCGGCGATGAGCGGCGAGACGGACCGTCTGCTGACCCTGGCCCGCGAGATACAGCCGCGCTCCGAGGGGCGGGAACTCGACGTGCTGCTCTCCACCGGGGAGCAGGTGACGATCGCCCTGCTGTCCATGGCGCTCGAGGCCCGCGGATGCCCCGCCCGTTCGTACACCGGCGGGCAGGTGCGCATCCTGACTGACAGCGTCCATAACAAGGCGCGGATACGGAGCATCGACGCTGCCCGCGTCCGGGAAGACCTCGAAGGGGGTCGCGTGGTGGTGGTCGCGGGCTTCCAGGGTGTGGACGAAGCGGGGTCGATCACCACGCTGGGCCGTGGCGGATCCGACACCACGGCGGTGGCGCTGGCCGCCGCACTGACGGCCGCCGAGTGCCGGATCTACACCGACGTTGATGGCGTATACACAACCGATCCGCGCGTGGCCAAGAATGCGCGCCGGCTGGAGCGCATCACCTTCGAGGAGATGCTGGAGATGGCCAGCCTGGGGTCGAAGGTGCTGCAGATCCGTGCGGTGGAGTTCGCCGGCAAGTACAACGTGCCCCTGCGGGTACTGTCCTCCTTCGAGGAGGACCCGGGGACGCTGATCACAACCGAGGAGGGCCGCATGGAGCAGGCGTTGGTGGCAGGTATCGCGTTCAACCAGAACGAGGCCCAGTTGACGATTCAGGGTGTTCCGGATCAGCCGGGCATCGCCTACGGCATTCTCGGGCCGATTGCGGACGCCCACATTGAAGTGGACATGATCGTGCAGAACATCGGCGGCGATCAGACCACGGACTTCACCTTCACGGTGAACAGGAACGATTTCGAAAAGGCAATGGAAGTCCTGCAGAGGGTGGCTGACGAACTGGGCGCACGCAGCGTCTCCGGCGATACCCGGATCGCAAAGATCTCGGTGGTCGGGGTCGGGATGCGGTCACACGCGGGTATCGCCAGCCGTATGTTCAAGGCCCTGGCGCGCGAATCGATCAACATCCGGATGATCTCGACCTCCGAGATCAAGATTTCGGTGGTGGTCGACGAAAGGTATCTGGAACTGGGTGTCCGCACGTTGCACGATGCCTTTGAACTTGATCAGGAACCGGCAGGTCAATCCCCAAGCTGAGCAAGCGGCAGCTGCAGTCATCGGGAACCGGACGACCGATAACCGTCCGACACAGGGTGTGGAGAAAGGCATGCTCATATTGACGCGACGCGTGGGTGAAGCTCTGATGATCGGTGACGAAATCTCCGTCACCGTACTGGGTGTCAAGGGAAATCAGGTGCGGATCGGGATCAATGCACCGCAGGACATTGCGGTGCACCGCGAGGAAATCTTCGAGCGCATCCAGCGCGAGAATCGTGACCCTGACGACGATTCCCCGGATCCGGAAGGCAAGGCAAGCAACAGCTGATGGCTGGTCCGGCCGTCCCGCTGAGAGCGGGCCGGCCGGACGGTGGTGCTGATGAGCCGCCCGACGCGCTACGGATACCGGGGCGCTCTGCGCTCCCTTCCCATTTTTGCGTCAACCCCGTATCCTTCCAGTCCGTCGGAGAGATGGCCGAGCGGTCGAAGGCGCTCCCCTGCTAAGGGAGTATGGGTCAAAAGCCCATCGAGGGTTCGAATCCCTCTCTCTCCGCCAGAACATCTTTGAAAACAGGCGCTTGTGGGCGCCTTTTTCATTGTCCCGGCACCCGGCCGCGGGACAGGGTGCCAATGCCACCTGAAACACGGATCCCTGCGGGCGACCTTGCAGACGATGGGGCCGCCGGCGCTTTCGGGCCCGGGACTTCCAGGCAGAGGCGCCGGGACTGAAAGCGGATTCCGCCGAGGACGAGATGCGCACCGAGATCCTGCTCGAACCGGGCAGCCTGGCCGAGGCGGTGGATGAAGCCACCCGGTGCGCGCTCGCCGCCGGCGTGCTGGTCCCGATCGAGACCGAGCAGGAGCGTATCGCGGACGCCGGAGTGTGCTTTCTGCTCCGGGTCGTCGCGAGTCTGAGGCGCAAGGCGTCCGGCAGACCCGGTGGCGCGGGCGGGCAGCGCCGTCCGGCGGACCCCTTTCTCCCTCCGGAGCCGGAGCTCACGGTCGCCGAGGTCTCCAGCCGCCATCTCGCAGTGCTCAACAAGTTCAATGTCCTGGAGCGCCACCTGCTGATCGTCACCCGTGCCTTCGAGCCGCAGGAGACCCTGCTGAGCCCCGGGGACCTGCGGGCATTGTTCGCCTGCATGGCCGAGTACCCCTCGCTCGGTTTCTACAATGGCGGGACGGTTGCCGGGGCCAGCCAGGCACACAAGCATCTTCAGCTTGTGCCTCTGCCGTTCGAGCCGGACGGTCCGGCATTCCCGATGCAGCCCCTGATGGATGCCGGGACGCGCGGCAGCGTCGGACGCTCTCCCGATCTGCCCTTCGCGCATGCCTTTGCCCGGCTCGACCAACCGGTCGCCGCGGCGCCGATGGAGGCCGCCGAGCAGGCCGGCGCCCTCTACCTCGAGCTCCTGACCGCGGTCGGGATCGAAGGACGAGGTGCCGACGGCGCGGTGCGCCAGTCGGCCCCCTACAATCTGCTGGTCGCGGATGACTGGATGCTCGTGGTGCCGCGGGCGGGGGAGTTCTTCCGCGGGGTCTCGGTCAATGCCCTCGGGTTTGCCGGATCGCTCTTCGTCAAGGACCGCAGGCAGCTCGAGGTGATCCGTGCGGCGGGACCGATGCACATCCTGCGGACCGTTGCCGGGTCGCCCCGGGAACCGACCTAAACCGCAGAGGCGCAAGGCAAGGCCCGCGTCCTCCTGGAACCGTTTGTCGTCACGGTTCAACGAAACGCGGCGACTCCCAGAGTCGCAACGATGACTCCGCCCACGACCACCTTGGCGACCGTGCCCCAGAAACGGCCGGCGGCGGCCCCCCGCCCGGCCTCGATGCTGTGCAGGACGGGCCGGCCGGCCCAGAGGTCGCCCAGCAGCGAGCCGGCGAAGGCACCGAGGGATGCGCCGATGAGGGTTCCCAGTAGCGGGACCGGAAAGGCGGTACCGGCGATGGCGCCGACGATGCCTCCGGCGATCGCGAGCGCAGCGGCCCGTCGCGTACCGCCTGCACCGCGGGAACCCGCTGCGCTGAGGAAGAATTCGAGGATCTCGCCGAGTGTTGCGAGCATGATCGCAGTCAAGAGCACGGGCCAGCCGAACATGGCGGTGTCGGCGAGCCACCAGTCCGTGGCCGCGGCCGCCAGGATCATCAGCCAGGTTCCGGGCAGACCGAACAGGATCGAGGCCCAGAACGCGAGATTGAGTATGGTCAGTATCGTGGCGTAGGCGTAGACCATGGCGCTCCGTGGTCCGCGAGGAGTGGGATCCGTATGGAAAAGGGTCGTGCATCCGGCCAGTCGTCGCGTGCGCAGCGCGGCAATCCAGGCGGGGACGGAAATGACAGGGGGTTATCGATGACCGCGTCGGCGTGGGTCGGGCCCGGTCGGAGCGCGGCTCAGCCGTCCCGGCCGCCACGCAATCGGGTATTGCTGGGGGATTCCCCGAACACGCGGGCGTAGTCGATGGCGAACTGCCCGGGGTGCCAGAATCCGAGGTCAAAGGCGACTTGCTGCACGCAGCGCTGATCGCTCCTTGCCAGGATGCGGCGCCGGGCGCTGTGCAGCCGCAGTATCTTGGAGTGTACGGCGGGCGACCGTCCGAGCAGTTCGCTGAAGGCGTAGAAGAGCAGGCGCCGGCTGGCATGGGTTGCCTCGCAGAGCTCCGTCACGCTCGGCGGGTTGTCCAGCCGATCCCGCATCAGCTCCTCGGCCCGGCGGACGATGCGCCGGCGCTGGGCCAGGCTTGACCGGGCCTGTCGGACCTGTCGGGCCTCCTGGACCAGCGCGATCATCCTGCCGGCGAGATCGATCCCGGTGTGTGTTTCGGCGCCACGCGGTTGCGGCGCCGAAAGATGCCGCTCGAGCATCTGCGCCACCTGATTCGTCACACGCGGATCGGTCTTCAGGCACCAGCCGTCCCACATTGATTCCGCCGAGGTCTGATGCTCGGCCTGCGCGATCCGCTCCGCAAGATCGACGGGAATCGAGATCGCCTGCTGGCAATGGTCGGCGGCTATCTGCTGGTAGATCTCCCCCCCGGGGTCCAGCACCAGAACCTGCCCTTCATCAAGCGCCTGACCGCGAAACCGGCTGCCGGCACACTGGCGCGTGAGGGGAGATATCGTCCAGAAGTCAGGGGAACGCCCGCCAGTGCACAGCAGCGCGCGATTGCAATGGCTTGTGTAGACAAGACAGTCCCCCACCTTTGTGGAGGTCAGTGTCGCTTCGATCGGCCCGGGCTCGGATTGGGTGATCTGCACATCCCAGATGGCTCCGAGGGCCTCCTGCAGTTGTTCCGCCGAATGGCAGCGGATTTCGTTCAGGTTATTCAACACGCGCTCTCCCGACGCACGTTTCCTGCGTCTTCGGGCAGCATATTCAGTTCGACGGCTCATGGCCACCCCGGTGGGCTGTCCGGGCAGGGCGTCAAGGCCGACACCGCTACCGCGCTGCACCTTTTCGACTGTAAGATGCGACGTGCATTCCTATACTGAGCCGTTTTTTTTGCGGGGTCATCCGGGTTCAGCGTCCTTGCCAAGGCGGCGTTGTTACATGAATCCCGGCCGGCAGGCGTCAAGGCTGGATTCCCGCGCACTTCCGCATTTTGGTCAACCAAGGGGTGGCGGAGCCTTATGCATCGCTGGCTGTATGTACTGGCGCTGACGGCCATGATCGGCATGATGCCGGCACAGGCGTCTGCAGACGATGGCAGTCCGGTGGTCGCCGGCGTTGCTGAACTCGAGGAACGCATCCAGCATCTCCAGGCGATGCGAACGGTCGCGGAGGAGTTACAGGAATGGGATCGCGATGGATTCCATTTTCGTCTGGATCAGCTGATGCTGGAGGCCCTTGGGAGGGCGGAGACCGCTCTGCTCGAGACGCTGAATTCCGATGCGCTCGCGACTGTCGGGAACCGCCTCGAGAATGCCACCGATTGGCTGCTGGACGCGTCCGTTTCCCGGCTCGAGGAGGTGTACACGAGAACGGGCCAGGAGCGTCTGAAGTACGACGAGTTTGAGAATGGGCTACAGGCGAGCGTTTCCCGCGCCTTCGTCCATGATCTGGAGACGCTGGTCTTCGAATACATGAGCGGACTGGGCGCACTGCTCGTGGTACGCGAGCAGCTTGGTCTGAACGTTGAAAACGAATGGAAAACCTTCGAGGAGTTCATCACACGGAACGTCGAGCGCCTCCACGGCCAGATCCGGCTGGATGCCCAGACACTGGCCCAATTGCGGCGCGATCTCAGTGCGGATCCCTCGAATTCAGGCGTCGAGTCGGCACTGCGTGCGGTGAACCAGAAGCAGGCGCGGAACCTGGCGAACATGGCCGGCTGGCTCGAATTGCTCGAGGGTCTGGGACGGGACACGGCCAGCCACCGTGCACTGCTGATACAGCAGCAGGGGCGCATTGGAACCAAGATCCTGCAGCGTGACGTGTTCGCGAACATCTGGGCCGAACAGACCCAGCGACTCTGGCGCAATGTCGTGCGCAACGGCCCGAATCTCATCCTCCGGATCTTGACCTTCCTGGCTGTGCTGCTGCTGGCCTGGGGTGTTGCTCACGCGATCCGCTTTCTGCTCAAGATGATCATCGATACCTCCTTTGTGCGCATCAGCCAGCTGATGGAGGACCGGCTGCTGACCCTGTCCTTCGCGTTGATCTTTCTTGCGGGTGTGATCGTGGCCCTGACGACCATCGGGTGGTCGGTGATGCCCATGCTTGCGGGGCTCGGAGTCGCCGGGCTCGTGGTGGGATTTGCATTGCAGGATTCTCTGAAGAGCTTTGTCGCAGGCTGGATGATCCTTCTCTACCACGCCTACGACGTGGGCGATTATGTTCAGGTATCGGGTGCGGAAGGCAGGGTCCGGAGGATGACGCTCAACAGCACCCGAATCGCGACCCGTGACAACACGATCAAGTTGGTACCGAACCGCAAGATCTGGGATGACACGATCGTGAACCTGACCGCGAGCAAGGCCCGACGGCTGGAACTGGAGATCTCCTGCGGCCCGGATAACGACATGGACCGGGTCGAGAACAGCATCCGCGAACTTCTTGCGGAGCACCCGCAGATTCTCAACAAACCGAAGCCAGAGGTGCACCTTGCCCGAATCGGGCCCTCGGAGATGGTCTTCGCGGTCCAGCCCTGGGTGCGAACCGAGAATTACTGGCCGATGCAGAGGTCGCTGCTGAAGGAAATCAGGCAGCGGTTCGAGCGCGACGGCATAACCTGAACCCGGGACCCGGGCGGTCCGATACGGGCGGTCATTGCGAGCGTAGCGTCGCCGGAGGCGAACCCCACCCGAAGAGGCCGATGCCCGAACACTGGCCGGGGTCTCAGAGCCAGCGCCCGAGGTTCACCCCGGTCCGCACCGACACGGGGCCGAGGTCGACGCTCGGCCCCGCGATGCCGATATTGGCGTAGATCCCGCCGCCGGAGCAGCCGGCGAGCAGGAGGGCGACGGACAGGCAGCCGGCGGCAAGAAGCGTGCGCCGGCACGCCGTGGATCGGATGCGGCAAAGATGGGACGGGACAGGGACTTGTCGCATGTAGTTGTTCTCCATGTTCTCAGCGGGCAGGGGTAGGCTCGGGATCGGGGTCCCAGCTCTGGACCAGGAAACCTGCGCCGCTGGGGTCGTTCAGGATCGCAACCTCACCGCCGCGCGGATTCTCCCGGGCCGGCAGCAGGATCTCGCCGCCGAGACGCTCGGAGTCAGCGGCCGCGGCCGCCGGGTCCGACACCCGCACGTAGGCCATCCAGGTATCCGCGATGCGGTCCACCGGTTTCTGCACCACGCCGACGCGCGGTACACCGCCCGAGCTGAGGTAGCGATAGGCGCCGTCGTCTCCGACGGCTTCGACCGTGTACGCTGGCACGAGAGACTGGTAGAAGGCCAGCGTTGCCTCCGGATCCGAGCTCCAGATCTCGTTCCACAGCCAGTCGCCGGGTGCGGCGACACGATCCACCGGGTCCCCGTCGCGGGGTTCGAGCAACGTCAGCACCGCGCCCAGCGGATCCGCAACCACCGCCACCGTGCCGCGTTGCGGAATATCCAGCGGGCGCTGGAAGACGGTGCCGCCGCCGGCGCGTACCGTGGCCATGGCCGCGTCCATCTCCGCAATGGACAGTACCGGAATCCACCGCGACACATTGATGCCGCGATGGATGCCGCGGGCGTCCACGAGTCCGCCGATGACACGGCCCTCGTGCTCGATGACCGTATAACCCTGTCCTCGGTCGGGACCCAGATCGCGGAAGGTCCAGCCGAACAGACCCGAGTAGAAGCGCTGCGCCGCGCTGGGGTCCTCGGTCAGCAGGTCATGCCAGACGACCTTGCCCGGCCTTGGCTGCGTACTGCCGGTCTCGATGGGCGGAATTCGGGCCGGGTCGAGGCCCGCGCAGCTGCCCACGAAGATCATCGTCAGCGCGGCAAGGGCGACGCGAACGCCGCTGTGAGGGAGTCGGATCACTGCTTGGCTCCTGTGGTGGGCCGTCCGGCCGGGGTGACAACCTGCAGAATGCGTCGAGCCTGAGCTTCGATGCGAGCCTCTTCTAACAGCTTCAGCGGCTCTTGTCACGGCGACCCGAAAGGAGGGGCGAGTGGCCTTCCCGTTGCCACAGTG
>JAABTX010000147.1 GCA_011389655.1 Thioalkalivibrio sp.
ATTTCAGGCGAAAGGCGTTCTCGACGAGGTCGCCGGGGAGCTGGTTGCGGTCGATGATGATGGGATCGACCTTGTCGAGCGACTCTCGCGCGCGCTGGGCGGCGCGCTGGTCGAGACCCATGTCCTTGTAGATCTCGCCCAGGCCGACGAGCGCCTCGGCCTCGACCGAGCCCTTGCGCGCCTTGAGGAGTTCTTCGAAGACGACGTATTGATCGGCGCTCACCCCTGAATTCACGGAGCCGGAGACCTTGATCACAGACTCGGTCTCGCGCGGCTCGTCGCCGTAGAGGTGGACTTCGTCGGTGTAGGTGACCACCAGTTCGTCAAGCTCGTCGCAGTGGAGGATGCTGTCGCCGCCGTCGGGTTCGATCCCGTCCCCGACCGGGGCGAGTTCGACGCGGCCGAGGAAGGTCCCGGTGCGGATCTGCGGGCCCTCGCCGGTTTCGACCAGGCGGACGGTGATGCTGTCGCGCTTCTGCCACGCGTCATCCTCCTCGTCCTCGAGGGCGAAGATGTCGAGCAGGTCGTCGCTTTCCGCGGCCTCCTTGGCCTCGACCTTGTAGCGCGACACCACGGTGAGCGTGACCGACTCGGCCTCGGGCGACTGGTCGAGGTCGGCGTCGCGCAGCATCACCACCTGCGGCTGTCCGGGGTAGGCGACGTAAGCCGGCGTGGAGTGGTCGCCGAGGAAAAATCCGGCCGTGCCGGTGCTGACGGCGCGCACCTTGCCGGTGCGCGGCACGCCCTTTTTCCCGTCGAGCGTGCTGTCGTCGATGTAGGTCACCGTCAGGGTGTCGCCGCCGATCATCTGGATCACGCCGTCGCCCGGTTTCGGGTCGCCGAGGGCGGTGGGCGCGGAGGCGAGCATCTCGTGTTTCTTGCCGGGCACGGGCACGCCGGTGATGGTCTCCTTGTCGCCGCTGGCGACCTCGACGGTGGCCGTCACGGGCACGCCGAGCTTGCGCATGATGGGCACGTCGGCGTCCTCGATCTTCGAGTAGAAGCGCTGGCCGATCTCGATGCGTCCAAGATCCTCGCTGTCGTCGGACGCGCCGGCCTCCTCGACCTCGGTGCCGACGAGCGAGAGCGAGTCGATCGCCTTGTTCCAGTTCTTGAGGTTGTAGTGGCTCATGCCGATGTAGTAGTAGGCCATGTTGGCCCACTGGGTGCGGCCGGCGACCTCGGTGAGGCGGCGGAAGAGGGGAAAGCAGGAGGCATACTGGCCGGCCTGGTAGTGGCTGAATCCCGCCTGGAAGAGGGCTTCGTGGTAGAGGGCCTGCTCGTCCTCCGCCTGCTTCTCACCGGGCACCGGCGCCAGCAGGCGGGTGAGCAGGAGGAAATGGCCGAGCGCCTCCTTGGAGTTGTTCTGATCCAGGTAGTGTTTGCCCATGGCCATGTGCGCCATGTGGGCGAGGAGGGTTCCCTGGTTGTCGCGCACGACCGTGTTGAGCATCGCGAGTCCGCGCTCGTACTGCTTGTATTCCATCAGCTCGACCGCCTTGTCGTAGAGGTGCTTGGCCTGGCGGTCGATGTCTTCGGAGAGGCGGGCGCGGCCGGAGTCCTCGACGGCGTCCTGGGCGTGCAACGCGGTGACCAGCCACGAATGGAGGCCGATGAACACGAATGCGGATTTGAAGTTCATGATGCGGGGAAATGAGGCGGGGTTCACGAGGGGCGGGGGATCAGGGTTTCGGGCGGGAGTTGCGGGTGGCACGGCCCTATGCGGCAGACTTTCAGCCTGCGGGATTCTTTCGCGACGTCACCCAGGGCGTTGCCCTGGGCTAGGATGCTTGAGCCCGTTGGGCTCCCTTTGCGTGATCGAATGTTTGTCATCTAACGACTTCTTATCTGACTCCTGACATCACTCCACCGCCTCCGCCTCCCCGCCCACCAGGGCGACGCCGTAGCTTTCGAGGCGACGGTGGGCCTCACTGGATTCGCCGCTCTTCGGGTAGCGCTTGAGGACCAGGCGGAGTTGATCGACCTCGCGGGCCTTGTCGCCGGAAATCCTGTGGATGTCGGCGATTTTGAACGATGCCCGCGCGGCCTGGCCGCTGACCGATTCAAGCTGGCGGGCCGTCTTGATCGCCTGCGGGTACTGTTTCATGGCGATCAGGCAATCGGTCACCGCCCAGGTGGTGTCCGGCTCGCGATTGGCGGCGCGGAAGGCCTTGATCGCCTCGGCGTACTCGCCGATACCCCGCAGCAGCTCGCCCTTCGCCCACAGCAGGGCGGAGCCGGCGTAGTCGGGCGACTTCTGCAGCGCGGGAATCTCGGCGAGCGCCTTTTCGGCGTTCGGGCGGTTCCGGTGGCTGCGGCCCTTGTAGTAGTCGAAGCGCGCCTTGGCGGCGGCCAGCGGGTCCTTCATGCGGGCGATGTGGCGCATGACGGTCTCTTCCGGTTCGTAGTGGGCGACGAAGAAGGCGTGGGAGCGGAGCTGTTCGTCGCTCATCCCGCGGGTATCAACCGAGCGCATCACCATTCGCGCCTCCTCGTGCATGCCGAGGGGGTGACGCAGGCGGCTCATCAGCTCCACCTGCTCCTCGGTCTTGAGGCCGCCGAGGAAAGGCTTGCTCTCGCGGGCGAAGAATTCGGAGCGCAATTCCGCGTCGCCCTTGTAGTATTCGCACCACTGGAGCACCCGGTCGATCGAGGCGGGCTTGGACCTGAACTGCTTTTCCATCCGCGCGATCCAGCTTTCCCGGCTGCCTTCTGCCACCAGCAGGGCGTCGCACCAGAGCTTGCGCAGGTCGTCGTTTTCGGGGAAACGGTCACCGAGCTTCGCCGCCCAGTAGGCGCAGGCCTTTTCCCGAAGTTCCTCGTCGGCGCGGCTGTCGAGGCCGGTGGCGAGGGCCGTCCGCCAGTAGCGGGCGTCCTCCCCGGGCTTGTCGGTATTCACCCCGCGTCCGTCGAAGCCGCTCGCCGCGACGTAGAATTCCTTGAGCTTGTCGTGGTCGGGATTGCGGCGGACGTAGTACCCGATCACCGCTGCCCGCGCCGACTGGGCGGCATTCGGGTTGCTCTTGAGGAAATTGACCGCGGTCCGCCAGTGGTATTCGGTGGCCTCTTCGAACTTGCCGAGCGCCTCCATCCGCTTGCCGAGGAAGGTGAGCGCGGTGCCCGAATTCGGCTGGGCCACGTAGTCATCGTCCTTGACCATCCGCGCCCAGACGGCGGTTTGCTTGGCCTCGTCGCCGTTCTGGCCGTGGCATTGGCCGATGCAAAAAAGGGCCGCGGCGGCGTAGCGGATGCGGTTCGGGAAGTAATCGACCACGTCCTGGTAAGCCTTGATGGCCGCGTTGCGTTTGTCGAGGTGGTGCAGGCAGCGGCCCATCCGCAGCAGCACGTAAGGCAGCGCTTCGCTCTTGGCGAATTCGTACGAATACGCCTTGTAGGCCGCGTAGGCCCCTTTGTAGTCTTGCTTGGCGAAAAGCTTGTCGGCATCTTCGAGATTGAGACCCTCGAAGGTGTCGAGTTTGGCGAAATCCTCGGAGGGATAAGTGACCTCGTCGGCCGCCGCCGCCGACAGGGCGAGGCAGAACAGGGACAAAAAGAGGTGTCGAAGGGTTAATGCGTTGAATGGTGGCGGTTCCCGCATGATTTCAGAGTCTTGAAGAATTTTCTCGCCCGGCGGAAAGACCAGGGAGGCGGCCGTTTCGCGATTATGGCACCGGGAGTGCATGCTGCCGTGGCGTGGCGGCTTTACGCGCGTTTTCCCCGGAACCTATCGCCCGCTCCAAAAAACTGTCCCGCCGACCGTTGGCGGGAGGTCGGGCGGCGGATGGCGCGACCACTTCACGTCTCCCACACCGCCCGCCTCGGCCTCCCCGACGCGAATTTTGTGCCATCGCCGCCGTCCACATTTTCGGCGACAATCCATCTGGAGTTCGAAAATTCCTGATTCCCCACGCCGGGCGATCCAGAAAACGCTGCGAAGCAGCGATCTTGGCAAAACGGCCCGGATCACCACGAAAACCTGCCTGAGGTGAGCTGGGAAGACCGATCAAGAAGGGAACGGGGTCGAGGGTGGCCAGCAACGTCCGAAAGCCGTGGACCGGGAAACCTTCGGGCGTCCGCTTCCGCGCGGCCTTGGCCCGCGCGGAGCGCGAGGGTTGCTTGGGCTCGACGGCGTCGGCGCGGCCCGCCCGCGCGTCCTCCGGGTCGTCCTCGTCGAAGAGCAGCGGTTTGAGCGCCCGGCGCATGTGCCATTCGACATGATAGGCCAGCATGCACAAAAAAACATGCGCGCGCACCCGCCCGGCGTCGTAATGGTGGACGTATTTTGCCAAAAAAAAGGCCGGGAAATCGCCGCAATCCAAGGCCCGGCCTGGGATTGCGCGCTTTTCACGGCCTTGAAGTTCAGTTTGAGGGGGGCTGTGAGAGATGGCAGGGCGGCCGGGCTCCGGGTGGTCGGGGAATGGGGAGCGGGGGTTGGAGTAGGGACGTTTTCGCGATTTGTTTTGCCGTTGCCGCTCCGAGGCACTGCAGGGCTGCTGCAAGGTGCCCCCCCCCTTTCCACCCTACGCTGCGCAGCCGGAAGGAGGGGCGTCCTCCGGGCGCCCGAGCGAATACCGAAGCGGGAACGTTTTCACGATTCACTTCCCGTT
>JAABTX010000148.1 GCA_011389655.1 Thioalkalivibrio sp.
CATTCATCCCAGATCGTCACGCCGTGGCGATGCAGGTAGTCGAGCTGGGTGTCGCCCTGGATGAACCACAGGAGTTCATGGATCACGGATTTCAGGTGCGTCTTCTTCGTGGTGACCAGCGGAAAGCCCGCCGCGAGGTCGAAGCGCATCTGGTGGCCGAAGACGGAACGGGTGCCGGTACCCGTGCGGTCGGGGCGGTCGCGGCCGCTGTCGTGAATGTGGCGCACGAGGTCCAGGTACTGTTTCATGCCGGTCTCCTCTGAACGGGATTCCGCCGCGACCAGGCGATCAGCGCCAGCCCGGCCACCACCAGCGGAACCGAGAGTGCCTGGCCCATCGTCAGCCAGCCGAAGGCGAGGTAGCCGATTTGCGGATCCGGCTCGCGCACGAATTCGACGAGAAACCGGAAGATGCCGTACAGCAGCAGGAACAGTCCCGAAACCATCCCGGTCGGGCGCGGCCGCCGCGAGAACAGCCACAATACCGTGAATAGCACCAGGCCCTCGAGAAAGGCCTGATAGAGCTGCGACGGATGCCGGGGCAGATAATCGGCCGCCGGAAACACCATTGCCCAGGGCAGGTCGGTCGGCTTGCCCCAGAGTTCGCCATTGATCCAGTTGCCGATGCGCCCGGCCCCCAATCCGATCGGGACCATCGGCGCGACGAAGTCCCCGATCCGCAGGAAGGGCTGACCCAGCCTGTGCGCGTACCACCACGCGGCCAGCAGCACGCCGATCAGGCCGCCGTGAAAGGACATGCCGCCTTCCCAGATCCGGAACAGGGTCAGCGGATCCTGCAGCAGGCCGTCGAGGTTGTAGAACAGCACGTAGCCGACCCGGGCGCCAACGATCACGCCCAGGACGCCCCAGAACAGCGCATCGCCGACCTGCTGCGGTGTCATCGGCGCATCCGGCCGGCGTGCCCTGATGACCCCGAGGATCCAGAAGCCCGCGAATCCCACCAGGTACATCAGTCCGTACCAGTGCAGGGTGAACGGACCGATCGAGAATGCGACCGGATCGATAAAGGGGTGGACGGGCATGGACGCTTGCAGTGGCTTGGCGGACTGCGCAGTCTACCAACTTGTCGATTCGGACGGGCGAAAACCGCGCCTGTCGGTCCAAACCCCATTCCACCAAGAGGATCCCGATGAATCGTCTGGCCCGGGCAAGCAGCCCCTACCTGCAGCAGCACGCGGAGAATCCGGTGGACTGGTACCCGTGGGGCGAAGAGGCGCTGCAGCGCGCGAAGGCCGAGAACCGGCCGATCCTGCTGTCGATCGGGTACTCCGCATGCCACTGGTGTCACGTGATGGCCCACGAGTCCTTCGAGGATCCGGAGATCGCCCGCGAGATGAACGCGCGCTACGTGAACATCAAGGTCGACCGCGAGGAGCGCCCCGATCTGGATCGCATCTACCAGAACGCGCACATGCTGCTCGCGCGTCGCCCGGGGGGCTGGCCGCTGACCGTGATACTGACGCCCGACCAGGTCCCGTTCTTCGCCGGCACCTACTTTCCGCGGGAGCCCCGGCACGGGTTGCCGGCCTTCATGGATGTGCTGAGGCGGGTCGCGGACTTCCTGGCCGAGCATCCCGACGAGATCGCCGCCCAGAATGCATCGCTGCAGGAGGCAATGGCGCGGATCTACGCACCCGCTGGGGGTGCCATCCCCGGTCCGGAGGCGATCGACCGCGCCGCGGCCGAGCTGGCAGGGACCTTCGACGACAAGCATGCCGGCTTCGGTCGCGCCCCCAAGTTTCCGCACCCGGCGACCCTGGAGTGGCTGGCGTGGCAGTCTGCGCGTCACCGCGACGCGCGTGCTGCGGAGATGCTGCAGCGGACACTCGCCGCGATGGCTGCGGGCGGAATCTTCGACCAGGTCGGGGGCGGGTTCTGCCGCTACTCGGTGGACGACTTCTGGATGATCCCGCATTTCGAGAAGATGCTCTACGACAACGGGCCGCTGCTGGGGCTGTATGCGCGTCAGGCGGGGCGCGGTGATGCGCGCTCGCGGCAGGTGGTGGAACAGACCGTGGGCTGGCTTGCGCGGGAGATGGCCGACCCCGGAGGGGCCTTCTACTCCAGCCTGGACGCCGATTCCGAGGGCGAGGAGGGGCGTTTCTATGTCTGGACGCCCGAGGAGGTGCAGGCGCTGCTTGCGCCGCAGGAGTGGGAATTCGCCAGCCGGGTGTGGGGCCTGGACGGACCGCCGAACTTCGAGGGGCGCTGGCACCTGTACGAACGCAGGTCGCCCGAGTCGGTGGCCGCGTCGCTGGGACTGGCGGCGGACCCCGGCGAGGCCCTGTTGCAGTCGGCGCGGGAGAGGCTGCTCCGGGCACGCGAACAGCGTGTGGCACCGCACCGCGACGAGAAGATCCTGACCTCCTGGAATGCCCTGATGATCTCCGGGCTGATCCAGGCCGGGGAGAGTCTCGACCGACCCGAGTGGGTGGACCGCGCGGAGGCGGCGATGCGCGCCGTGCGCGACCTCCTCTGGCGCGACGGGCGCCTGTACGCGAGCTTCCGTGCCGGCGCGGACACCCCGATGCCGCGCGCGTACCTGGACGACCACGCCTTGCTGCTCGCGGCGTCCCTGGATCTGTTGCGCGCGCGCTGGAGTCTGGAGTGGCTGGAATGGGCGCGCACCCTCGCCGGAATCCTGCTGCGCGACTTTCTCGACGCCGGGGAGGGCGGCTTCTACTTCACTGCAGCCGATCACGAGAACCTGATCCAGCGCCCGAAGGTCCATGCCGACGACGCAATGGCCTCCGGCAACGGCGTGGCCGCCCAGGCGCTGCTGCAGCTGGGCTACCTGCTGGTCGAGCCGCGCTTCATCGACGCGGCGGAGGGGGCCCTCGGCAACGGTGGACCGCTGGCATCCGAGGCGCCGCTGGCTCACATGAGCCTGCTGCAGGCTGCGGATATGCACCGCGACCCACCGCCGCTGGTGATCCTGCGCGGGCCGGAGGCCGTTGCACGGCGCTGGCAGCGGGCCGTGCTGGAACGCAACGGGCTGGCCTGGGTGTACCGGTTGCCGGCGGAGGCGACCGGACTGCCGCAGGCGCTGGCCGGCAAGTGCGGGCATCCGACCGCGGCCGACCGGGTCGTCGCCTACCTGTGTCGGGGAACGTCCTGCGCGCCGCCCGAGTACTCGCTCGAGCAGCTGCTGGAGGCGCTCTGATGGCGGCGCAGGATGCCGGTACCCCGGTCGCGAAGACCCTTGCCGAGATGGTGTCCGAGGCGCGGACCCGGGTCCGCGAGGTTGCGCCCGATGACCTGGCCGAGGCCATGGAGCGGGGCGAGCCCTGGCTGATCGTGGACGTGCGCGAGCCCTACGAGTACGAGCAACTGCATGTGCCCGAATCGGTACTGGTTCCGCGCGGCCTGCTCGAGGGGGCGGCGGATCCGCACAGCCGGCATCGCATCGACGCACTGTGCAATGCGCGGGAACGCCCGCTCGCCCTTCTGTGTTCAACCGGCGCGCGCTCCGCGTTCGCGGCGGTGGTGCTGGGACAGATGGGCTTCCGGAACGTGGTGAACATCGCCGGGGGCATCAGGTTGTGGGAGAGCGAAGACCTGCCGACCGAACAGGGACCGTGGACGGGGCCACTCCCTTGAAGCGACCGGGGTTCCGGAGGGCCGCCCTGCGGATGCAGGATCAGCGCGGCGCCGGTACCATCGGCCCCTGATCCTGGCGATTCAGGATCATCACGCGAGAATCCAATGCCGGGAACCCTGCGGGCCAGTTATCGACTGCTGCGTGTCTTTGTGCATCTCGGGTACGGGGTCTGGATAACTGCCCGTTACGGGTCCCCCCGTGTCTCCCGCGATGAACGCTGCCGGCGAAGGCGTGCATGGTATCGGCGTGCGCTGGCGCTGTGCGGCGTGGAGCTAAAGGTCACGGGCGAAATGATTCCCGGCAGTGCGCTGGTCGTCGGCAACCACGTGTCCTGGCTGGACATCCCGGTACTCGGGACCTGCTCGGATGTCCGTTTTCTGTCCAAGTCCGAGGTCGCGCGCTGGCCGTTGATCGGCTGGCTCGCCCGTCGCAATCGCACCCTGTTCATCCGGCGGGGTGCGCACGAGTCGGAGGCGCTGATCCGCGACATGGCCGCGGCCCTGCGCCAGGGCGACCAGGTCGCGGTCTTTCCCGAAGCGACCACCACCGACGGGAGTGACGTCCGGCGCTTCCATGCCCGCCTGTTCGCGGCCGCGGTCGACACGCTCTCCCCGGTGCAGCCGGTTGCCTTCGCCTACGGGCGCGATCCCGACGGCGGTCCGCCAACGGCCGCGTTCACCGATGGCATCGGGCTGTTCCGCCATGCATGGCGGCTCCTGTCGCGTGAGCGTACCTTCGTGCGGCTCCACATCCTGCATCCGGTACCGGTCGAACCCGGGACCACTCGTCGCGAGTTGGCATCGCGCTCCCATGCCGTGATCCGCGCCGAGGTCGTCTTGCCCCTGCGGCACGAGGTCGCCGGCACGGAAAAAAAGGCCCGGACTGACCGGGCCGTTCGATCGGGATCGGGACACGACCCCGACCAGCGTCGGGGTCGTGCAT
>JAABTX010000149.1 GCA_011389655.1 Thioalkalivibrio sp.
CAGCGCATCCGCGAACTCGCGGTGCAGTCCTCCAACGCGACGAACTCCGCCAGCGACCGCCAGGCCCTGAACGAGGAGGTGCAGCAGCTGATCTCGGAGATCCAGCGCGTCTCGACCCAGACCGACTTCAACGGTCAGAAACTGCTGGACGGCAGCTTCACCGGCCAGGCCTTCCAGGTCGGCGCGAACGCGGGTCAGCTGATCACCGTGAATGCCGCGACGAATACCCAGACCGCTGCCCTGGGGAACACGGAGTTTGCTGGCGGTACTTTCGCGATCGCGGAGCCGGCTGACCAAAACACCGCGATCGATATCGAGGGTATCGAAATCAACGGCGTTGCATTGGATGACATCAATGTGGCGGCGAGTGGCACCGCAGCGGCCGACACACAGACGGCTGCCGTGAACGCTCTGGTCGCCGCGGTCAACGAGCGCTCCGCTGAAACCGGTGTGATTGCCGAAGCAGATGGCACGACTGCGGGGCAGGTGAACCTGACCTCGATCCAGGGCGGTGATGCGATCGACGCGTCAGCGACGGGAGCGACCTTTGCTGCTGCTGCAGACGCTGAAGTGGCCTTTGTCGGTGATGTCGACATCTCTTCCTTCGCCGGTGCTCAGCAGGCCCTCGGGATCATGGACTCTGCCCTGACCGAGGTGAACTCCGCCCGCGCCGAGTTCGGCGCGATCCAGAACCGCTTCGAGTCGGTGATCGCGAACCTGCAGACCGGTGCGGAGAACCTGTCGGCCGCCCAGTCGCGGATTCGCGACGCGGACTTCGCCGCGGAGACCGCGGAGCTGACCCGGGCGCAGATCCTGCAGCAGGCCGGCACCTCGGTGCTCGCCCAGGCCAACGCCGCGCCGCAGAACGTGCTGGCCCTGCTGCAGTAAGCCACGGGTTCAGCCTCCTCAGGACGACGCGCGCCAGGGACGGCGCGGGAGGATGGACCCGCTCCGGCGCGTCCATCCTTCTTCCGTTTTGACCCATCGAGGGTGCCGACATGATGAAGAACAGCCTCGTGACCCCCGTTCCGTTGCCGTCGCCGGCCGGCGCCGCGAGGGTCGCGGATGCGCGCGCCGCAGGCGGCAGGGTGGAGCCGCCGGTGCAGGCCGCGGGCGGCAAGGAATTGCCCGGGACCGGGGTCTCCGGGGTTCGGGACGGGGATCTTCCCACCGTGGTGGCATCCCTGAACGAGTACGCGCAGAGCGTCAGGCGGGACATCCAGTTCGCGATGGACGAGTCCAGCGGGCGCACGGTGATCACCGTGCGCGACAGCGAAACCGAGGAGATCATCCGCCAGATCCCGTCCGAATCGGCGATGAAGCTCGCCTCGTACCTGCGCAGCGAGGGCCGGCTGCAGGGCTTCGGCCTGGTCGAGAAGGCCTGAGTGGCACGGAAGTTGAATAGGCCGGGCTGTGCGGAACAGGGGGCGCGATCGGGCGGAAGGCCCGGTCGCTGCCGCCGCCGGGATACGGAAACAGGGGTTCGTGATGATCAGTTCGCTGGGAATCGGCTCGGGGCTCGACCTGAACGCGCTGGTCGATCAGCTGGTCGCGGCCGAGCGAGAGCCCAAGGTACAGCGCCTGGATCGCCGGGAGGCGGACCTCCAGGCCCGCATCTCCGGCTTCGGGGCCGCCCGCGGCGGTCTCTCCGGGCTGGAGACCGCCCTGGACAAGCTGTCGACGCTGCAGCAGGGGCGGACCGCGTCTTCGTCGGACGACGACCGCCTCGAGGTGTCCGCGAGTGATGGGGCGGCCACCGGCAGCTACCGCATCGAGGTCAGCCAGCTCGCCGCCGCCCAGTCCCTGGCCAGCGGCCGCTTCGCGGACGCGGACGCGCCGCTCGGCACCGGCACGCTCAGCCTGCAGGTCGGCGACGGGACGCCGGTGGCGATCGGGATCGATCAGGAAAACAACAGCCTGCGCGGTATTCGTGAGGCGATCAATGCGGCGGATGCCGGGGTGCAGGCCAGCATCGTGAATGACGGCGAGGGTGCCCGGCTGGTGCTCAGCGCCGCGCAGACCGGCGCCGACCAGACCGTCGCGGTCACGGTATCCGGAGACGAGGCCGCGGTCGGTGACCTCGCGCGGCTGGCCAGCGAGAGCCTCACCGAGACGGTCGCGGGCCGGGACGCGGAGCTGGTGCTGAACGGCCTGCCGGTCACCAGCCCGAGCAACAGCCTCGACCAGACACTGGAGGGGATGACCCTGCAGCTGAAGGGCACCACGGAGCCCGGCGCGCCGATCACCGTGACCGTCGGCGAGGACCGCGCCGCGGTCCGCTCCGCGCTGAACGAGTTCGTGAAGGCCTACAACGGCGTGATCGACACCGTGCGCGACCTGACTCGCTACAACCCCGAGACGCAGGAGGGCGCCGCGCTGGTGGGCGACAGCACATTGCGCTCGGTCCAGGGCCGGCTCGCGCAGGGGTTGCAGTCCCCCGGTTCCGACCCGGAGGCCGCCTTCACCAACCTGGTGAACCTGGGCGTGAATTCCGACCGCAACGGCCGGCTGAGCCTGGACAGCGCCGCGCTGGACCAGGCGATGGATCAGGACTTCAGCGGGGTGATCGGGCTGGTCAACGAGGTCAGCGCGGGCCTGCGCGACTCGGTGAAGGGCTTCACCGAGCCGGGGGGGCTGCTGGAGTCGCGCACCGAGGGTCTGCAGACACGGATGCAGGGGATCGACCGGCAGCGCGAGGCGCTGGATCTGCGCATCGAGCGGCTGGAGGCGCGGCTGGTCCGCCAGTTCGGCGCGATGGACGCGCTGGTCGGGCAGCTGCAGGGCACCAGCCAGTTCCTCGACCAGCAGCTCGGGGCACTGAACGCGACCCTGAACCAGGGACGATGAGGTGTGGGAGGAAAAGAGGAAAAGGGGACAGATTTATAAGTCTGTCTCCGGAGCACCAGGGCATTCCAAACATCAGGATAGGGCGTTTATTTCATAACAGGCGTTATTCCAGAGGGACCAGTCATGTACCAGATGGGTATTCAGCAGGCGCTCAACCAGTACCGCGACGCGGGGGTCATCGCCGAGGTCGGCGATGCCGATCCGCACCGCCTGATCCAGTTGCTGTTCGAGGGTGCGCTCGATCGCATCGCAATCGCCCGCGGCGCGATGCGCCAGGGCGACGTGGCCGTGAAGGGCTCGCGCATCAGCCGGGCGATCCAGATCATCGACGGGCTGCGCGCGCACCTCGACCGCGAGAAGGGCGGCGAGATCGCCGCCAACCTCGACGCGCTCTATGACTACATGGAGCGGCGGCTGGCCGAGGCCAATCTGCGCGACGACATCACGATGCTGGACGAGGTCGCCAACCTGCTGCGCGAGGTCAAGAGCGGCTGGGAGGCGATTCCGCAGCAGAGTGCGCCGACCGCCGCGAACGGCTGAGCCGATGTCCACCGAGGCCGCGCAGACCCACCTCGAGGAGGCCCTCCGGCTGGTTCAGGAGGCGCTGGCAGCGGCCGGGTCCGGTGAATGGGAGCGCGTGTCCGAGCTGGACGTGCGCTGTCGCGAGGTCTCGAAGGCGATGGGCGACGAGCTGCAGGGCTACGACCCGCGTCCGCTGCTGCCGGGCCTGGTGCTGTTGCGCGAGCGCCATCGCCACCTGCTGGCGCTCGCGGAGGGCCATCGCGACGAGCTGGCCCGGGCGAGCCGCGAGTCGCGGCGCGGACGGCAGGGCGCGCGCGCCTACGAGGACAACACATGAGCGCGCGGGGGCCGTCGTCTTGCCTGCGTCCGCGGGGACTGTTCCAATGACCGGACGCCCATGCCCCGGTCCGTCTTTCGAAGATGCCAGGTGAGCCGTTTGCCGACGCCCTCGTCTGCGAGGACGAGATGCCCCTCGATTGGGAGGCGGTCGATCAGTTGCCTCCGGGGTCGCGTCTCGCGACCCTGAATGCCAGCAACGAGGCCCTGTTTCGGGTGCAGGAAGGGCTGGAGGAACCCGCCCGCGGCAGCGAGGAATCCCAGGAGATGGCGCAGGAATTCCAGCGCCTGGATGCGAAACTTAACCTGATGCTTGAACTTATGGCGGAGTGGCTGCGCCGCCAGGGCGACCTGCCCCCGACGGTTCCGCTGCGTTTCAACGCCCGGGGCATCGCCTGGGAGGCGGACGCGCCGCCGCCGCCGGACACGCTGGTGCGCCTGCGGCTCTACGTCTGCCCGTCCCTTCCGAAGCCGCTGGTGCTGTACGGCCGCGTGCTCCGCCACGAACCGGGTGCGTCGGCAACGCGGGCGGTCGCGGCCTTCCTGGAACTGTCCCCCGCGGCGGTGGACGGCCTCGAGCGGCTGGTCTTCCGCCGCCACCGGCGCGAGGTCGCGCTGCTGCGCGGGCAGTCGCGCAACTGACTTTCATGGCGCGTAGCCACCCCCCCCGCCCGTGAACGAGGACCGTAGGGTGGGCAAAACGAAGTGTGCCCACCACAGACCACCGCGCCCGGGACGGTGGGCCCGCTGCGCTTGGCCCACCCTACGTCGAAGGCGCGTAGGGTGGGCAAAACGAAGTGTGCCCACCACAGACCGCCG
>JAABTX010000150.1 GCA_011389655.1 Thioalkalivibrio sp.
CCTGCGGCGAAGAGCATCGAGAACCAGGAGATCACGGAGAAATCGGGTTTCGCTTCCTCGCCGCCGATGCGGATCTTTCCGACCGGCAGCAGGATCAGCAGCAGGCAGAACAGCACGAAGATGTTTCCGGCGGACAGGAACAGCCAGTGGAAGGTCTCGCCGATCCACACGCGCGCGGAGGTCAGCGCGTCGCTCGCTGGGTCCGGAAACACCAGCGATCCGATCACGAAGGCGAGAATCAGCAGCGCGCTGACCACGAAGACCGGATTGTGCAGGTCGAGACCAAGGGGATTGATGTTCTGCTCCCCGATCTCGTGTTCCGTTTCGTAGACTTCCTCTAGTTTCTCTATTTCCTTCTCTATTTCTTTGATCTCATCACTCATATATTGCTCCCCTGTTGTCGGGACCGGTCCGCTGACCGTTGCTGATTCCCGGCGCGGTGGTCCGCGGAGGCAATACCCTGTCGAGGCCGGAGGGCACGACAAGAAGACCCCGGGCGATCAGCCCTTGGAAGCGGGCCACCCGGACCCCGACTGAATCACCGGAAGGCGTCACGTCGGGCTTGATCGTCTTCGAGTACTGCCGGACTGCGGTTTTTGCGGGTCTCGTTCTGTACGGGTGTCGATCATGGCGGCCGGCCCCGCAGGGCGCGCCGCTGCGGCCTTCGTGGCAGCCGCATGGGCCCGAGTGCGCGATGTTGCTGTCTCGGCGAATGCGATCGGTGCCCGACCGGGCCCCGATGCGCGAAAGTATTCGGTCAGGGGGTAAGGATGTCAAACAGTCCCTGCGGCCGACGGGTTCGGCTACCAGTACCGTCCGCCGGTGCCGAGCACGATCGTGACCAGGCCGATCACGAGGTTGATGCCGATGAACATGCGGATCTGTCCGAGACGGCGGCCCGCCTCCGGCCAGTCCTGGACCTCGATCGCCTGGCGCATGCGCCGGTAGGGAGCGAAGAAGATGTGCGCGTAGATCGCCATCATCACCAGTCCGGTCAGCAACATCCAGTGCACATGCACGCCGACGTTGCCCATGCCGCCGTAGAGACCGAAGATCAGCCAGAACCCCGTGGCCAGCAGCACCACAATGATGCCCCATACCCACGGAAAGAAACGGGCGAAGCTGTCACGCCAGAGGGTGGTCCGTTCCGGAACCGGGAGCAGGGCGGCGGCGGCCGGACGCACGGCCATGTATGCGAAGAACATGCCTCCCACCCAGATTGCGGCGGACAGGGCGTGCAGGGCGACCATCAGACTGATCAGCGTTGTCGGCATCGTGGACTCCGGAAAGGGTGGATCAAGCGGCGCTAGCGGCCCAGGACTTCGCTCCTCGCGATGACGGATTAACCAGCATCGCCCTACGGTAGCATCAGATGCGTGGCAGGCGGTATCTGCGTCTGCCGATGGCTCAGGATCTCGCTGCGCGCATGCGGCGCCAGATCCAGCCCTGGGGACGTTCCATCCCGGTGAGGAGCAGGTCCAGCGTGGACGGGTGCCGCAGGACGCGGCCAAGCCGGTGGACGGCGCACGGCCGGCCCGCAAACAGGATGTGGTCCCCCGCTTCCAGCAGCGTGTCGTCGGGTGGCGCCAGCAACGTCTCCGAACCTGAACTGCGGTGCAGCATCAGCGACACGCAGGGCACCCGTGCTTCCGGTTGGCCCGGGAAGACCAGCAGTTGGCCCAGGGACACCGCTTCCCGTTTCAGGCGTTCTGACAGCGCGGGTGCCTGCGCCTCGGAGATCTCGACGGCCCACACCGCCGGTACCCGATCGTCGGTCGCGGCGCCGATCCGGCTGAGCAGCTCGTTCGCCCAGTCCGCATCGTGCTCGCGTGACCGGACCAGGAACTGGGGGAGCAATGGTGAAACGAGATGGGAGAGGACGGACTCGGCCAGGATCTCGCTGTGGCGCACCACCATGTCCACCCGGCCGGCCTCGAACAGGATGCCGTTGTCGTCGCGGTTCTGCCGGCCCACCATGAAGAGCTTGGGATTGAGTTCGTGGGCGGTCATCAGGATCGACAGGTTGTTGCTGTCCCCGTTGGTGCCGGCCACGATGCCCGCAGCCGATTCGACTCCGGCCTCCTGGAGGGTGTCCGCCTCGGTGCCGCGACCGCGCACGCAATCCTCACCGCAGCCCGTGCCCTCGGGATCCGCCTCGACGATCGTCACCTTCACCCCTTCGCGCGCCAGGCCGGCGTTTGCCGCCTTGCCGAACCGGCCATAGCCGCAGAGGATCCAGCGTCCGTGCGGCGGGTAGACCGGCATCGGCAGCTCGTTTCCGGGCACGCTGCTGAGCCACTGGTGCAGCAGGTGATGCGCGGGCGAGTGGACGGCCAGTGCCAGACGGTCTCCGAAGACCTCGAAGGGGTCGATCACTTGGTCGGTTCCGAAGGAACGCATGTTGCGCTCGGTGTCGCTGCTCTGGGCGCGGCAGATCACGGGTAGCCGGGGGTTCAGGAGTTTCGCGGTGATGGCGATCTTCAGGTTCACTTCGTCGCTGTCCGTCAGCGCCACCACGCCCTCGCAGAAGGGGTTCGAGACACCCGCTTTCTCGAGCTGACCGGATTGGCTCGCGTCTGCGCTGAGGCCGGGCACGTGGATGTCCATGGTCGAGAGGGCAAGATCGTTGATGCGATTCTGATCGCTTTCGATCACAACGACGCGCTTGCGCCGCTGCTGCAGCGCGTGAACGAGCAGGCTGCCGGTATCCCCGTAGCCGCAGACGATCAGGAACGGCGCGTGCAGGCGGCGGATGCTGCGGTCGAAGGCCTGCCGGCTGACGGCCAGCTTGAAGGGCGGATCCTGCATCAGACTCAGGATCTTTCCGATTGCGTAGAGCCAGGCCACCACCGACAGGAAGATGGTGAGGCTGGTCCACATCCTCTGCCCCTCGCTGAAGGCGTACGGGATCTCGCCGAAGCCGATGGTCGTGGCCATGTAGCTCACGAAATAGAAGGCATGGAAGAAGTCCATGCGCCAGGGCTCGCCCTGGTCGTCCACGCCAGGGATCAGGACCAGGCCGGTGACAGAGATCGCATAGGCGAAGATCAGCGCCAGCAGCGGCGCCCGCATGCGCCGCAGAAACAGGAAGAGCACCTTGTCCATGCCGGTGTCAGCGGCGCAGGTTGACGGTATCCGCGATCAGCAGCACCACGGAGATCACGTTGGCCACGACCGCTCCGGCCGCCAGGGACACGATGCTCGACATCATCGTCGGGCTCAGGCCGGCGGCGCTGATGTTGCCCGCATAGCCCCACACCAGCGCGGCCGCCAGCAACTGGAGGACCGCAACCAGCGAGGTCGCGAGCAGCAGCGCGCCGGTCTGGGTGCGGTCGCCGAACTTGAGCACGGTTGCGACGAGGTTCACCACGATCGCGGCGAACAGCTCCCAGACGTTGTGGTGGGCGGGATTGTCTATCTCGCCGAGCACGAACCCGAAGTTCAGCGTCAGCGCCAGGATGATGAAGAACCCGAAGACCACCTTTTCCAGATTCATGACTGTCCCCTTGAGTTGTTGTCGTGGCGGCGAGTTTCGGGCTGCCGATTGCGGCGGCAGTCGCCATCCCGAGCAAGGAAAACCGGGGCCCGCCCGGCCCACCCGGGGCATGCCCCGCAGCCGCGCGCGCACCGTAGCGGGGCCTTGCGCTCCATCATAGGCCGTCGATCTCTCCGGCGCCGTCTGGAGGATTTGCAGCGCCCGTGCGCGGGGTCGGACCTTTACTGTTCACCGCGCTTCGCTCGCGATGACGGATCGCATTGTTCGATTCCCCCGGGACCTTGCGCGGGTCGCCGGAATTATAGGAAAGCACTGATCAATGCGCTCGTCATTGCGATGACGGATTGATCAGCGTTTCCATAGCGGGGGCGCCCGCTGGCCGACGGGGGAATTCATGCGCGTCCCGACCCGTCGAAGAGTGAGCGGTATTGTCAATGTGCATTCGGGCTGCGACTCATGAAAAATGAGTGAGGAGAGTGAGATGGCTCCAGGAACTTCGAGTATTTTCGCAAGTGTGATCCTCCTGCTGTTTCTGTCCGTTCCGGCGCAGGGCGCGGATTCCGCGCCCTGGGGGCAGGCGGTTGTCGATCCGATTGACTACGCACCGCAGAAGGTGGTCTACGATGTCGCGCAGGGCGATCTGGAGCGCTTCGAGCGGATTCTCGACCGCGTGAGTTTTCTGAACAACCTGTACGAGGCCGATCCGTTCGAGGCGTCGATCGTGCTGGTGCTGCACGGGGATGAGATCCGGTTCTTCGGAATCGAGAACCATGACGAATTCGGCGAACTGATGCGACGCGCACAAAGCCTCACGGTCTCTGGCCCGATCGAGTTCCGGATGTGCCGGGTGGCCGCTCATGAACGCGGCTTCGACCCCGAGGACATCCATGGTTTCGTGCGCATGGTGCCGATGGCGGATGCCGAGATCATCCGCCTGCAGCAGGAAGAGGGCTACGTGTTCATGCAGTGATCTGCAGGAGCGCGTGCAGGAGCGGCCTCCGGCCGCGATGGGCTTCACGGGCC
>JAABTX010000151.1 GCA_011389655.1 Thioalkalivibrio sp.
GGCCGACCTGCACCAGGTTGTCCAGCTTCGAACCCATGCCGACGACGGTCTCGCCGGTGGTGGCGCGGTCGATGCAGGTGCCCGCCCCCAGCTCGACGTCGTCTTCCAGGATGACGATGCCGACCTGTGGGATTTTTGACAACCCATTTTTTCCCGGCAGGTAGCCGAAGCCGTCGGCCCCGATGACGCAGCCGGGGTGCAGGATCACCCGGTCGCCCAGGCGGCAGCGCTCGCGCACCACGCACTGGGCATGGAGAACACAACCACCGCCGAGGGTCACATCCGGCTCCAGGACCACGTGCGGCCCCAGGCGCGTCCCGGGTCCGATCCGGCAACCGGCGCCCACCACCGCGTAGGGGCCGATGGCCACCCCGCCGTCCACCTGGGCGTCGTCCGCGAGCACGGCGGTCGGATGCACGCCCGGCGGGAAGATACGGTCCAGCGGCGTGGCCAGGCCCGCGAGCAGGCGCGCGAACGTCGGGTACGGCTCGGCCACGCGCAGCGCCGGACGGTCGGGCTCGAAGTCCGGCCCGACGATGACCGCCGCGGCCGCGCATGACCTGAGTCGGCCCGCCAGTTCCGGCCGCGCCAGGAAGGTGATATCGCCCGGACCGGCGTGGTCGATGCCGGCAGCACCGGTGATCACGACGTCGCCGTCGCCCACCAGTTCGGCATCCAGGTCCACCGCCAGGTCACGCAACCTCGTCGGCTGCATGGGGCCATCTCCTCTGCTCAAGGAAACCCCCCTGTGCCGTCGGCAAAGGGGGGCGCCAACCACAATTCATTGCTGAACCGAAATTTGACGAGGAATGAACAGGTTGTCAACCCCGACGTCATTCGTCCTCACCGCGGGCCAGCGCCGTCAGGACCCGGTTGGTGAGGTCGATGGAATCATCGATGTAGAGGACGGAGAACGCGGCCTTGTCGATGATGATGCCAAAGCCCTCCTCCTTGCCGATGCGCTCGGCGATGGTCTTGACCTGCTCGATGATCTCGCCGAGCTTGGTGTCGTACTCCTGCTGGACCCGGGTCTCGACCTGCTCCTGGAAGCGGAAATACTCGGCCTTGGCGGCCTCGAGCTCCTGCATCCGCTGCGACCGCGCCGCCTCGCCCAGCAGCATCTGCTGGCTGTAGAAGTCCTCCTGCATGCGCTGCAGCTCGCGCTGCTTGTCGCTGATCTCGCGCTCGACATCACGGACGAACTTCTCCATCTGCTGGCGAGCGTCGCGGGCCGCGTCGTATTCCTCGACGATGCGCTGCGAATCGATGACCCCGAAGGGCTTGGCGTCGGCCGCCAGGCTGGCGCTGGTGGCCACCAGCATGAACAGCAGGATGAAGGGCAGGTGATGGACTGGACGCATCTGGATCTCCTGACTGTCCGATCAGAACCGTGTCTTTCTGATCAGAACATGGTGCCGATGTTGAAGTGCGGCTCCCAGCCGGGGCCGCCGACCTTGTCCCTGGCGAAACCGTAGCCGTAATCGAAGCCGATGGTGCCCATCATGGGCACCTCCACCCGGATCCCGAAGCCCGCGCCCTTGCGCAGGTTGGAAAAGTCGGCCTCGCCGAGGCTGTTCCAGCTATCACCCATGTCCAGGAACGTGAGCAGCTGCACGGCCCTCGAGACCGAATACAGCGCTTCCACGTTGAAGATGGTGAACGCGCGTCCACCGATGAACGGCGCGTTGCCCCGCGGCACCACCTCGAGGTCCTGATACCCACGCAACGGATAGAGCCGGTTGCCGCCGAGCCGGTACTTCTCGTAGTCCGGGACGTTCTCCGGGCCACCGCTGAGGCCCTCGATGAACCCGAGCTGGCCCCGCAGGTGCAGCGCGAACCCGGCGGGGATCCGCTGGTAGTACGACGTCTGGAAGCGGTGCTCATGGAAGTCGATCTCTCCGCCCAGGGGCCCGCCAGCCAGCTCGGCGCTGTACGTGGTCTTGGCGCCCGAGGTCGGGAAGAACGGGTTGTCGGTGCTGTTGCGCCGCAGCGTCAGGCGCAGCGCGCTCTTGGTCCGCGGCCAGTCCACCTCATCGAGGCGCTCGAACCCCCGGCCCTCGAGCCCGACATTCTGCTCGAGGTCGTCGAGGTAGCGGATGTACGCCGAGCTGAAGTTGTCGAGGCGGGTCTCGGACAGCTCGTACCGCAGGCCTGCCCTTGTGAACCGTGTTCCCGGCACCCGGGTTCCCGTGTCGACGCTGAAACCACGCACCCGGCTCTCGTAGAAGTCGTCGATGTTGTACTGGTAGCGGTCGAAGATGGACGCGCCGAGCAGGATCGGGCGCCCCATGAACCACGGCTCGGTGAAGCTGAGGTCGACGTAGCGGCGGCGCGATCCGAACTGCCAGGTCACGCCCAGGTTCTGGCCCTTGCCCAGGAAGTTGGTCTCCTGGACCTGGATGAACCCGGAGACGGAGGTCTCGGCGCTGTACGCCGCACCGAACATGAACTGCCCGGTCTGCTTCTCCTTGACCTTGAAGATGAGGTCGATGTCGCCGCCATCGCCCACGGGCCGGAAATCGGGCATGACTTCCTCGAAGAAGCCCGTCTGCATGGCGTCGCGGACCGAGTACTCGATGCGCCTGCGGCTGAAGACGTCGCCCGGGAAGATATGGAACTGGCGCAGCAGGACCGCATCGTGGGTCTTGATGTTGCCCGAGATGCGGATGTCCCGCACCGTGGCCGGCTGGCCCTCGACGATGTTGAAATTGACGTTCACCCGGCCGTCGCGGATCTCGCGCTGCGGTTCCACGCCCACGTAGATATAGCCCTGGTCCGCATACAGGGTCTGCAGGTTCTCCAGGGTGGACAGGTAGTCCTTCTCGCGGAAGACGTCGCCACCGGTGAGGTAGACCTCGGGAGCGATCCGCGTGTCATCGAACACCGTGTTTCCCGACCAGTTGACCGAGCCCACCTGGTACTGCCGCCCCTCGGTGATCCTGATCACGATGTCCAGTTCCTCCGGCTTGTCTGGCCGGGGATTCATCTCGACACCGTCGACGGTCGCATCGAGGAACCCGTGGTCCTTGGCATACGTGATGATGCGCTCGCGGTCCTCCTCGAAGGTGGTCTTCTTGAAGGTCCCGCTCCTGAGGAAACCGGTGGTGCCCTGCTCCATGGCCCCGCGCAGGCCGCCGTCGGTGAGCACCTCGTTGCCCTCGAAGGTGATGGACTTGACCTTCACCTTCTCGCCTTCCTCGATGGCGATCACCAGGTCCTGCATGTTCCGCTCGTCGATCACCGAGGAATCCGGGCTGATGGCGACGTTGTAGTAGCCCTTCTCCCAGTACAGCTCCCGCAGCGGCTGCAGGTCGCGCCGCACCGCCGCCGGGTTGCCGAACTGTCCGACCGATACCGGGAACGCCTCGCGGAGATCATTGTCCTTGATCTTGTCGTTGCCACGGAAGGAGATGCTGCGGATCCGCGGGAATTCACGCAGGTTGATGATCAGCTTGACGCCGCCGTCCACCTGCTGGCCGAAGATGAAGATGTCGGCGAACTTGCCGGTGGCGAACAGCCGGCGCGTGGCGCCCGCTGTCAGGTTCCGGGTCACCCGCTGCCCCGTTTCCAGGGACGCCCAGGCCGTCACCTGCCGCGGGTTGACGGTCATGGCCCCGGCCACCTCGATGTCCACGATCTCGAGGCCATCGAACTCATCCTGACCGTACGCCAACGTCGCCAGCGACCCGACGCCGACCAGCACGACGACGAGGGTGCTCACCATGAACTTGCGGAAGAACATCAAGAAGACGGGCTCCCCAGGGGTATCGAGGGATGAGGAACGGGGGGTCGTCACCCATTCCGGCAATCGGCTGTAACACGGTCGCGGGCGGCTGGTTCCCTCCAGCGCCCGCGGTCGACGCGCTAATATACTCCACAGGTCGGAGGAATGCATGGTATTCTGGTTGTGCCCCGGAAAATGTGTCCGGCCCAGCTCCTGCAACTGACTGGGCATGAATACCCATCATCCAGACCATCCCAGCTGGCAGCCGCCCCACTGCCCCAACGAGGAGTGCAAGCACCACAGCGACTTGCACGAATCCTGGCGTTACAAGCGGAACGGCTTCTACCCGAGGCGCTTCGACGGAAGGCGTATCCGCAGGTTTATCTGCCACGCCTGCGGTGTCTCCTTCAGTTCACAGTCCTTCAAACCGGACTACTACCTCAAGCGCCCGGACATCCTGCCCCAGCTCATGACCCTCTCGGTCGGCGCCATGGCCAACCGCCAGATCGCAGACCACCTGGGCGTCTCGCCCTCGACCATCGACCGCCAGCTTCAGCGCCTGGGCCGCCAATGCCTGCTCTTTCACGCCGAGATGATGAAGAAGCTCGAGACGCCGAAACTGATCGCCATCGACGGATTCGAGTCCTTCGAGCTCAGCCAGTACTACCCGTTCGACCTGCACACCGCCGTCGCGCCGGACAGCGGGTTCTTCCTCTGGTACACCGACAGCCCCCGCCGGCGTAAAGGGGCGATGACACCCCAGCAGAAGGAGCGACGGAAGGAG
>JAABTX010000152.1 GCA_011389655.1 Thioalkalivibrio sp.
CGTCCCCGGTCGGTCTGCACCACCGGCCCGGTGCGTTGGGCACAGCGGATCTCTGACTGGCGAACAGCATCCAGAGGAACTGGAGGATCGCGCAGATCCCCAGCACGGTCTGGGCGAGATTCACCAGCAGCACCAGAACCCGCATGATCAGGCCACGCAGCCAAAGCTTTTCGGGGCGCGGCAGCACGGGGTGTCGGGTCGAACTCATCGGTTTTGCTCCTGGACGCGGGGGGCAGGGAAGTGGCGCATGCCTGTTCTCACAGTAGCCGAGGCGCGATCTTCTGTCGCAGGGCTCGATCCCGGAGAACCCAAAATTGCAATACGCACGGTTGGGCCTGTGGGCACCAAGGCCCCGGGACGTAGGCAGTCAGCTCGTGTCGCGATTGTTCAAGACGTCGGGCGAGCATCGGGCTAGATTGCTTTTTCGATCCAAGCCACGGGAGACGCCGGTGAAATTTCGCTACGCGATCCTCTATGTCGATGATGTTGCCGCCACCCTCGATTTCTATGGCCGCGCGTTTGGGCTGGAAACGGCGTTCCTTCACCCGTCGGGCGACTACGGCGAGCTTTCGACGGGCGAGACGAAGCTTGCCTTTTCGTCCCGCCGGCTGATGCAGCAGCTCGGGAAGGCTCCCGGCAGGCCCGACGTCAAGAAGCCCGTTTTCGAGCTGGCGTTGGAGACCAGTGACGTGCGCGCGGCCCGGGACCGTGCATTGGCGGCAGGTGCGGCACCGGAGCAGGAGGTGCGGGAAGAGCCGTGGGGGCAAGCCACGGCCTACGTCAGCGACGTCAACGGCTATCTGGTGGAAATCTGTTCGCCGGTCCAGTTGCCAAGTGCCGGTTGACGCAACATGTCCAGCACCTTGGGCCGACGCCGCAGGCCGCCCGGCGTTTGGCCGAACCAGCGCACGAATTCGCGGGTCATGTGGGCCTGATCGGTGAATCCGGTGGAATGGGCCACATCGGTCAAGGAGGCGTGGTCCGCGAGCACGGCGGCGGCACGACGGGCTCGCGCCAGGAGACGCCAGTAATCGGGAGGCGGTAGATGCAGCCCCGCAAGGTGCCGCTGCAAGGTTCGCACCGATGTGCCGAGGCTCCTGGCTGCGCCGCCCACGCTGGCTCCTGGAAGCGCCAGCGCATCGATCACCGTACCGACGTCGTCAGCCGCACCGATGTCATGGCTCAGAATCCCGGGAGCGGTGGCAGAGTCGGCGGCGATTGCGTCCAGTACCGGTTGGTCCACCGCAGACCCCGGCCGGAGCCGGTAGCCGGTGATCGCCGTCCCCCGCAGCAGCGCGACGGGGCGGGGGTGGAAATCGAACGGCGTCAGGGTGACGAACGTCCGCGCTCCCGGTGGGTGGATGATCAGCACATCGCGGCAGCCATCGGGGAAGACCGCTACCGGCTGCGTTTCCACCGAGTGGCAGGACCACTGAAAAAAGACGCTGTCGACGACCATGTCTCATGCTATAGCAACAGGGCAGCCGGAAAGATCGATTGCGCTGGCGCCAGCTTTGATTGCGCCACGCAGAATGCTCGGAGGAATGGATGGCGCTCGCGCGGTTTGCGCTCAAGATGGTCGGATCGGTCGCCGTGGTTGCGGGGGTTGCGGGAATCGCGATGGGCCTGTGGAACAGTGTGTGCGATGCCCGAAACACGCAGTCGGTCTGGGACGCGTTGCTGAGCCAGCGGGAGGCGGCGCCCGCTTCCTTCGACCCGGCCATGGTTGCCGATCTGCCCGAGATCGGGCAGCGCTATTTCGCGAATGCCATTGCGCCGGGCACGCCGCTGCACCAGGTGGTTCGTCTGGAAATGGAAGGCTCGCTGATCCTGAACGGCCGCGAGTTCCCCATGCGCGCCGATCAGGTTCTCGCCCCGCCGCACGGGTTCGTCTGGCGCGCACGCGCCGGCTCGGGGTTGATCCGGTTCTCCGGCTCGGATGGCTTTTGGAACGGCCGTACGAGCTGGACGCGCTTCTGGTTGTGGGGTGTGCTGCCGGTCGCCCGGATCGCGGACACCGAGGACCACGCCCGCGCCGCCGCTGCGCGCATGGTGATGGAGACCGTGTGGGCACCGGCCGCGCTGTTGCCGCAGTCCGGGGCGGTTTGGACGCAGACGGGGCCGGATCAGGCGGAGGTCCGGTTCCCGGAGGTGCCCGGCGTCGAGCCGATGCACCTGACCCTCGACGCCGCCGGCCGGGTGCTGGAGATGACCACGCTGCGCTGGTCCGACGCCAACCCGGACCGGACCTATCGCCTGCAACCCTTCGGCGGGCGGATGCTCGCGCACGGCACCCATCAGGGCTTCACCATCCCCAGCGGGATGGAGATCGGTAACCTCTATGGTACCCCCGAGTACGCCCCCTTCTTTCGCGCACGAATCACCCGGGTTGAGTACTGAGCGGTGTAGGGAACTCCAGATACCCCGGGCCCTATGGGAAGGGCCTGCCCATGAACCAGATCCACGGGGCTGTGCTACAGACGAAGGAAGCGCCACACTTCCGCCCTGCGGATCCCTGGGAGAATGCCGATGCCAACCGAGTCGCGTTCCATGCATCGGGTCCGGATACCGACCGCTGCGCTGATCGCGTTTGTCGGCATCACCTTCCTGATCACCTGGGGGCTGATCGGGGTCTACATCGTGTTTCCCGACGCCGCTGCCGCCTGGTTCGGCGAGATCAGCGGAACGCATCCGTTCTTCTTCCTCGCGACGTGGTCGCCCGCGATCGCCGCCTTCGTGATCGTCTTTTTCTACGGCGGCCGGTCCGGCGCCCGGGCCTTCCTGTCCCGGCTTCTCCTCTGGCGGTGCCCGGTGGGGTGGGTGGCCTTCATCCTGGTCGGCCTGCCGCTTGTCTTTGTCGCGGGATCGCTGCTCAAGGGTGGCCCGATAGTGGCGCCGCTGCCGCCAGAGGGCATTGGCATCGTCGTGGCGCTTCTGTTCATGATGCTCTTTCTCGGCCCGATCGAGGAATTCGGTTGGCGCGGCGTGGCGCAACCCTTGCTCCAGCGGCACGTGGCGCCGATCTGGGCCGGCTTGCTGATCGGTGCGACCTGGGGGTTGTGGCACCTGCCGGCGTTCTTCCTGGCGAGCACCGTATTCGCGGACTGGAACTTTCTCCCGTTCTTCGTCGGCAACGTCGCGCTGGCGGTGCTGGTCACGCCGATCTTCAACCAGACGCGCGGCAGCCTGCTCTGGCCGATGCTGTTCCACTGGCAGCTCATCAACCCGTTCTGGCCGGATGCGCAGCCCTGGGACACGTGGATCCTGGTCTTCGTGGCGGTCATCGTCGTCTGGTGGCACCGTGACACCATGTTCACGCGCGAAGGCGCGGTGACCGAGGTCATGCCGGCGAGGAAGAACCCGGATCCCGGGGCGGCGGAGTAGGGGAATGCGCACCCTTCTGATTGTTGTCAGTGTGATGGGTTGTCTTGCGGCGGCTGCACCCGCGTCGGCAGGGGATGGCACCGATCTCTCGGCCGGTCTGGCAGCGACGCTCGAGGACTTCCGTGCGCGCCATGGATTCCCCGGCGCCACGGCGGCCATCGCGCTGCGCGACGGAACGCTCGTCACGGCCGCGACTGGCCTTGCCGATGTCGAGTTTGGGCGCAGGATGACGCCCGACACGCCCATGCTGGCCGCGAGCATCGGCAAGACCTTCGTCGCGGCGACGGTGCTGGCACTGGAGAGCGAGGGTCGCCTGAGCCAGGCGGACAGGCTGTCCGATCATCTCGGGGACCGCCCGTGGTTCAGCGCTCTGCCGAACGCCGACAGCATCACCATCGGGCATCTGTTGCGCCATCGTGCCGGCCTGCCGGATCACGTGCACCTGCCGGCATTCCAGGCCGCCTGGGCCCACATCGCGGCCGGCGAAGCGGCGTTCTCGCCCGAGGACCTGGTGGGTTTCGTGATCGGGCGGGAACCGTTGTTCGAGGCCGGGACCGGCTGGGCCTACAGCGACACCGGCTATCTACGGCCATGGCGGCTGGATCCCGGGGTACGTCTCGAGCCTGCGCCACTATGCCGCCCATGGCATCACCGTTGCCTTCCAGATCAACACCGATGCCGGCTTTCTGGACGACAAGACCGAGCTCGTCCCGGCGCTTGAGGCTGCGCTGGCCGATCTCGCCATGGGCGCAGGCCAATGATCACCCGCCGATCACTCCTTGTCGGGATGGGCGCGATCGTTCTGGCGAGCGGCGCCTGGACCGTTGGCGCGTATCGCGCGTCGATGGCAGGCGCGGAGGCGCGGCTCGCCCGGCGCAGCAGCGTCATCGATACGCACGCCGGTGCGCTCGAATACGCCGTTGCGGGGCACGGGCCGCCGCTCATGATGATCCATGGCACGGGAGGCGGCTTCGACCAGGGGCTCCTGTTCGCCCATGCCTTGCGCGAGGGTGGTTTTCGGATCGTCGCGCCGTCGCGCTTCGGCTATCTGCGCAGCGGCTTTCCCGACGATGCCTCCCCCGCTCACCAGGCCGATGTGCTGGTGGAAC
>JAABTX010000153.1 GCA_011389655.1 Thioalkalivibrio sp.
CGCAAGGCGCGATGCGGGCGCGGGTGCCCTGGCTTAGCAATCCGCCAAAAAAGCGCACCGCTCGCCGTCGCCATGCCCGGTGCCTCGGCGAGGCTGGAGGGAGTATAATCCACCCATTCAGAGGGCTCGCGCCGAATTCTGGTAATCAGCACACGGAAGAGTGGCTACACCGCGGACTGTCAGTCCGCTTTACACAATCACCCCGTTCGCTGCGTCGCCAGGCGCTAAACCATTGATAAACCGTATTGGCATGATTCCTGTATAGTTTCTGATGCAGGATTGTAAACAGCCACATGAGGCCGGGACAGCCCAGTAGGGCGGTTGTTTGTTCCCGGTGCGCGGATGGTCCGGGTCTCATGCGGAGGCCAAAGGTTTTCAAACGCTGGGTCAGGGCTCTCAACGCCTGGGTTGGCTCCACAGGGAGATGCTCAAGATGCGAAGATTTTACAGCGTAGTGATCGGTCTGACGGCGTTGGCGTTTGCCGGCGCGGCTCCGGCGGCGTTGATTAACATTGAAACTGATCTCGCTGGTGGTGACCGGGAGTTGGACTGCGGCGAAAGTTGCGAGGGCTTTTTTGAAGACAACTATGACGACAGCAATGTGCCGAGCTACAACTTCCAAACACTTAAGCTAAGCAACACTGATGCGACTGCGTGGGCCGTTACGCCCTCGAACCCTCAGACGGAAGTGGATTTCCTCGATAGCATGGTCGCCAAATTGGACCCGACTGAAACAGCGCCCAGCGAGATTTACTTCGAGAAGATCGACGGGGCCGGTGACGGTTTCACGACCAATCGCGAATATTTCTGGATCAAGCAAGGCGATTGGACTGCATATTTCCGGAACTCGACCCCCGGTCAGTCGATAGTAGTCGACGTTGAGGATGGATACAGCCACTACGGCGTGGCCGGCGTCCCCATCCCCCCCGCGTTCCTGCTCTTCGGGTCTGCGCTGCTCGGGATGGGCTGGCTGTCGCGCCGCCAGCGTGCGCGCAAGGATCGAGCGGCCGAGGCGGTCGCGGCCTGAGCCACGCCGTGCCCGGCGTCGAGGTCCTGATGATGCGGCGGTCCCGAGCTTCGGGGCTGCCTTTTTTTGGCGTCGGATGGCCGGGCAGGCCCGCCACAGGCTCGACCGTCCCTCAAGTCCTTGCCCACGCCGCCGATGCAGTCACCAAGGGTCCGCGTCAGCGGGCCTGGAAAGGGGGCGATTCCGTGTACCGCGGCAACAGGCTTCTTAATCCCCACGGTTGAGCGGGTCTTAACACACTGGCACACTCGAGACGAGGGCCTAGTCGCCCATCCTCCGATTGAACTGCACATCGTTGTGGCATGGAAGGCTTGCGCACCATGCCCGGCGCGAGCCCATGGCGGCGGCCGTTGCCGCGGCAGCCGGCGATGCGGGCAGCAGCGGAACAGCCAGTGCCGGACCACGACGGGCCATTCCGATTTCGCGCCCTGCAACGGAAGGGCGGTAGCGTGCCCGAGGCTCGAGCCGGTGCGTCATTCGAACAGCAGGCCTGAATCCAGATGAACAACGAACGCGAACCCGAACGCGAAGAAGAACGCGAAGGCATCGACGTCGCCGAATACCTGGCGATCCTGCGTCGGCGGCGCTGGTACATGATCCTGCCGGTCGCGCTGATCGTCCCGATCGTCGTGTTCGTGGCGCTGACGATGCCGGCCACCTACCGCTCGATGGCCACTATCCTGATCGAGCAGCAGCAGATCCCGCAGGACCTCGTCCGCACCACGGTGACCAGCTTCGCGGACCAGCGCGTGCAGGTGATCAGCCAGCGCATCATGACCACGGCCAACCTGTCCCGGATCATCGAGGAATACGGGCTCTACGCGGAGGCGCGCCAGCAGCAGAAACCCATGTCCGAGCTGGTCGGCGACATGCGCGACAGCATCAACCTGCGCATGGTCAGCGCCGACGTGATGGATCCGCGCAGCGGTCGCGCACAGCAGGCGAGCATCGCCTTCACGCTGAGCTTCGATGCCGGCTCGCCGCGAGTCGCCAAGGAGGTGACCGGCGAACTTGTCTCCCTGTTCATGGAGGAGAACCTGCGCACCCGGCGCGAGGCCGCGCGCGAGGCCTCCGTGTTCCTCGGCGCCGAGGCCGACCGGCTCGCCGCGGAGATCGCCGACCTCGAGGCGCGGGAGGCGCGATTCAAGGAGGAGCACGGCGAAAGTCTGCCGGAGATGCAGCAGGTGAACGCGCAGTTCCTCCGGCGCACCGAGGAGCAGATCGCCCGCACCGACATGGAAATGCGCCTGCTCGAGGACCGCATCGTGATCCTGGAGAACGAGCTGGGGCGCACTGGCCGCTACGGCGATGACGGCGACGGAACCCGCCGGGTGCTCACGCCCCGCGAGCGCCTGATGGAACTGGAGCTGCAGTACCTGGCGCTGAGCGCCCAGAAGACCGAGCGGCACCCGGACGTGGTGCAGATCGAGCGCGAGATCAACGCCCTGCGCGCGCAGACCGGCGGGCTCGACAGCGGCGAGATCGAGGCGATGCTGGCCACCGCGCGCGCGACGCTGGAGGAGCGGCGGAGCAACCTCACCGACGCCCACCCGGACGTGCGCGATGCCGAGCGGGCGGTGGCGTCGCTCGAGGAGCAGCTCGCCGCTGCGCGAAGATCCGGCGGTGCCGACGGCGCGTCCGAGCTATCCGAGAATCCCTCCTACCATCGGCTGTCCGGGCAGCTGAGCACCGCGCGGTCCGAGCTGGATAACCTGCGGGAAAAGCGGACCCGCCTGGACGCGCAGCTGAGCGAATACGAGGCGCGCGTGCAGGGCGCGCCGATGGTGGAGCGCGAATACCGCGCGCTCACCCGCAACTACGAGAACGCACTGTCGAAGTTCCGCGAGGTGCGCGCCAAGCAGATGGAGGCGGAACTCGGCCAGTCGCTGGAAGAGGAGCGCAAGGCCGAACGCTTCGTGCTGATCGAGCCCGCATCGACCCCGAGCCAGCCCTTCAAGCCGGACCGCAAGCGCATGCTGCTGATGGGCTTCGTGCTGGCACTGGGGGGTGGTCTCGGCACCGTGGCCCTGCGGGAGGTCTCGGCGGACGCGATCTACGGCTCCCGCGCCGTCGCCAGGATCACCGGCGCGCCGCCGCTGGCGGTGGTGCCCTACATCGCTACCGCCCAGGAGATCCGCCGCAAGTGGATCCTGCGCATCCTCGCCGTGCTGGTGACCCTGGCGTTGCTCGCCGGCGCTGCCTTCGCGGTGCACCACTACGTGCGCCCGCTCGACATCGCCGTCTACCAGCTCCTGCAGCGGGTGGGAGTGGAGACGGGCATACCGGGGCAGGGGGGTAACTGAGTCATGGACCGCATCATGGAAGCGCTCGACCGGGCGCGCGAGGAACGCGACGAGCGCTACTTCGACCCTGCCGCCACCGAGCGGCAGCAGGCCCGAACGCCGGTCGCGAGCGACGCCGAGCAGAAGATCGTCTACACGCAGACGCGCGTGCTGGAGCCGTCAACCGCCTACCTGCGCAAGAAGCGCGTGATCTCCGGGCCCACCGACCCGGTGGCCAACCACTACAGCGTGATGCGCACCCACGTGATCCAGCGCATGCGCAGCAACGACTGGCGTGTGGTGGTGGTCAGCAGCCCCAACGAGGGCGCCGGCAAGACGCTGACCGCGATCAATCTCGCGATCAGCATGGCGCGCGAGACCAACCACACCGTGCTGCTGGCGGATATCGACCTGAGGCGGCCGAGCGTGCTGCGCTATTTCTCCGACGAGCGGCTGCCCGGTCTCAGCGACTACCTCCTCGAGGACCGGCCGATTCCGGAGCTGCTGATCAACCCGGGCATCGAGCGCCTGGTGATCCTGCCGGGCCACCGGCCGGTGATCCACTCCGCGGAGATGCTCTCCTCGGCCCGGATGGTGAGCCTGATCGAGGACATCAAGCGCCGCTACCCCTCGCGGCTGGTGATCTTCGACATGCCCCCGATCCTGGTCTCGGACGACGTGCTCGCGTTCTCGCCGTATTTCGACGCCGCGCTGATGGTGGTCGGCGAGGGCGACACCCGCCGCGGCGACCTCGAAAAGGCGCTGGGCCTTCTGGGGGACAAGCCGCTGCTCGGCACCGTGCTGAACCGCAGCGACGAAACCAGCAAGGCCTACGGCTACTACTGAGCGAAGCGCGGACCGGCGGGGAGATGTGACGCCGATTCGCGAGCAAGGCTCGCTCCTACCGGGGATACATACCCGGTCGGGGTCACCCCAACGCTATGTAGGAGCGTGCCCTGCACGCGAACGCGCCGCCGGCGCGGCCAACCGTTGGTGCCAGAGCAAACGCCGATTCGCGAGCGAGGCTCGCTCCTACCGGGGATACATACCCGGTCGGGGTCACCCCAACGCTGTAGGAGCGTGCCCTGCACGCGAACGCGCCGCCGGCGCGGCCAACCGTT
>JAABTX010000154.1 GCA_011389655.1 Thioalkalivibrio sp.
TATACGTCAAGGAGATCGATAAGAACCCAGTTCTCACGTATCAGATCGCCCTCCACTCGCCAGAAGTCCAGGCTTTTCATGGTGATCTCGCGATTCACCGGTGGCAGCCCCAACCACCCATCGGCGCCGACCGTCATGAACATGCCTGGCCAGGCGGTGAAGGCCACATAGTCATTATCGGCAAACATGTGTCCGGCTTCCGGGTTTCCGACTCGGTTCGGCATGCCGTTCAAAAACGGTATCTGGTGCCAGTTGCGGAAACCCTGAATCCCGCGCGCGCTGCCTATCCCGGCGGGTCCATACCAGCTGCAGCGAGGATGCCAGAAGGCCTCAAGGCGCATCCCCGCAACTCCTTCGGTGGCGTATTTGCCAAGGTGCTGGCACATGTCGAGCACCTTATTGAAAGCATTTTCCGAGCTTTCCGGATCGCGATCCCGCGTAGCGAGACCATCCTCCGTGGCGGGCCCGGGCACGTGCCACTCCCGGCCCAGACTGGGCACCATGGGCCAGGCCCCCGCCTGCATCATCATCTCCGGAACATCCCAGATAACCTGCGCCTCCACGATACGCCCATCCACGACGCGATAGAATTCGTGAAAACGCAGAGAAACAAAGTGCCCGGTCGGGGGGATATCGAGCCAGGGTCGCGTGAACGTTCCGGTGTAATAGCCACAGCAGCCTACCCAGTCGTGGCCCGCCGCGGTTGGCCCCGCCAGCACAATCGTGTCCCGTCGTTCTAGATCGGGGATAGCGTGGGCCAGCGGTTCGTACGCATCAGTATAAAAGGCATCCGGACCGGTCACCGTGCCGACCGGGTGGAACAGCTGTAGCCTGGCATCCGGGGTGATTATCTCGGCGAGGGTACGACGCAGCAGTTGCGCATCGTAGTCGTACTGGCACGCGCGCAGCGGCTGTAGCAGGCGCCGCAGCGCCGCGTAATGCTCCATCTTATGCTCCTTTAATTGCATCCGTAGTCATGAGACGAGTCTAGTCCCCACCACAGATCTGATCAATGGCACGCATTTCCGCGGATGGCCTTCGATGCCAGAGACACCGGGTCCCACTGCGGCATTCCCGGCATTTAGCCCGCACAGGCGTGCCGCCGACCCGGACCGCAAGGCGTTCTTGACACTCTCAAAAAAGTGTTTGCATTCGAAAACTGAATATCGCAGCATGCATTCGAAGTCAAAAAAAATATGGTGGCCAGAAAAAGCCAGATCGGCGCCGGCCATGGAACGCCCGCAATCAATAAACTCAACCTAGGGGATGCATCCATGAAGACATTTTTTTCAAAGCGCGATAGCAGCAGAAATCTGCTGGCAGTGGCCATCGGGGCGATTATCGCCCAGCAGACTGTGGCCCAGACTCAATTGGAGGAGGTCGTGGTCACGGCGTCCAAGCGGGCAGAAAGCCTGCAGGATGTCGGCATGTCGGTAACGGCTTTCAATCAGGAGGCCCTCGACCTCGGTGGTATTGACGATGTCTCCCGACTTGAGCTCATGGTACCGGGCCTGAATTACGCCTTCGCCGGCAACGATGCCAAGTTCAACGTGCGCGGCGCAAACTCGTCCAACACCTTCGGCGACAACAGTTCCATCGTCGGCGCCTTTGTGGATGGCATCTACAAGGTGCGGGCATCGCAACAGACGCGAGCGTTCTTTGACATCGAGCGTGTGGAGTTTCTCCGCGGCCCCCAGGGAACGCTCTACGGTCGCAATACCTTTGCCGGCGCGCTCAACGTCTACACGAACAAGCCCGACACGGAAGCCTTTGGCGGCTCTGTCGAGGTCAGCTTCCAGGATTACGACCGGCTGCGCACGGAGGCCGTGCTCAACGCACCGGTCAACGACACCTTCGCCCTGCGCTTCGCCACGGTCTACGACAAGAGCGGCGGCTATATCGAGAACCTCGCAGGCCCCGACGTGGGGGCCCAGGATGACCTGGCTTATCGGATATCGGCGCTCTGGGCGCCGACCGACAACATCGAGGCTGTCCTGCGCTATACCCGCGCCGAAGAAGAAGGCAACGAGGCCGGGCTTTTCGGCTACACCTTCAACTGCCGTTTCGAAACGGAAAACGGCGTGACGGATCCCTTCGGCAGCAGCCGCAACTGTGAAAACCCCGTGCGCGGCAGTGGCGGGCGCGGGCCTGCCTCGAATGGTCCAGGTGGTGATCCCTGGCAGATATCCCAGGATTATGTCCGTCCGGTCGATCTCTCCGACGAAGAGGTTTCGCTGATCGTGACCGCGAACGTTGGCAACGTGCAATTCAAGTCGCTGAGCGCAGTCTACGATTATCGCAACGATATTCAGTTCGATTTCGACTTCAGCCCGACGCCAAACTCGAACGGCGGCTACCTGGAAACCTCGGAGGGCTTTTCCCAGGAGTTTCAGCTCTCGAGTGCCGGGGATGGGCCCTTTCAGTGGACCACCGGCCTTTTCTACTCGGAGACCGAGGACTACAGCAGTTTCTATATCTACCAGCAGACGGTACGCGACGATTCTACGCGCCCGGTGATTACCACCCCGCAGTTCCCGGGGGGCGTGACGCTGCTCCAGGGTACGGACATCGTGTCTGACGCCACTGTGCTGGGCGGTTTCTTCGCCGATTCCGCGCGCGTCGAGACAGACTATCTGGGTCTCTATTTCGAGGGCGAATACGCTCTGACAGATGCACTTCGCGTTACCGCGGGCATCCGCTATAACGACGAGGAAAAGTCCGTCGACTGCGGCGGCTCGAACTTCACCGGAGACACCAACGGTGACGGCGTGGTGGATCGTGTAGTGAATGTTCGCGATGGCGTAGCCGGCAGTTCACCACTGACGCTCCCGGAGAACGCGGCCGATCTGTTCACCTACAACTGCGGCGCGTCCGACGCCGTGACGAGCGATAATGTCAGCGGCGCCGATCCCAGCTGGGACAACTACACCTGGCGGACCGGGGTCGAGTATGACCTCAGCGACGACATCATGGCCTATTTCACCGCCTCCACCGGCTACCTGTCCGGTTCCGCGGGCATCAACACGATCACGGACGAGCAGGAGTCAGAGGTATACGAGATTGGAGTGCGCAGCATGCTGCTCGGCGGCACGCTGCAGCTGAACGGCGCCCTACATGTTACCGAGTACACCAACCTGCTCACCCAGCGCCAGCGTATTGAAGAGAATGTGGCGATCACCTTCAGCGATAACGGCGGCGAAATCGAAGCCTGGGGGATCGAGTTTGACGCCACCTGGCTGGCGACCGAGGAATTGACCTTCACAGGGACCTTCGCCTACCTGGATTCGGAATTCGGCACCTTCGGCCAGAGCAACCCCTACCAGCTGTATAATGGCACCGTGCCCAGGGGCGGACTCGTGAATCAGGACGGCAACCGCACGCCCTGGTCACCGGAAATCACCGCTGGCGGGAGCGCGGCCTACCGCATTGATCTCGGTGACCGCGGCACACTCACGCCGTATGTGCAGACCTACTACTCGGACGGTTACAACACCTCCAACCTGCTCGCGACCGATCCTGCGCATGATCAGGATTCTTACACTAAAACGGATGTGCGCCTGATCTGGGCATCGCTGGATACCACGCTGCGCATCGAGGCTTTTGTCGAGAATCTTGAGGATGAAGCCGTGCTGGCGAGGGGCAACAACAACTCCGACGACGTGGTGCAGACGTCCTATCTCTATCCGCGGAATTACGGCGTCAAGCTGCGCTACGAATTCTGATCCATGGCGCCGCTGCAATGACAGGCCAATGGCCGGAGCGCCCCCTCCCGGTGGCAGCAAGGCTGCATTGCCCGCCACCGGGCAGGGCCTGACGGGGGTCTCCGCGCGTGATCTCCCTCGATGGTCGCAACTGCCTGGCAGCGGGCGCAGACTCGGTCTCCAAAGTGTTCGCGCCGGGAGTGCGCGCCTCAGTGGCCTACCCGGTCAACGAAGTGGTTGGTCGCGAGGCGCTGGTAAGTGCCCTGCTTGAACCGTTGTGGGCGGCAATGCCCGACGCAGAACGACACCCCTTCATCGCCCTGCGGGGTGAGCACGAGGGACGTCTCTGGGAAATGGGTACGGGCTACTGGGTCGGCACCTTCAGCAGGCCGCTGCTGGGTATTCCCGCGACCGGCAGTCAGGCGGCAATCCGCTACACGGAGATGATCTGCTTCGAGGATGGCCTGGTGGCTGAGCTGTACCTCATACCGGACTGGATTGATCTCATGCATCAGGCCGGGGTGAACCCGCTTCGTCCTTGCCTGGGGTCGCCAGAACGCATACTGCCACCGCGCACCCTCGACGGACTTTACCCCACCGGGTCGGCCGCGACGGCAGAATCCAGCAGGTCATTGGTAATGGCCATGCTGGAGGAGCTGGGCGAATACGATGGCGTG
>JAABTX010000155.1 GCA_011389655.1 Thioalkalivibrio sp.
CTGCAGGAACTGCGCTCCGGCTTGCAGGGGCTCGACCGGGAACTGCAGGCGGAACTCCTGGCGCTGAAGTGGATTGGCCGTGGTGATTACGGACCCGAAGAGTGGGAGGACGTGCTGCGCGAGGCCATCGACAACTGGTCGCCCGAGGTCATGGATCGACTCATCGCGACCCCGCTGATCCCCGAGTATCTGCTGGAGGGGCTGGATGCCCTGGGGATCGAGCACGAAGAGTGAATGTTTCCCCACTTCGGGCGTCGATTCCGGCGGATACGCCGATCTGCCTGGAAATCTCGAAACTCTAGGTCTAGTCTTCCAAAGTGGTAGTGATCGTTGGGAATAGTCGAAGAGGGGGGACAGGTCTTCGACTCGAACATCCGTAATTCGGCAGCCAATTCCGGATCTGGCGACCCGAGCAACCCAGCCCGGCCCGGGGGAACCACTCTCAGGGCTCGGATACAAGAACAGGCGGTCTGAAGAGGTCGCCAGCCCACTGAAGCCAAAACCTCAGACGGAGGAGTCCGCATCCATGAAACGTTCTCGTATTCTTGCCGCAGGTATTGCGGTGTCGATGATGGCCCTGGCCTACGTACCGCAGGCCGCTGCAGAGGTCGAGCGGGGTGAGCTGCTCACCACCTCGTGCTTCAGCTGCCACAGCATTGACCTTGAAGGGGCCGGAAACATGCCGAACCTCGTCGGTTACCCGCGCGACCTGATGATCTCCCAGATGCAGGCCTTCAAGGACGGATCGCGCCCCGGCACCATCATGAATCGACATGCGAAGGGCTATACGGACGAGGAAATCGTCATGATGGCCGACTACTTCGACACCATACAATAAGAAACTGGGGGATCTGAGAGATGAACAATTTTTCCCGTCGTAATTTTCTCAAGGCCGTCGGCATCGGTGGCGCCGCCACGCTGACCAGCTTCGGCTGCGCCGCGAATGGCACAGCAACGGCCACGCGCAATGCCAAGGTCATCGTGATCGGTGGCGGCTCCGGCGGCGCCACCGCGGCGAAATACCTGAAGCGGTTCTCCACGGAAATGGACGTGACCCTGATCGAACCGAATGCGACCTATTACACCTGCTACGGCAGCAACTGGGTGCTCGGCGGCAATGCGGAGATGGACGACATCGCGCAGACCTACGATGCCCTGCAGTCCCGCCATGGCGTGAATGTGGTGCGGGATTCGGTGATGGAGGTCGATCCGGCCCGCCGAACGGTTACCACGAGCTCCGGCGAGACGATGAACTACGACCGTCTGGTGATGTCTCCCGGCATCGACTTTCGTTATGACGCGGTCCCCGGCATCAGCGCGGCCGACAGCGAGCGCATCCCGCACGCCTGGAAGGCCGGTGCGCAGACGAGACTCCTGCGCCAGCAGCTGGAGGCCATGCCCGATGGCGGCGTATTCGTGATGGTTGCCCCGGGCAACCCGTTCCGCTGCCCGCCCGGGCCGTACGAGCGGGCGTCCATGGTTGCCCATTACTTCCAGCGCGAAAAGCCGCGTTCGAAGATCATCATCCTCGACAACAAGGAGGCCTTCTCCAAGCAGGGCCTGTTCATGGAGGGCTGGGAGCAGCACTACGGCGACATGATCGAGTGGGTCTCAAGCTCCCGCGGCGGACAGGTCGAGGAGATCGATGCGGCCAACCTGAGAACGATCTCCGACGGTGGCTTCACCGAGTTCAAGGCGGACGTGCTGAACTACATCCCGCCGCAGACCGCGGGCAAGATCGCCATGGACACCGGCCTGGCCGACGGCTTCTGGTGCCCGGTCAACCAGCTGACCTTCGAGTCGACCATCCACCCGGGGATCTATGTAATCGGTGACTCCAGCGTCGCCGGCGCGATGCCGAAGTCCGGCCACTCGGCCAACAACCAGGCCAAGGTGGCCGCGGCGGCCATTGTCCGCGACCTCGGGGGTGAGGAGCCGCTGTCACCGTCCACCGCGAACACCTGCTACAGCCTGATCACGCCCGAACATGGGATCAGCGTGGCCGCGGTGTACTCGTACCAGGATGGCACAATCGCCGGCGTGGAAGGCGCGGGCGGCGTCAGTCCGATGGACGCACCGGCATCGGTCCGCAGGCAGGAGGCCCTCTACACCCAGGGCTGGTACGACGGAATCACCGCCGACATCTGGGGCTAAGCGCCTCTGGCAGTACCGGCAGTCACGAGGCCCCGGACCGCAGTGGTCCGGGGCCTTTTCTATGTGCCCCTGGAGTGCGGCGGCTCGCCGCCGCTTTCCCGCAGGGGGCTTGCCCCCTGCCGCGGGAGCGAGCTTCCGGGGTCCATGGCGAGAGCGAGCTTCCGGGGTCCAGGGCGGAAGCAAGCTTCCGGACTCCAAAGCGGGAGCAAGCTCCCGCACTCCACAGATCAGGCGTTGAGATCCGGTATCAACCGACTGCGCAGACGCTCGATCGCATCCTTCAGCTGCAGCTTGCGCTTCTTCAGCCGCCGCAGGGCGAACAGGTCCTGCGCCGCGGTCTCCTGCAGCGCGTGAATCGCAGTCTCCAGCGCCCGGTGCTCGGACTCGAGCTCGACGATGTGCGCACGCAGTTCACTCTCGTTCGGGACCACGATTCCTCCTGCATCCGGCGCGGCTCGCGTATCATCGCAGAGCGTGAACCGCGCCGCCAATGCATCGAACCGGAGGCACCATGGGCATCACCAACCGGCCGCTGAAGATCGTCACGCCACGCGGCATCCACCTTGGCGGGGTGATCGTGCAGCCCGAGGGTACCCCGGTCGGACAGGCCTGCATCGCCCACTGTTTTGCCTGCTCCAAGGACTTCCCGGCCACCGTCCGGCTGGCGCGGGCCCTCGCCCAGGAGGGCATCATCACGCTGCGCTTCGACTTCATGGGGCTGGGCGAGGCCGAGGGCCGCTTCGAGGACAGCAGCTTCCAGACCTACTGCGAGGACCTCGGTTCCGCGCTGGACACCTTCGACGAGGAGACCGGGTTCTTCACCGACCTGCTGATCGGACACAGCTTCGGTGGTGCAATGGCCCTCGCGCTCGCGCGGCTGCGCGCGGAACTGCGCGCAGTGGTCACCATCGCCGCACCCGCCGAGCCGGGGCACGTGACCCGGCTGCTCGGCGCGCAGGCGCAGGGCATAAGGGAGGCCGGCGCGGCGGAGGTCGAGATCGGCGGCCGTCGCATCCGCATCGGCCGCGAATTCCTGGATTCGGTCGAGAATCAGGACCTGGATTCCGCACTGGAGGGGCTGGACCGTCCGCTCCTGCTGCTGCACGCGCCCCGGGACACGGTCGTCGGCATCGACCATGCCCGGCGCATCTTCGCCCGCGCGAAGCACCCGAAGAGCTTCGTCGCGCTGCATCAGGCCGATCACCTCCTGACGCGTCCGGAACACACGGCCTACGTGGCGCGGTTGATCCACGCCTGGGCCTATGACCTGTTACGGCCTCACCAGTAGTTCTCCACGGTGATCTGCCCGGGATGGCCGCGCCGGTTGCGCTGCATCCCGCGTGTCTTCAGCACCGCCTGGGTATCGCGAACCATGCCGGGGTTGCCGCAGATCATCACCTGTGAATGACGGGCGTCGATCCCGAGTCCGCACAGCGCCTCCAGCTGGCCGTCCTGCAGTGCCACGGAGATCCGGCTCTGCGGAATGTCTTCCAGGGCCTCGCGCGTGACCAGCGGCTGGTAGTGGAAGCGTTCCGGGGCTCTTTGGGCGAACGCCCGGATGCGGTCCCGGTAGCTCAGTTCGGCGCCATGGCGTACCGAGTGCACCAGCCGGATGTTTTCGAAGCGCCGCCAGGGCTCGTCGGTGCCGAGAATGGACAGAAAGGGGCCGAGGCCGGTGCCGGTCGCCAGCAACCAGAGGTCGCGTGCATCCGGCAGCTGGTCCAGCGTGAACAACCCGGTGGAGCGGGGCATCAGTTCCACCTCGTCACCCGGCTCCATGTGCATCAGCCGGCTGGTCAGCGGACCCTCCGGCACCGCGACCAGATGAAACTCCAGCGGCCGGACATCGGGCGGATTCACGTAGGAGTACGGACGCGCCACCCACTCGTCGCCAATGAACAGGCGCAGGCGGTTGTACTGCCCGGCCTTGAAGGGCTCCACGTCCGCGTCCACGCGCAGGCTGAACAGGCGCTCGGTCCATCGCGTCAGTTCGCGAACCTCTCCCTTCACCCAGCCCATGTCGCCTCCATCATCAGCCAATCCCAGCGACCTCCGGTCGCGATCCATACGCCTCACAACACCCACCGCCGCATCGCGGCCCGTGGGAGCGACCTCCGGTCGCGATCGGACCTCGCCACGTCCACCGCCGCATCGCGGCCCCGTGGGAGCGACCTCCGGTCGCGATCGAACCTCACCACATCC
>JAABTX010000156.1 GCA_011389655.1 Thioalkalivibrio sp.
GAGCCAACAAGAAGGCTGCGACCGCGGAGTGAGCCATCCGGCCTGCGCACCATGAGCCCGACACCGGAGAAGCTCTCCAGCGCGGACAGACTCGCCGGAACATCCGTGATCGAGCTCCACGGGAGGGAGGAGGTGCCGCCGGGATCTGCGAACTCGAGCCCGCTATCGTCGCCCTTTACGCGGACGAACTTGCCGCCCTGCCCAAGGTAGGCACTGGGGGAGTCGGTCAGGTCAAGGAAGGACTTATCGTCCCCCGGGAAGGTCGCCGGCTTGTCCCCAATCTCGGCCCATGTCGGCCAGCGAGATGCGAAGTCGGGTACGTTAGTGAGGTCGGCCCAGTTGGTGCTCGATCCATCACCGGATGCGGTGCTCGTAGACGCCAACGATCTGCCGAGGCGCTCGATCTCCTCGCCGAGCCTGCGCATTTTCTGCTGATCGTACTCTGGGCCGAACTGGGGGATTACCACTGTCGTAGACCTCACTCGTCCTGTCGATGGTCTTGATTCGGGTGGTTCTGGAACAACATCAAAAAGCGCCATCGGTTGCCCCCCTGCAGCGCGAGGTCATCGCTCACCGTCCCCCCTCGCTTCCGCGCGCCACTCTCCCATCCTGAAGTTCCCGCCCACTTGCGACATGGCAATTGTGAGCGAGACCTGCCGGGCCCTCATGCGAGTGCTGATGCGTCGCGTTGCGGAGGTCACGTTGTGGGGGCCCTTCTCGCGCTGTACCGCGGCCGGATAGATGCGGCCCTTGAGGGTCACCGTGGCCGTGCCGGTCAGGTTCTTGAAGTCAGGGATCAGGGTCGAGATGTGCAGCAAGTCACCGCCGGCGCCCACCTCGACATCGTCGCTCACGAGGTAGCGCTCCATGGCCGCGTCATCTGCATCCACGCCGTCCTCGTGCTGGTACAGGACGCCCGCGTCGCTGAACCCGTAGGGGTGCTGCAGGAACGGGCTGAAGTCAGCGAACGCCGAGCGCTGCAAATCCCCGTACCACCAGATGCGATCCCGGTAGTTGTAGACCACCAGCTTGCCGGCCGTGTCGGCGCCGGCCGCCGGGTAGAACCACCAGATCTCGGAGAAGGTCTTGTTCATGGCGCCATACACCATGCGGCGCTGGGCCAGATTCACATCACCGAACACCCGGGTCCAGACATCGCAGGGCAGCACCTGAAGCACGCCGTCGTAGGCGTAGAAGTTGTCGACGCCCATGCCATATACCACGCCATTGACGTCGACGGCCGCGTTCGGACCCATCAGCGCAACACCGGTTCCCAGAGCCCGGAACTCGTAGACGATCGCGTCGCCGGTGGGCTGCATGAGGTGGAGGGACTTGTCCGTCCAGATCAGGATGCCGGACCGGGTTCGAACCCCGGCCACGATCTCGGAGCCGCCGCCGTCGATCCGCTGACTGCCGGCGCTGTTCTCCTCCAAGATCTCGAAGTCCGTGAAGTCCTCGTTGTCGGACCAGCGAACGAACAGTGGATCGAGCTCGCCGTCGTCGTCGGTCGTGCCAAGGCAGATCAGCTGCCGATTCTCCTGCGAGACAATGATCCTGACGTTTTTCGCTGGGGCCGTGGGGACCAGCTGTGCCCTCTGGCCGAACCCGCCGGTCCTGTCCCACCAGTAGACGGCGCCGCCGGAGGGTGACGCGATCAGGTCCTCGCCCCAGTTGTCGAGACTCCACACCCTGAGAGGGATGATCAGCGTGGAGGCTGTTCTGGGCGTTCCCCATGTCTCCTGCCCCCAGCCTCCTGCGCCCCAGCCGAAGGAGGTCCCAGTGGCTGTCCCACCACTGCTGATCTCGTATTCATATCCGACGCTGCCGCCGCCGGTCGCCGCAGAGGCCGCCGCGCTGGCCGCCGTGACGGTGTAGTTGTTCGCATCCACGACCGAGGTCACGAGGTACTCGCCATCCAGCGTCAGGCCGCCAACCGCGCTCGCGTTCGAGAAGAACACCGAATCGCCCTCAGCGGCGCCATGGCTGATGTGCGCCACCGTGACTACGTCAGATCCCAGCGTCGTCGTGAACGGGTCTGTGAGCGTCCCTGAGTCGCGCAGCGGGGTGATGTTGTGGATCCGCCCGCCTTCTATGATGTAGAGCTTCTTGTCGGTCCCCACGGCCGCCACATCCACCCCATCGAGCGTGGACCAGTCCTTGATGGCCCGGGCGATGCCGGAGAAGGTCTGCCCGGTCAGGGCCTGACTCGTCCAGCCGCCCACGCCCTCAGGCATCCCGTTGTTCCACCGGACGAGGTTCCCGTCCCGGAACCGGGAGTCAGCGCCACGATCGGTGCTCTCCGTGAAGAGCCCGGGCGCGAACCTGAGGTTGACCATTTCAGTAGGCATCAGGTCTCAATGCCTCCCAGAAGCCGACCCTCGAGCTCGAGGGTGGCCTCGCCCTTGGAACCAGTAAGGACCACGCTGGCGCCGTTGGTGCCGCGGATGCCCGGGCCGCCCGCGCCGCCAAGGCCCTGCTGGGCCGTGAAGCCCGTCCCAGACACCGTCCCGCTGAGCCCATTCGAGCCGGAGCTGCCCCAAGAGCCGCCGCTGCCGCCATTGCCGCCGCTCGCAGTGCCGTCGTTGCCACCGCTGCCACCGCTGCCGGCCGCGGTGGAATCGCCGTCTGTGCCGTCTGTGCCGGCCGCGGCCGCCGCTGGAAACCCAGCGGCACCGCCCGCCGAGGTGTTCCAGCCTTGAGCGCCGCCGCCACCGCCGCCGGTCCCGGCTGCGCCATCCATGTTGGCCGCGCCGCCGCCACCACCGCCACCACCGCCGCCGCCCCAAGAGTTGCCGGAGTCAAGGTCGATCCTGAGCTCCACTCCGTCCACGAGAAGCGCCGGGGAGCCATCACCGCCTGACTGGCCCGGACCGGCCGCCGGGCCGCCGCCACCGCCCTCGGCAAGGCCGCCCCCGCCGCCGGAGCCACCCCGGCCTCTGAGGGTCCCCAGCGCGGTGAAGAAGATCTTGCTGCCGGCCGCAAAGCCGACGGCGGTCATGGTGTCGATGGTCGCGCCAGATTCCAGCGTGACGAAGAGATCCACGGGGACAGCGGGCGAGCCAACCTCTGCGTACAGGTCATAGTCCTGCGCGTTCAGGGTGATGGTGTGGTTCAGGGTGATATTGCCCCCGCCCAGCATCATCGGGATTGGCGCGCCCCAAGGCATTACGAGAGATCCTTGAGCAGGTTCCCGATCCAGAAGCCGTCAGCTCCGCTGTATTCAAAGGCCAGATAGTCGATCTGGTTGGCGCCCGTAGACAGCGCCGGAGGAGAACCGCCGGGGAATTTGTAGGCCGAGCCGTAGGAAAGAGTGTTGTTGCCAGAGCCGTTCTGCTTGACAACGATCCTGATGGTCTGGCCGTCATAGGGGTTGGTAGGGTTCTGGAGGGTGGCGTTGGCAGTCATAACCAGCCGGAACGCATTAGACAGGCTGGCGTCCACGTCCACGGTAGCGGCAGGCGGGACGCCGACAATCGACAGGTTGACCCGGGCCACTGCCTGCGCCTTGGTGAACACCTGATCCGAGGGCGTGCCACGATCCTTGCGGGCGTACAAGGCCGCCGGCACGCTGCCTAGCTGCAACGCGTTCGTCGCCTCGGCGATCGAGGTCGGGACGCCATTGACGATCCCGCAGTCCGTTCCATCGCAGACGACGACCTGAATCTCGCCCTGAGGGACCTCGACAGCAAGGCCTGCGCTGGTCTTGAAGTTCAGCGCGTAGGCGCCGGTGGTCGCGTTGTTGACGAGGTACATCTTGGGCTGCGGCGGAATGATCACGTTGACGTTGGCCGTCAGGGCGCCGGTCACGTCGATGAACATATTGCGAGCCTGATCGAAGTCGCCGTTCGCCGTTCCAAGCGTGATGTCCGACCCAGCCGCTACGAGAGCGAGTCGGCCAGAGATAGCGTCCTCGAGGAGCTCCAGCTGCTTGTTTGCAATCTGGCCCCAAGTGTTTTCGTTCTCACCATCGGCTTGTTTCTCAAGCCTGAGCTGGTCTGAAAATGTGCTGGCCATTACTGCTGCCCTCGTTCATTGTTCGGTTGTGGCGCCGTCCCCAGCCCGGCATATGTCCTGCGCGCCAACTTGCCGACCTCTGCCCGCGCCTGCGGGAGGAGGGATGCGTACATCTGCGCAGCCTCGTTCATGCGCTCCTGATTCTTCAGAAACAGCCACGATTCTATCAGCGCGGCCTGAAAAAGCACGTCGCCCATGTGGGTCCCCAGCCACGACGTGGCATTGCCAACGGACAGCCCATCCGGCCTGACGATGGCCTTCATGCGCAGATTATGCACCGCGGCCGGGGTCGGGCTGAGGTAGAGCGCGCTTTCCAGCTCCGCGTAATACTTCGGATCC
>JAABTX010000017.1 GCA_011389655.1 Thioalkalivibrio sp.
GACATCCCGAATGCAGCCGTTCGCGCGATCGAGGTCGAGATCGTCCCACATCGCGTGCTGCGAGAAGGCCACCTGGGTCGGGATGCCGCCCGGGGCGGCGAGGTAGCGTGCGCGCGCCTCCGTGACCTCGGCCCGCGCCACGTCCCAGCGGTCGAGTGCCGCGGCCAGGGAGGGGCTGTGCACGGTGGCCGCGTCGCGGTGGATCAGCCCGGCGCGGTCCAGCTCGCCGAGGATGCCGATCACGCCGCCGGCGCGGTGCACGTCCTCCATGTGGTACTTCTGCGTCGCGGGTGCGACCTTGCAGATGTTCGGCACGCTGCGCGAAAGACGGTCGATGTCGGCCATCGTGAAGTTCACCCCGCCCTCCTGGGCCGCGGCAAGCAGGTGCAGCACGGTGTTGGTCGATCCGCCCATCGCGATGTCGAGGCTCATTGCGTTCTCGAAGGCATCGAGGCTCGCGATCGCGCGTGGCAGCACCGAGGGATCGTCCCTTTCATAATGACGGCGGGCCAGCTCGACGATCAGCCGACCGGCCTCCAGGAAGAGCTCCCGGCGGCCCGCGTGGGTCGCGAGCAGCGAGCCGTTGCCCGGCAGCGACAGGCCCAGCGCCTCGGTGAGGCAGTTCATCGAGTTCGCGGTGAACATGCCGGAGCAGGACCCGCAGGTCGGGCAGGCCGAGCGCTCGTACTCCCGCACCGCCTCGTCGCTCTCGTTCGGGTTGGCCGCGACCACCATTGCGTCCACCAGGTCGAGGTGGACCACGGTATCGTCGCGCTGGACCTTTCCGGCCTCCATCGGGCCACCCGACACGAATACCGCCGGGATATTCAGGCGCATCGCGGCCATCAGCATGCCGGGCGTGATCTTGTCGCAGTTCGATATGCAGACCAGCGCATCGGCGCAATGGGCATTGACCATGTACTCCACACTGTCGGCGATGATCTCCCGCGAAGGCAGCGAGTAGAGCATGCCGCCATGGCCCATCGCGATACCGTCATCCACCGCGATGGTATTGAACTCCTTGGCGACCCCGCCGGCCTTCTCGATCTCGCGCGCGACCAGTTGCCCGAGGTCCTTCAGGTGCACGTGACCCGGAACGAACTGCGTAAAGGAGTTGGCGACCGCGATGATCGGCTTGCCGAAGTCGCCGTCCTTCATCCCGGTTGCGCGCCAGAGCGCGCGGGCGCCGGCCATGTTGCGGCCATGGGTCGTGGTGCGTGAGCGATACTGGGGCATGCGGTGATCCCTTGAACATTCCGGGCAAAATGGAATCATACCTGCAGTCTCTGCATCGTGGAGAAACTCCTGGAGGATTCAATGCGCATCGAAGTGGAAAACATCAAGTGCGGCGGCTGTGCCGGCAGCATTCGCAAGGGTCTGGCGGCACTGGAGGGTGTCGACGCGGTGGAGGTGGACATCGAAGGCGGTGTGGTTGAGGTCGAGGCTGCTGACGAACGGCGCGACGAGATCATGCGCAAGCTCGCGTCGATGGGCTACCCGGCGACGGGCTCGGTGCAGGGCCTGAAATCCGCGGGCGCCAAGGCGCGTTCCTATGTCAGCTGCGCCGTCGGCCGCATGGACAAGGACTGATGCCGCGATCGCTGGCGGGTATACCGCGGTGCCGGCCGCGGCGTCGCGGCGGCCCCGGCACGGGCCTTACCCCTGCTCCGGCGCTCGCGCTGGCCGTGCTGCTCTGGCTGCTGGCCGCTGTCGCGGCCGCGGAGGGCCTGCCGGTCCGGGAACTGGCGATCGCCGACCGCATTCTGACGGTAGAGATTGCCGCGACCCCCGAGGCAATGTCGCGCGGCCTGATGTTCCGCGAGCACCTGCCCGACGGACACGGCATGCTCTTTGTCTGGCCGGGTGACCAGGTCGTCGGCATGTGGATGCAGAACACCCTGATTCCCCTGTCGGTGGCCTTCATCGACAGCGATTACCGGATCCGGAACATTGCCCACATGGAGCCTCACTCCCGCGATGTACATGCCTCCGATGGTCCGGTGCGCTATGCGCTGGAGGTGAACCGCGGCTGGTTTCAGCGTCACGGGGTCGCGCCCGGCATGCGCATCGCCGGCCTGGGGACGCTGCTGGATCAGCCGGACGCGCGCATCGACTGAATAGCCAACGCACGGCGAGAGCCCCGCCGTGATCCTGTCATAATGGGACATCGTCGGTCTCCCTTTGCCCCTGCGCATGCGTCCATCCCCGATCATCCTGACCCCGGTGCTGCTGGTCCTTTTGCTGACCTGGAGCGCACTGCTGCCCGCGCAGGAGCGCGCGGCCCCCGGCGCGAGGGCACCCGAACTCACCACACAGCACCTGCTTGAGCTCCGTGCCGCGCTGCGCGAGGGACGTCAGCGGCTGGTGCCCATGGCCGAGGCGATCGATACCGGGCCCGCCGAGGCCTGGCTGGAGGCGAGCCCCGCCGACCGTCTTGCCGAACGGGCAGCGGCCACCACGGAGAATGCGGCGGAGAACGCGCTGTGGCGCTCGGCGCTGGAACACGAGGAGGCCGGCGCCGAACGGCTGCGCGGCGCCCTGGACCGAGCACAGCTGGCGCTGGCCGCACAACGACGGCTGAGCGAGGCCGAGCGGCGCCTGGGCAGGATCCTGGACACGGCACCTCCCGCGGCGGGCGCGGGGGATCGGCCCCCTGACCGGATCGAGGAGGACATCGCGGCACTGGAGCGGCGGCGCACCCAGCTCGCGCTGGAACGGGAACAGAAACAGCAGCTGCTCGAACGTCTGGAGGCCCAGGCGCGCACCCAGCCCGAGACACTCGAAGGATTGCGCCGGCAGCGGGTGGAAGAGGCTGCCGCGGAGACCTGGGGTCCGCTGCAGGACCCGACGCTTGGCGATGCCCTTGCCGCCTGGGAACTCGCCCGGGACCGCCGCGCGGAGGCGCGCATCATCGCGGCTCAGCTCGACGCGGAGGTGCTGACCCCGCGGGTCGGGCTGCTCGACCTGGAACTCCGTGTCCTGGATGCCGAACAGCGCTGGATCGACCAGCGCATGCGGCAGCTTGCCGAGGAGCTGGCTGAGCGGGCCGGCGAGGAGCTGCGCGCACTGCGCGATGACGTACGCCATCTGACCGAGCGCCAGCCCGAGGCCGCAGTGCGCTTCGCACCCGAGATCCAGTCCCTCCTGCACCGCATCGACCGGGTTGTCGCGACGCAGGCGCGGATCCGCGAACTGCAGGCCGAGCGCGAACGCTATACCCGGATCGAGACCGACCTGAGCCAGACCCTGGCCAGCGTGCGCGAGCGCCTCGAGATCGGGGGCCTGACCGATGTCCTCGGAGGGCTGCTGATCGAGGAGGAGCGGCGTCTGCGTGGTCTGCTGGATCTGCGCTACGCACTGCGCGACCTCGAGCGGGAACTGGCGCAGTCCCGCCTGCGGGACATCACCCTTCGGGACGAGCTGCGTACCCTGCCTCCGGCGCCCGCGGGTCTGGCCGAGGACCGTGCGGCCGCGGAACTCCGGCGCCTTCAGGACACCGTGATCGGGATGCAGCTCCAGGCCGACGAGATGCTGACGGAACAGCTGCAGTTGACCGAGGCCCGGCTGCGCGCCGCCGTGCTGCAGATCGAGGAACTGTCGCAGCTGCTGCGCGAAGCCCTGCTCTGGTGGCCCAGTCATTCGTCGGTCGGGGTGGAGTGGTCCATGCGCCTCCCCGCTGCGCTGATCGCCCTGCTGGATCCTGCATCGTGGAGGGAGATCCGGGGTGCGCTGGTCCAGGTGACCCTCGGACACCCGGCGGGATCGCTGCTCACGCTGCTGATCGCGGGCCTGCTGCTGCTCTGGGCCCGCGGCACGCCGCGGCATCTCGCGCGGTTGGCCGAGATGACCACGCACCGCTTCACCGACCGCATCGGCCTGACCTTCCAGGCGATCGGCTGGAGCCTGCTGCGTACGCTTCCCGTGCCCGTGCTGCTGGCCTCCACCGCATTCCGGCTGGAACGGCTCCCGGACGTCGAGCCGGCGGTCGAGATTCTGGCCATCCTCTTCTTCAGCACCGCGCTGTGGTGGCTGGTCGGCCACCTCTCCCTGCTGTTCACCGGGAAGCACGGGGTCGGGACCGCGCACTTTGCCTGGAATCCGCAGATGGTGCGTCGGCTGCGACGTCACCTCGCGTGGTACCTGCCCACCCAGCTGCTGCTGATCGTGTTCCTCGCACTGAGCCTCGGACACCCCAGCGATCTCGTCGCCGATGTCTTCGGGCGCATCGCCCTGCTCGCGTCGGTGGTCGTGACCGGGGTATTTGCCTGGCGCATGCTCGCGCCGTGGCAGCATGGCGAAGACAATCCGCGGGGGGAGCGCAGGCGCCGGTTCATGCGGGTTGCGCTGATGGCGTACGCCGTGGTCCTGGGCATGCTGACCCTGACCGGCTATCTGCTGACCGTGGCCGCCCTGCTCGCACACACCATCAATACCGCGATCGTGGTGGCCGGTGTCTGGCTTGGCTATAGCCTCGCCGCTCGCGCGCTGGTCCTGAGCGAGACGCGACTGGTGATCCGGCGCATGCGCGAGCAGCGCGCGAAGGCGGCGGCACAGGCCGGCCGGACCGGAGGCGAAGGGGCGCGGGTGGAGATACCGGAGCCGCACCTGAGCGTCGAGAACATCAATCAGCAGACCCGCAGCCTGTTGCGGGTGAGCGCCGGCGCCGCGCTCGTGCTCGGCCTGTTCTGGGTCTGGTCGGAGTTGCTGCCCGCGCTCACGTGGCTGGACGGCGTAACCCTTTGGTCACGCACCATCGTGATCGGCGAGACCGAGATCCTGAGCCGGGTGAGCCTCCAGGACTTCCTGCTCGCGATCTTCCTTGGGGTGCTGTTCACCCTGGCCGCGCGCAACCTGCCGGGCCTGGTGGAGATCCTTCTCTCGCGCAGCACCCAGATGGATGCCGCCGGCCGCTACACCGTGACCACCCTGCTGCGCTACGCGCTGGCGGTGATCGCGGTGATCAGCGTCTTCTCGCTGCTGGGCCTGCGCTGGGCCGAACTGCAGTGGATGGTTGCGGCCCTGACGCTGGGGCTCGGCTTCGGCCTGCAGGAGGTGGTCGCGAACTTCGTGTCCGGCATCATCATGCTCTTCGAACGCCCGGCTCGCGTCGGCGACACCATCACCATCGGCGAGTACAGCGGCACGGTGACCCGGATTCGCACGCGCGCCACCACCATCGTGGACTGGGACAACCGCGAGATCGTGGTGCCGAACAAGAACTTCATCACCGAGCGGCTGATCAACTGGACGCTGTCCGACACCACCACGCGCATCGTGATCCCGATCGGTGTGAGTTACGACGCGGACGTGGACGAGGTGATCGCGACGCTGCGGTCGATCGCCGAAAATCATCCGGCGGCCCTGAAGGACCCGGCGCCCAGCGTCTTCTTCCTGAACTTCGGGGACAGCTCGCTGGGCTTCGAACTCCGGGTCTACGTGAGCCAGCTGAAGGACCGCCTCGCCACGACCAGCGAACTCCATCAGATTATCGTCAGGGAGTTCCGCCGGAAGGGAATCGAGATCGCCTACCCGCAGATGGACCTGCACATCCGGGACATGGCCCCGATGGCGCGGGCGGATAGCCGCGAGGAACCGGGCCGGGACGGTGGCGGGCCGCCGCCCGCTGGCGGCTGATCCGCGCGACGCGCGAGACACGACCGCGCACGGCCTTCCGGGGCGGCCGGGAACAGGCCGGGACAGGTGCGGCATCCAGCCGCGATGCCCCTGCGGAGCCATGCCCGATCGCGGCCGGAGGCCGTTCCCGCGGGCGCAGCCGTCACAACGGCTCCGGGTCGATGTCCCGGTAAATGTCGCGCGTAAAGCGCGGGGTACAGACGGCCAGAAACACCAGATCGACGTCCCCGGTATTGGTGATTCGCTGCGAGGTGTCCGGGGGCACCACGACCACGTCGCCCGCGCCCACCTCCTGCGGCGCCTGCGTTCCGACCTCGGCCCGGCCCCTGCCCTCGAGGATCACGTAGCGCTCGGTCACGCCCTTCAGGCGGTGAAGCCGGGTGGTGACCCCCGGCTCGACGCGGGCGCGGGCCACCGACACCGCGGTGTCGGTCGGCGTATTCCACCACTCGGCGATGTGGCAGCGCTCCTCGAACCAGTATTCAGCGGGCGGCTGGGCAGTCCCTGTCATCGGTACCTCACCGAGCCCATCGGCATGGCGGCGATGCGCGGCAGGCCGCTGGCATCTTTGCAGAAGAGGATCGGCCAACCCGGGCCGGGCATGCTTCGCAGGATTCCGCTGCTCGATGGGATCAAGGGTAGCTACCCGCTGGATGGAGATCCCCCGGCCCAGCAGGCGGGGGTTGGGGGTTGTGTTCCGCCGTGCGCGACGTTCGCGCTGCGTGAATCCTCGCACAGAGCCCACACCAGGCGTCAATCGCGGCATCCCCCCGGGTGAGATCCCCCGCGCCGGAGCGCCGACAGTACTCGCCTCCCACAGGGACCGGGGCGCACGCCGCAGGAGGCCCAGGGCAAGCGCTTCTACACCCGAAACGGCCGAAGGCGATACACTCGTGCGAACCGGGGCGACAGAAACGGGACACAAACTCGCCGGCACCGCCGCCCCCGGCAGGCGAGGACTCGACCGACATGGATCCAGACCCGCAACACACCGAACTCGACTGGTTCCGCGCGGCGGTGCCCTATGTCGCCGCGCATCGCGACCGGACCATGGTCATCGCGATGGCGGGCGAGGCCGCCCGGGCACCCGAATTCCCGGCCCTGCTGCGGGACATCGCGCAGCTGCGGGCACTCGGCACGCGGGTGGTGCTGGTACATGGGGCCCGTCCTCAGATCGAGGCCCGGCTGCGTGACCGCGGACTCACGCCGCGATACTCGCGAGGCCTGCGGGTGACCGATGCCGAGGCGCTGGAGGCGGTCTGCGACGCGGTCGGTCGCCTCCGGCTGCACATCGAGGGGCTGCTGTCACGCAATCTCGGCAGCCCGGGCATCGCCGGCGCCCGCCTGCGGGTTGCTAGCGGCAACTTCGTGACCGCGCGGCCGCTGGGGGTCCGCGACGGGGTGGATTTCCAGTACACCGGCGAGGTCAGGCGGGTGGACGCACCGGGAATCACGCGCCTGCTCGACGAGGGCCAGATCGTGCTGGTGTCACCGCTCGGCTACTCGCCGACCGGCGAGGTCTTCAACCTGTCCGGCGAAGACGTCGCGACCCAGGTCGCGGCCGGTCTGAAGGCGGACAAGCTGGTGTTTCTGACCGAGGCCGGCCCGCTGCGCGACCGGCACGCCGAGACGCTCACGCAGCTGACGGTGCCGGCGGTGGAGCGGCTGCTGGCCACGGAGGCCGGGCTGCCGGAGGAACTGGCCGGCCACCTGCGCAGCGCGGTGGAGGTCTGCGCCGTGCACGACCTGCGCGTACACCTCGTGGACCGGCACATCGACGGTGGCCTGCTGATCGAGCTGTTCTCGCGGAGCGGAATCGGGACCCTGGTCAGCCGCGAGCCGGTGGAGCGCCTGCGCGCCGCGACCATCGACGATGTGGGCGGGATCTTCGAACTCATCCAGCCGCTGGAGAGCGAGGGCATTCTGGTCCGACGCACCCGCGAGCACCTGGAACTGGAGATCGACTGCTTCCAGGTGCTGGACGCCGACGGGCTGATCATCGGCACCGCGGCACTCTACACCTTCCCCGAAACACAGGTGGCCGAGATCGCCTGCCTCGCCCTGCATCCGGACTATCGTGGCGGCGGGCGGGGCGACCAGATCCTGGAACACATGGAGGGCCTGGCCCAGAGGCGCGGCCATCGGCAGGTCTTCGTGCTCACCACGCGAACCGCGCAGTGGTTCCAGGAACGCGGCTATCACCCGGGCAACATCGACGATCTGCCGGCCGCGCGCCAGGCGCTGTACAGCCAGGCGCGCAACTCCCGGATATTCGTGAAACGGCTCGCCTGACGCTGCTGTCGCGACGGAGGTCCATCCCACAAATGCCCGGGGTCACGGGAACCGCCCCCGGTCGCGATCGCCTGGGGCGAAGATTCAGCCACGGAGAAACACGGAAACACGCGGAATGCACAACGGCTCCCGTAGCGTTATTTTCTTCCATGGCTGTCCGTGTTCTTCCGTGGCTCGTCTTCATCCTTCGGGGGCCTTTGCCCGCGGGCATGACCGTCAGCCGCGGCGTCCCGGGCGAAGGCGATCCAGGCGCAGCCGCGACCGCTGGTCGAACAGGCGCTTCGATGCCAGCCAGACCGCGCCCAGCGCGCCGAAACCGGTGCCGCCCGCGACCAGGAACATGATCAGGATCTGGTACTTCACTGCCTCCACCGGCGGCACACCCGCAAGGATCTGACCGGTCATCATCCCCGGCAGGCTGACCACGCCGGCCGCCGCCATCGCATTGATCGTCGGCATCAGGCCGCTGCGCGCGGCCTCGCGGCGCATGGTCGCGGTCGCGCTGATCCAGGTCTCCCCCAGCGCCAGCCGGCCCTCGATCACCCGGCGCTCCCGCCAGACCGTGTGGGTAAGACGGTCCAGGCCCAGTGCGATGCCGGTCATCGTGTTGCCGAGCAGCATCCCGAGCAGCGGAATCGCGTACTGCGGTTCCCACCATGGCGTGGGCCCGACCATCGTGGTGAGCGCCAGCACCGTCACCACGAATGCCGACAGGAACATCGTTGCCGCACCAATCCCGTAGCCCCAGATGCCGGCAAAGCGCCGCTCCTGCCGGGCCATCACCTCGTACCCGGCGACCGCCAGCATCACCAGCGCCATCAGTGCCACCCAGCTTAGCTGCGCGTGGTCGAACAGAGTCTGGAGCACCAGTCCGACCAGCAGCAGCTGCAGTACCGTGCGCACACCCGCGATCAGCAGGCTGCGGCCCACCCCCAGACGCGCCCAGAGGGTCAGCCCCGCCAGCGCGACCACCAGCAGCGCCGCAAGCGCGAGATCCCATGCGCTCAGGCTGATCACGGTCATCGAGCGAACCTCCCGCCCTGGATCTCGAGGATGCGTCCGCCCAGACGACTGCGCTGCAGGGTGTCGTGACTGACCCACAGGGCGCCCGCTCCCGCCTCGGCGAGGTAGCTGCGCACCGCGCGCTCGATGCGGCGGGTGTTCTCGAGATCGAGGTTCGCGGTTGGCTCGTCGAGCAGCAGCACGCGGGGGCGATTCAGCAAGGCACGCAGCAGCCCCAGCCGCTGCCGCTCGCCGCTGGAGAGGCGCTCGATCTCCCAGCCCAGCGCCTCGTCGGGCAGGGACATGCGTTCGAGCCAGGCCAGTGCCTGCCCCCTTTCCCAGCCGGCGGGAAGGTGTTCCGCAACCCTTGGCGCCCACCATGCTGTCTCCGCCGGGACATACGCGACTTGGCGGCGCCACTCGGGAGGCGCGATATCCCCCCGGTCCTGTCCCGCGAGCCTGACCGCGCCCGAGCCCGGATCAAGATCCGCGAGTGCGCGCAGCAGCAGGGACTTGCCGGAGCCGGAGGCACCGCTGATCTGCACCAGCTCTCCAGGCTGCAGACACAGGTCCAGCGGTCCCAGCTGTGCCGTCTGCAAACCCTCGACCTCCAGCAAGCACTCCATTCCGCCCGACCTTCCCCCTATCCCGCTTCGTATTGAGCGGCACTAGATGCCCCTGGCGCCCGGCAGAGCGCGCTTCCGGTTGCCCCTCCGCCGTGGGAGCGGCTTCCAGCCGCGATCACCCATGCCGCCATACCCATCGCGGCCGGGAGGCCGCTCCCACGACCATCGGGCTCTGCAGGCGAGCCCGCGCGCCGATCAGGCGCCGTATTCTACCCCGCTGAGCACACGAGAGCCGGCCCCGCGATGGTCTGCCGGCGTCGCCGAAGGCTCTGATTGGGGCAGTCCCCAGAGCTCAAGAACTGCTCCGGGAATACGTGCGGTGCGGGCCATCGGCGGCCACGGACGGCTTGAGCGTGCCCGCCCCGCACCTACGCCGGAGCAGCCGCCCCCGGATGCCCGGAACTCTCCCCGGCGCACCAAAAAAAGCGGGCGCTGTTGCGCCCGCAATCACCGATTTCAAGCCCTGGGAGACTGTATGGTCGGTGTCGGAGGAGACTCCGTCTGGGGTGCCCGGACTCGGGGTTCCGGGCACCCCAAGTCGCTTACGTCTTCTTGACGAACTCCGGGTACGCCTCGAGTCCGCACTCGACCACGTCGGCGCCCAGGTATTCATCCTCTTCAGAGAGCCGGATGCCCATCACCAGCTTCAGGATGAACCAGACGACCAGGCTGACAATGAAGACGAAGAGGAAGATCGCCACCAGGCCGCTGAGCTGGCCGAAGACCGTTGCATCCGGGTTGGACAGCAGCACCGCCAGCACCCCCCAGATCCCGGCGGTACCGTGGGCCGAGATCGCACCGACGGGGTCGTCGATCTTCATCTTGTCCAGTGCGACGATGGAGAAGACCACGATCACGCCACCGATCGCGCCGATCACGGCAGCCAGCAGCGGCGACGGGCTCAGCGGGTCGGCGGTGATGGCCACGAGACCGGCGATCGCGCCGTTGAGGGCCATGGTCAGGTCCGCCTTGCCGAACAGCAGGCGGGACGCGATCAGGGACGCGATCACGCCACCCGCGGCCGCGAGGTTGGTGTTCGCGAACACCGCAGCAACATTATTGGCCGAACTCAGATCGGACACCTTCAGTTCCGAACCGCCGTTGAAGCCGAACCAGCCCAGCCACAGGATCAGCACGCCCAGCGTCGCCAGCGGCAGAGCAGCACCTGGAATCGCGTTGATCTCGCCGTTCGGACCGTACTTGCCCTTGCGCGCGCCGAGCAGCAGCACACCCGCAAGCGCCGCGACGGCACCGGTGAAGTGGACGATGCCGGAACCGGCGTAGTCGACGTAGCCCAAGTCGGAAAGGAAACCACCACCCCAGCTCCAGAAGCCCTGGATCGGGTAGATGAAGCCGGTCATCACGACCGCGAAGGCGAGGAAGGCCCACAGCTTCATGCGCTCGGCAACCGCACCCGAGATGATCGACATCGCGGTGGCGACAAACACGACCTGGAAGAAGAAGTCGGCCCGGTTGGAGTAATAGATGTCACCATCGCTCGCCACCATCTCTGCCACGGTGTTGTCACCCGAGATGAAGAAGCCGATGCCCGGGATGATCGAGCTGATCCCGTCGCTGTACATGATGTTGTAACCCACGACCATGAACATCACGGTCGCAACCGAATACAGCGCGATGTTCTTGGTGAGGATCTCAGCGGTGCTTTTGTTTCGCACCAGGCCTGCCTCGAGCATTGTAAAGCCCGCGGCCATCCACATGACCAGCGCACCCGCTATCAGGAAATAGAAGGTATCGAGTGCGTAGGCAAGTTCTGCTACTTGCTGTTCCATGATCGGAAATCTCCAGTAAACGTGAGTTCAGTCCAGGCGGCTCAAAGCGCCTCGGCCCCGGTCTCGCCGGTGCGGATGCGCACGACCTGCTCGATGGGTGAAATGAAGATCTTGCCGTCGCCGATCTTGCCCGTGCTTGCAGACTTCGTGATCGCCTCGACCACGCGGTCAACCGTATCGTCATCCACCGCGACCTCCAGCTTGACCTTGGGCAGGAAGTCCACCACGTACTCGGCACCCCGGTAGAGCTCCGTATGGCCACGCTGGCGACCGAACCCCTTTACTTCAGTCATCGTCATGCCCTGCACGCCGATTTCCGATATTGCTTCGCGAACATCATCAAGCTTGAAGGGCTTGATGATCGCCATGATCATTTTCATCGTTCACTCCTTGTCGCTAGAGCTGGTTTGTCCACGCAGGACGAGAGGTGTCATGTAGACGCGGGGCTTCCTGCACAGGCCGTGCCAACCATGCCCAGACGGGCTCGGGCGCCATTTGTGATCGAATCACCGCCACGCAGGGGGTGACCGCACCAAAAGCGAACGGAACCACGGGGATCGCTGCACCAGAACGGTGCATAACCGGAAGGTGAAGTCACGGCAGACCTTCCGGAGAGGATCAAGCGCAGGAGGCCAGCCCCCTGGCCGATCTTCCCCGGCGCCGGATCGGCGAGAGGGCTCGCCTCCCGCAGGGGGGGCGGGGACAGGGGTGCAGGGCGCGCCTCTCACGCGAATGGCCGTTGGATCAGGGTCTATCCTGGAGCGGATCCGGAGAGAGGACCTCGATGGCTCCGGTGTGCCGCAGCTCTGCCCAGATGGCGCCGACCGTCCGCTGGCTGCCGGGCAGCGGCAGCTCCGGAGCCAGCATCGCCAGTGGTCCGAGCACGTAGGTGCGGGTGAGGATCTCCGGATGGGGAAGCGGCGGTTGCGCCGATACCAGCCGGTCCAGCAGCAGCAGGTCCGCGTCCAGGGTCTTCGGGGCATGGCGCGGCTCGCCGGACCGGCGGCCCAGGCGCGCCTCCAGCTGCTTCAGCCATCCCACCAGTTCCATTGGCGACAGTGACGTGTCGAAGGCGACGCAGAGGTTCCAGTAGTCCGGTCCGTGATAGCCGGCCGCCGGACTGGCGCAGACCGGGGAACGCCGCAGCGCACCGAAGGCGCCGGCAATCGCGCCCAGCGCAGTGCGCAGGTGGCTTGCCGGCTCGACGTTGCTGCCGAGTCCGACAAAGGCACGCCGGGACGGACCGGGCCCGGCATTCAAGGTCGGTTCCGTTCGATAACGATGCCGACCTCGCGCACGCCCGCTACCGCGCCCGGCTTGCCCACGGTCAGGCGAATCGAGTGGCAGCCGAACCGTTCCAGCAGCGTCTGCGCGATCTCCTCGGCCAGACCCTCGAGCAGAACGTGGGCGCCGCGGGTCACGATCGAGCGGACACAGTCGGCGACGGCCGCGTAGTCGATGGTGTCACCGATGTCTCCGGAGTCCGAGGCGGACCGCGTATCCGTGTCCAGTTCGATGTCGAAGCGCAGGCGGCGCCGGATCCGCTGCTCCCAGGCATGAATGCCGATCACGGCTTCAACTTCGAGGTCGTGCAGATAGATGTGATCCATGGTTCGTTCGCCTCCCCGCGAGGAACCCGTGCCAGACACCAGGGCGCAAGCATAACCGACCGCCCGCGGAGCCGCCGAGCACCGTCTTGGTCCGGTGTTCCCCGGAAGCCCGGCACAGGCTGCGCTATGATCCGGGGCCAAGCCGCCACAACACCGATCCCGCAACCCGCGGGACCAGGAGCCATAGCCGCGATGAGCAGCCGTTTTCGAGAATTGCCCTGGCCGGACGCCCCCGACGGGCGCCCGCGCCGCATCGGGGTGGAGATCGAAATGGGGGACGTTGCACTGGACGTGATGGCCGCGGCCGTGCGCGCGGAGTTCGGCGGGCGGATCGAAAGCGGCGGAGCCTTCGTCACGTACGTGCGCGAAACGGAGTACGGGGACTTCAGTGTGGAACTGGACGCCAGCGTGCTCCGGGACCACCGCTACCGCGAGCATCTCCGGCGCCTCGGGGTCGAGCTCGATGCAAGGGATCAGGAGTCCCTGGACCGCTGGCTTGCTGATGCCGCGGCCCGCCTGGTCCCGTACGAGATCGTGGCTCCTCCGGTACCGATGACCGTGCTGCCGCGTCTCGACCGCGTCCGTGGCACACTCCAGCGGCAAGGAGCGCAGGGGACCCAGGCGTCGCTGCTGTACGCCTTCGGGCTGCAGCTGAACATCGAGGCGCACAGCCTGGATGCGGATTGGCTCACTCCGCTGCTGCAGGCCTTCGTGCTGCTCTACGAGGCACTGGTCAAGGCCGGCAACATCGACCTCGCCCGCCGGCTCACGCCATTCATCAAGCCCTTCCCGGGCAGCTACGTACGTCACCTGCTGCAACCCGCCTACCGCCCGGGGATCGGCGAGCTGATCGACGACTACCTCGAGCACAACCCGACCCGAAACCGCCCACTGGACATGCTGCCCCTGTTCGCAGTGATCGATGCACAGCGTGTACGGTCGGCGCCGGTGGAACACGAACTGATCAAGCCGCGTCCGGCACTGCACTACCGGCTGCCGAACTGCGAGATCGACGACCCCGAATGGACTCTGGCACGACCGTTCAATGCATGGGCCGAGGTGGAACACCTGGCGGCGGACACGGACCGCCTGCAGGATGCGCGCGCGGAATACCTGCGGCGTCCCGCGCAGGCGCTCGGGCAGTTCGCGGACCAATGGGCGCAGCGGATCCGTGACTGGTTCTGATCCGGAAACAGCCCGCGAAGAGACGGACGGTGCGAGCCGGCGTCCACTGGTCGCGATCACCGGACCGGACCGCGGCGGCTGGCCGGCATGGTTCTTCACCGCGCTGGCCGTGCGCCGGGCGGGCGGCCGACCGCTCAGGATCCGCCCGTCACGACCCTGCTACCGCTGCGATTTCGATGCCCTGATCGTCGGCGGCGGCGCGGACGTCGACCCGGCGCTCTATGACGAGCCCGGGGGGCCGAGCGCCAGCGACATCCAGGCGGCCGAGCGCCGCTGGACGCAACGGCTGATCGGCTACGCCTTCTACCCGATGCTCTGGCTGCTCCGCCGCATGTTCCAGTCGCATCGGGGCGGCCTCGACCCCGAGCGGGATCGCCTGGAGAAGGCCCTGATCAACCGCGCGCTCGACGGCCACCTGCCGGTGCTCGGCATCTGTCGCGGCATGCAGCTGATCAACGTGGTGCTCGGAGGGAGCCTGAACCGCAGCCTCGACGCGTTCTACGTGGAGACCCCGAGGTCGCGCAGCCTGCTGCCGGTGAAGAAGATCTCCGTCGAATCCGGCAGCCGGCTGGAGGAGGTCTTCGACACTGGAGAATTGTGGGTCAATGCGCTGCACGATCAGGCCGTGAAACGTCTGGGCCGGCGGATCCGGGTCGCGGCCTGCGAACCGGCGGGCGTGATCCAGGCGATCGAGTCCACGGCCGGCTGGTGCATCGGCGTGCAGTGGCACCCCGAATACCTGCCGCAGAAGGAGATCCAGCAGCGGCTGTTCCGGGCCCTGGTGGAGGCCGCCCGGCAGGCACCCGCGCGGCCCGGTCAGCTCGCGGCCGGATAGGGAATGCCGAGCCCCCCCAGGCCGCAGTAACCCTCCGGGTTCTTCGCCAGGTACTGCTGGTGATAGTCCTCCGCGAAGTAGAAATCCTCCAGCGGCCTGATCTCCGTGGTCACCGGACCGCGGCCCGCCGCGCGCAGGATTTCATTGAAGCGCTCGCGGCTGGCCTCGGCCACCGGCAGTCGCCCCGGATCCGCAGGATAGATTCCCGAGCGGTACTGCGTCCCGACGTCGTTTCCCTGGCGCATGCCCTGGGTGGGATCGTGACCCTCCCAGAAGATCTTCAGCACCTCCTCGAGCGCAAGCCTGGACGGATCGAAGACCACGCGGACGAGCTCGTTGTGCCCGGTCATGCCCGAGCACACCTCTCGATAGGTCGGATTCGGGGTATGGCCGGCACCATAGCCCACTGCGGTCACGTGAACGCCCGGCTGTCGCCAGAACAGACGTTCCGCGCCCCAGAAGCAGCCCATGCCGAGGTGGACCACCTCCATCCCGTCGGGATAGGGCGGCAGCAGCGGGACGTCGAGCACCGCGTGGCGCTCGGGTACCGGCATCGGGGTCGCGCGTCCCGGCAGCGCCTCCGAGGGATCGGGCATGCGGGTCTTGTGCATCGCGGCAAACAACATCCAGAACTCCTCAGGGCTGACCCGGCGGTTCGATGCGGAGCAGTTCGCCGGGGTCGTGATCGGTGAGCACGTAGACCAGACCGTCGCGCACGTGCACGTCACGGATGCGCCGGTTCTGCGCCTCGAGCAGGCGGACCTCCGAGACCACGGTGTTGTCGTCGTCAAGCGTGATCCGTGCGAGGTGCCGGTGCGCCAGCGCCCCGACCAGCAGATCACCGTCCCAGTCGGGGAAGGCATCGCCCTGGTAAAAGGCCATGCCGGATGGCGCAATCGACGGGGTCCAGTGGTGCAGGGGCTGTTCCATGCCTTCCTTCTCGCGGATTCCCTCCCCGACGACGGCACCCGAGTAGTCGATGCCGTGGGTGATCACCGGCCAGCCGTAGTTCAGACCGGGCTCGATGATGTTGATCTCGTCACCGCCCCGGGGCCCGTGCTCATGTTCCCACAGGGCTCCGGCCTCGGGGTGCAGGGCCATTCCCTGGGGGTTGCGCACGCCGTAGGCATAGATCTCCGGACGCGCTCCGTCGTCCCCGGCAAAGGGGTTGTCCGCGGGAACGCGGCCGTCATCGTGCAGCCGGATGATGCTGCCCGCGTGGTCATCGAGTAGCTGGGCGCGCGGCCGGTCTCCGCGATCGCCCACGGACAGGAAGACGTACCCGTCGCGGTCGAAGACAATGCGACCGCCGAAATGGCGCCCGCCACGGCTGGCAGGCTCGGCGGTGAACAGGATCTCGACGTCGCTCAGGCGGTCATCCTCAAGGCGCGCGCGCGCCAGACGCGTGGTCACGCCGCCGCCGACCGAGGCGGCATGGGTGAAATACAGCCAGCGGTTGTCCTCGAACCCGGGATGCAGGGCCAGGTCGAGCAGACCTCCCTGACCGGTGGCGGTGATCGGCGGTAACCCCGGCACCGGCTCCGGCAACAGCCTGCCGTCGCGGAAGATCCTGAGGCGCCCGGGCCGTTCGCTGATCAGGATGTCGCCGTCGGGCAGGAAGGCCAGCGCCCAGGGGTGCGACAGGCCGTCGGTCAGTGGCACGACGCGGTAGTCGGCGGACGCGCCCGCACGTCCCTGCTCCCCCGCGCAGGCCGCGAGCGAGACGAGCAGGAGCAGAAAGGGAAGGATCCGCCAGGGACCCGTTCGCATCGAGTGCATCAGCATATCCCCTGCTGCCGCCCGGCAGCGTTGACGTGCAAGAGCAGCCACGAAAGAACACGGCGTGCACGACCGATAGTTGGCCCTGCCGCCACCTCGGCTGGACGGTCGCCCGTCTCCTGCGCCCCGTTCGCGCCATGGAGTGCGGGAGCTTGCTTCCGCGGCAGGAGGCAGCCCCCTGCAGCGCAAGGCGGCGGCAAGCCGCCGCACTCCATACGGCGCTCTCATCCCTCGGGGCGTCGCGTATCGACATGATGTTTAGTCCGGCAGGCCACGGGCGGGTTCCGCAAGCAGCCCGGCCCGGGCGCAGTCCCTCGCGAGCCCCCGGACTGACGTCACCAGCTCCTCCGCATGTCCGGCCCGCAACCGGGCACGCAGATGCTCGACCAGGTCGATCTGGCGCGTCTGCAGTTCCCGGGCCAGTGACATCAGGCCGGCCCGCTCGTCCAGCTGGCGCGCCCGCTCGAGCTCCGCCGAATCCTGCGGCAGGGTCAGGGACAGCTCGATCAGCTGGCGCATGCGCATGGCGCCGGCCTCCTCGGAGGCCACGGCCAGCTCCTGTCCGAAGACCTGCAGATCGTGGATCTCGCCCAGCAGATCCTGCAGCACCTTCAGTTGCCGGGCCTGTTCGGCCGCGTCGGGAAGGACGACGACCAGCGGCTCCAGCAGGTAGCGCAGGCGCTTCCCGCTGATGCGGGCGATGTGCAACGGCTCCTCCGCGGTATCGGCAAGGATGTTGGCGCACTGCGTCGCAAAATCGCCGCTGGCCTCGAGCAGCAGTCCCGCTGTCACCTCGGCGAAGCTGTGCCGGGGGTCGTCGCGCTTCGCCTTGAGCCGGGCGCGCAGCGGCTTGTGCACCAGCCGGAAGCGCTCCGCCAGGGTCGCCCGGAGTTCCGCATATTCAGCCTCCAGCCGTTCCTCCAGGCGCTGCTGCAGCCAGTCGAAGCCGGGCCTCTGATGCGGTTTCGGATCGGACCGTCGCTGCGCCAGCCGGGCCAGCTGTACCTCGGTGTCCCGAGCCGCGCCCGTGGCGTCGACCACCGCCTTCAGGCGCCGGCGAAGCTTCCGGGTGACGACGTCGGTCAGGTACGGACGGTAGGCCTTCTCGATGCTGCGCGCACGCCGTATCGCGACCCGGAACTGGTGCACCGCATCCGGATCGTCCAGCTCCCCTGCCAGTGCGTCGGCCACCGCAAGACGCTTGCGCATCAGCAGCCGGGCGACCTGGCCAACCGGGCGCTGCATGTGAGAGGGCTTGACGGTCAGGACCCTGGCAACCATCGCGGCATCCTACTCTCCGGTATGTTACAGATTCTAGTGAGCCATGCGGAAAGTTCGGTGACTATGGAGCACAGCCAGAAGGGCCGGAGCAAGGAGGGCAAGGGCAGGAATAGTGGGCCTATTTCAAACTGGCCCAACGCAGCGCCGGCGCTTCTGGCGAAGCGATCTGGTACCGAACCTTCCGCATGGCCCACTAGCTCGGGCGGTTGCCGGCCGCGCCGGCATCAGGGGGGATAACGATAGGGGTGTGGCTGCCCCCCGGGGCGGGTCCGGAACAGCCGCATCGTCCACAGATACTGGGCCGGCGCCTCGCGAATCGCGCGCTCGATGGCCGCGTTCATCGCCCGGGCATCGGCACTGTCGTCGCCGCTCGGAAAATCCTCCAGCGGCGGCCACAGCTTCAGCACGTACTGGTCCTCGGCTCGGTCGTAGCTCGTGAAACTCGGCAGCACAGCGGCGCCGGTCATCCGAGCGAGACGCCCCAGCGCGGTCAAGGTCGCCTTGCGCACGCCGAAGAACTCCGCGAAGACCGCCCCCTCGGCGCCAAGATCCTCGTCCGGCAGATAGTAGAAGAAGCGTCCCCGCCGGATCTGGCGGATCGCCGGCCGCAGACCCTGCTCCCGGGTGAAGATGTCGCCGGAATAGCGGGTCCTGGAGCGGTGATTGACCCACTCGACCAACGGATTCCGCATCGGTTTGGCGAAGGACACCCCATCGTAAGACTGGCTCATGCGCAGCCCGCCGTGGTCCAGCGCCAACGAGTGCGGTGCAAGCACGATCACCGGCACGTCCCGGGCGCGCAGCCGCTGGTAGTGCTCTTCGCCCACCAGGCGAATGCGGGCCGCATGCGTCTGCGGCGACCCGAACCAGAGCATCCCGTAGTCGAGCATGCTCTGCGCCGCATACCGGTAGTGCTCGCGCAGCAGGCGCTCGCGCTGGTCCCGGGTCAGATCCGGGAAGCACCAGGAGAGGTTTACCCGCGCGATATGCCGGCGCTTCGGGGAGCCTGCGCGCAGCGCCCGGGCCAGTCCCGGAACCAGCGCGCGCAGCACCGGCCGCGGCAGCCGGTGCAGCAGCCACAGCAGGCCAAGGCCGAACCACGTGCCCCAGTGCCGCGGCGATGCGTGGCGCCAGGTCAGTTCGGCCCGGTGGGCATCGGCCCCGGGAGCCGCGGCGCCTGCGCGGGTGCTCATTGCCCGCCGGCGGGAGGAACGATCTGTTTGCGCGCCCGCCGGGCGAAGACCTCCATCTCCTTCGCCGCCTGCAGGTCGCCCCTGTCCCGGGCCACGGACGCGCCGCGCTCGCAGACCTCGAGTGCCCGGGCCGGTTCGCCGGCATCGAGCAGGCTCCGCCCGAGGAGCTTCCAGGCCGCGGAGTAGCCGGCGTCCTGCTCCAGCGCGCGTTCCAGGTGCGGGATCGCCTCGCCGGTCCTTCCCGCCGCCACCAGGGCGTTGGCCAGCGACAGGCGCAGCATCGGCGAATCCTGACCGGCCTCGAGCATGGCCTCGAAACGGGGGATCATGTCGGCCATTTTTGTTCCTCCAGTTTCATTCGGGGGGGCGGGGGGTTAGCACAGCCCCACCGGTGGCTTATCACTAGAATAACCGCGAAGCCGGCCGGAACAGGCGCTGCACGGCCTTCACCCGGTCGCGTTCGGTCAGGAACAGGATCACGTGGTCGCCGGCTCGGATCACGGTGTCATGGTGGGGCACGATCACCTCCCGGTCGCGCACGATCGCGCCGATGCTGGCGCCCCTTGGCAGCCGCAACTCGTCGATGCGTCGGTCGACCACGCGCGACGTCCGCCGGTCTCCGCTGACAATGGTCTCGATCGCCTCCGCTGCGCCCCGGCGCAGGCTGTGCACGGTCGCGGTCCCTTCCTCGCGCACGCGCGCCAGCAGCACCCCGATGGTCGCCTGCTGCGGGGAGAGCGCCACATCGATCGGTCCGCCCTCCATCAGGTCGACGTAGCCGGGGCGGTTGATCAGCGCCATCACCTTGCGCACACCCCGGCGCTTGGCCAGCATTCCGGAAAAGATGTTGGCCTGGTCGTCGTTGGTCACCGCGCAGAACACATCCATGTCGCCGATTCCGCAGCTTTCCAGGAAGCGGTCATCGGCGCTGTCCCCGGTCAGCACCTGCGTGTCGGGGGGCAGTTCCGCGGCCAGGTATTCCGCGCGCTGCGGATCACGCTCGATCAGCCGGACCTCGTAACGATCGGCCAGCGCCTCCGCCAGCCGGCGGCCGATGTTGCCGCCACCGCCCACGAGGACCCGCCGGTAGGGCTTGTCCAGCTTGCGCAGTTCCGAGGTCACGGCCCGGATGTTCTTCTTCGCGGCCACGAAGAAGACCTCGTCCTCGGCCTCCACCACGGTGTCCCCATCCGGCTCGATGGGGCGATTGCGCCGGAAGATCGCTGCGACGCGGGTGTGGATGCCCGGCATGTCGGTGCTGATCCTGCGCAGCTCGTGGCCCACCAGCGGACCGCCGTAGTAGGCCCTGACCCCGACCAGCGATACCAGTCCGTCGGCGAAGTCCAGGACCTGCAGCGCACCGGGATGTTCGAGCAGGCGCTGGATCTGGCTGGTCACGATCGCCTCGGGGGAGATCAGCATGTCCACCGGCACCGCGTCCGGCGCGAAGAGCCCGGGGTTGTCGTGATAGCTGCGCTCGCGCACCCGCGCGATCTTGGTGCCGATTCCGAACAGCGTGGAGCCGACCTGGCAGGCGAGCATGTTCACCTCGTCGGAATCGGTCACCGCGATGAGCACCTCGGCCTCCCGCGCGCCCGCGGATTCGAGTACGCCCGGATGGCAGCCGAAGCCGCTGATCGTCCGGATGTCGAGGTGGCTGGCGATGGCCTCCAGACAGTCGGCGCGGGTATCGATCACCGTCACGTTGTGACCGTCTCCACTGAGGGCCTCCGCGAGCGACTGCCCCACCTGCCCCGCACCGACGATGACGATACGCTTCAATCGGAACCCCGCGCTCAGCCCTCGGCCTTGAGCCTCTTCGGATCAATGCCCAGAGTCTTGAACTTCCGGTAGAGGTGGGTCCGCTCCAGCCCGACGCGCTCCGCCAGGCGGGTCATGTTGCCCTCGCTGCGCTCGAGCTGGTGGATCAGGTACTGGCGTTCGAACTGCTCGCGGGCCTCGCGCAGCGGGAGATCGGGGAACAGACCGGCCTCCTCCAGCTCGGCCTCCTGCAGCGTCTGTCCCGACAGTGTGCGTTCCACCTCCTCGCGGCTCACCTCGTCACCGGACCCGAGGATCATCAGCCGCTGCACGAAGTTGCGCAGTTCGCGGACGTTTCCCGGCCAGTGATAACGGCGCAGCTGCTCCAGCGCCCCCGGCTGGAAGCTGCGCACCGGCAGCCCTTCCTGCTGATGCAGCTGGACCATGTGGTAGTTGAGCAGCGCCGGGATGTCCTCGGGGTGCTCGCGCAGGGGCGGGATCTTCAGCGGCAACACGTTCAGGCGGTAGTACAGGTCCTCCCGGAACCCGCCCTGGGCGACGGCCTCACCGAGATCGACCTTGGTCGCGGCCACCACGCGGACATTCACGGTGATCGGCTGGGTGCCACCGATCCGGGTGATGCGCTGCGTGTCCAGCGCATGCAGAAGCCGGCCCTGCGTCTGCGGATCCATCTCCGCCACCTCGTCCAGAAAGAGCACCCCCCCGGCGGCCTGTTCCAGCAGCCCGAAGCGGACACGCTCCCCGTGCTCGGCGCCGAAGAGCTCGGCGACGGATTCCTCACCGGACAGCGACCCGACCGCGACCACGATGAAGGGGTTGTCGCGACGGGCACTGCGCCCGTGCAGGTAGCGCGCGAAGGTGTGCTTGCCCACACCGGCCTCGCCGGAGATCAGAACCCAGGTGTCGTGCTGCGCCATGCGCTGCACCTGGTCGCGCAGGCTGTTCATCACCGCGCTGTCGCCGACCGGTTCGGCGATCGCAGCGCCGAAGCGGCGGAGTCCCTGGTTCTCGCGCTGCAGCCGGTCCGACTCCAGCGCATTGCTCAGGGTGATCGTGAGCTTGTCGATGGACAGGGGCTTCTCGATGAAGTCGTAGGCACCGAGGCGGGTCGCGTCGACTGCGGTCTCCACGTTGCCGTGACCGGAGATCATCACTACCGGGAACGGCAGCCCGTCCTCGTCGCTCCACTCCTTCAGCAGGCTGATCCCGTCCCCGTCCGGCATCCAGACGTCGAGCAGCACCAGGTCGGGACGCCGGGCGCGCCGGGCCGCCTTGGCCTCGGCCACCGAGCCGGCGAGCGCCACCTCGTAGCCCTCGTCCTCCAGCACATCGCGCAGCAGCATGCGGATGTCCGGCTCATCGTCCACCACCAGTACGTACGCTACGCTCATTCCCGTTCGTCTCCGACGTCGCCTTCGTCACCGCCATGATCGACCGGAATCCGGATCACGAACACGGCGCCGCCGACGGACCGATTATGGCATTCAATCATGCCCCCGTGCTCCTCGACGATCTTCTGCGCCACCGCCAGACCCAGCCCGGTGCCCCGCGGCTTGTCCGTGGTGTAGGGCTCGAAGATGCGTTCAAGGAACTCCGGTCGGATGCCGGGCCCGTTGTCCGCCACCCGCAGTTCAACCCGTCGGCCATTGTCGTCGTCGAGACTGCGGGTCGCGACCTGGACCTCGCCCGCGGGCTGCTGCGCCACGGCCTCCATCGCGTTCTTGATCAGGTTGTGCAGCAGCTGCCGCAGCCGGCCCGCGTCCGCCCGGATCGCGGGCAGCCCCGGCTCCAGGTCGAGCACGATGCGCGCGTGCTCCACCCCCCCGTAGAGCTCACAGACGTCGCGCAACAGATCGTTCAGATCCAGGGGCACCAGCGCGAGCCGCGGCGCCTGGGCATAGTCGCGGAAGGCGTTGACCAGGGTCTTCATCGCCTCCACCTGCTGGACGATGGTCTGCGTCGCCCGATCCAGCACCTCGCGGTCGGAGCCCTGGAGGGTCTTGCCCAAGCGCCGCGAGAGCCGTTCGGCGGAGAGCTGGATCGGCGTCAGCGGGTTCTTGATCTCGTGCGCGAGCCGCCTTGCCACCTCGCCCCAGGCGGCATCGCGCTGGGCGCGCAGGAACTCGGTCATGTCATCGAAGACGATGGCGTGCAGCCCGCGGTTGTTGCCGAGATTCGGCAGCCACACGGCCCGGGTCATCAGCACCTTGCGCCCGGTGCGCGTGAACACCACGACCTCGCGCGACCACTCTTCCTCGCGGCGGGTCAGCGCGTCGCTGATCGCGTCGAAGAACTGGGCCACCAGCGGACACTCGCCGTCGTACTCGGACAAGAACCGGTTGTGCCCGGCCCACAGGTCGCACTCGAGGATCTGGCAGGCGGCCCCGTTGGCGGTGCGCAGGCGCAGGCTGCCATCGAGTGCCAGCACCCCGGAGCGCAGGTGCTGCAGCACGCTCTCGAGGTAGGCGCGCTCTGCATCGAGGAGCCGGCGGTTGCGCTCCGCCTCCTGACGCGCCTCGCTCAGCGTGCGCGTCATCGCGTTGAACGAGCGCACCAGGAAACCGAGTTCGTCGTCCCGGCTGACCGCGAGCCGGGTGCTGTAGTCGCCCGACGCCACCAGCCGGGTGCCCTCGGCCAGGTCCGTCACCGGGCGCACCAGCCGGCGGGCGACGAGCAGTCCCGCCCAGAGCGCCGCCATCAGCGAGATGGCCAGCGCGAGGGACATCGTGAAGATGAAGCCCTGCTTGATCGGCCCGCGCAAGTACGCGAACTCCCGGTAATCGACAAAGGCGTCCTGCACCCGCACTGCCAGCGCGCTCATGCGCGGGTCCACGGGGTAGATGCCCTGAAGGATGCGACTGTCGGCGCCCGGCCGGCGCTCGCTGGCGGCCGCAACCACCCGGATCACGAGACTTCCGTCCGCCTGCGGTTCGAGCCGGGTGAAGGGCTGTCCGGGGCTCATGCGCAGCAGCACGTCGGACCCTGGAGGCGAGGGCAGCCGCCGGATCGGACTGTCGGTGCTGGAGGCGATGATCCGGTTGTTCGCGCCGACCAGGGTCAGTTCCTGGGCGTCCATCTGGGCGCGGAGATCGTTCAGGGCCAGCGGCACCAGGGTCTCGGACACATCCTGCAGCTGCCCCATGATCTCCTGCGTCTCCCGCGCCAGCTGCCGGACACGCAGATCCAGCGACGAGCGGGACAGTTCCAGTGCGTCCTCCAGCGCCCCCTCGACCCGCACGTCGAACCATGAATCCACGCCCTCGTTCAGGAACTTGAAGGAGAAGTAGTAGACCACCGTCACCGGCAGCACCGCGACCAGCATGAAACCGGCCACCAGCCGCAGCGTCAGGCGGCTCCCGGGCGCGCCGTCCCGGTACTGCACGATCAGGCGCGAGAACTGGTAGATGATCCGGATCCCGAGCGCCACCAGGACCAGGCCGTGAAAGGCCAGCAGCCACAGGAAGAGCTGCTCGAACCGCGCGGAATTCTGGGCCGCGTCGCCCATCAGGACCAGCGAGGCCAGCAGCAGCAGGAACAGCAGGACCATGCCCAGCAGGCCCCAGGGAAAACGTCTCAGTCCAAGGACCACCGATACCACCCCAGTCGCGTCACGTAGGCGCTGCGCAGTCGCGCATCCCATTGCAGAGGCAGCGGCAGGGCCGAGTGATCCACCTGGATCCGCGTTGCCAGCTGGTAGTCGCGCCCGGGGCGCAGCGAATCCCGGTCCACTTCCAGCACCATCCGCCCGAGGCGCCGGGCCAGGATCTCCAGCGCATCACCGAGAGTCGGCGCGAGATCGGTCTGCTGGCGTTCGTGATCCGTGACCACGTAGTGGCGACTCAGTTCGTAGTATTCGATACGCACCGAGCGGGTCTGCGCCGTCAGGATGCGCTCGCCGATGAGCCAGCGCGGGTACTCTAGGCGGGCCTCGGAGATGAAATCCACGCGCACCCCATTCTCGAGCGCGTCGAGCACCACCCCGGGAAGCTCCATGTCCAGGTACATGCGCACCAGCAGCCGGTCGTGGTCCTGCCAGACGTGATCGGCCTGCCGGATCTCGGTCGCCATCGTCACCAAGGGTACCAGCAGCATCCAGACGAGCAGTCCCGCGAGCCAGCGCCGCACCCGGTCAGCCCCTGTGTCCCAGCAGTGCATAGTAGAAGCCGTCCATGTCCAGGGTGCCCAGCGCAATGGCCCGTCCCACCTCGCGGTCGATCCCGCCCGGGAAGCCCGGATCGCGGATCCGCGCCTCCGGATTGTCCCCGAGCCAGGCGGCCACCACCGCCTCGTTCTCCGCGCGAAGCAGCGAACAGGTGGCATACAGCAGGCGCCCGCCGGGCCGCAGCAGACTCCACGCGGCAGTCAGCAGTTCCCGCTGGCGCACAGCCAGGTCGGGGATGTCGCCCTGGCGCCGGAGCAGCTTGATGTCCGGGTGCCTGCGGATCACGCCGGTTGCCGAGCATGGGACGTCGAGCAGGATCGCATCAAAGGGCCTCCCGTCCCACCACGTCTCCGGATTGGACAGATCGCCAACCGCCAGACGGGCATGGTAATGCAGCCGGTGCAGGTTTTCCCGGACCCGTCCGAGGCGGCCGCCATCCACGTCCAGTGCGAGCAGATCCAGCTCGCCGCCCGCGCACTCGAGCAGGTGGCCCGTCTTGCCTCCGGGCGCCGCGCAGGCGTCCAGCACCCGATCTCCGGGCTGCGGCGCCAGCAGCAGGGCCGCCCACTGGGCCGCCGCATCCTGCACCGAAACCAGCCCTTCGGCGAATCCCGGCAGATCCTGCACATCCGCCGCTGCGGCCAGCGTCAGCGCGGAGGGCACCAGCGGGTGTTGCTCAGCGGCGCCGCCCCACTCCTCCAGCCGCGCCGCCAGATCCTCCCGGGAGCCCCGGGCCAGGTTGACGCGGAGGGTCATCGGGGCCGGCTGGGTGGAGGCCTGCAGCACCGACTCCCACTGGTCGGGGAAGGCGTCCCGGATGCCCTGGATCAGCCACGACGGACACGCATAACGCGTCGCCGGATCACGGTCCATCACTGCCGCCAGCTGCTCGCGTTCGCGCAGCGCTCGCCGCAGCAGTGCGTTCACCAGGCCGACGGCACCCGGACGCTGCACGGTCCGGGCCAGCTCTGCCGTCTCCCGCACCGCCGCGTGATCCGGCGTGCCGAAGTGAAAGATCTCGGCCAGACCCTGGCAGAGCAGGACACGGATCACCGCGTCACGCGGCTTCAGCGGCCTGTCGAGCATCCCGTCCACCATGGCCTCGAGGCGGATGTACCAGCGCATCGCCGCATAGGCCAGCGCCCGGCTCCAGGCGGCCTCGCGCGGCGGCAGATCGCGGGTCTCCGCGGCCAGCGCCGCGGTCAGCGACTCCCCCTTCAGCCTCACCCGACTCAGAGCCGAGAGGCACTGCCGGCGCGGTATCCAGCCGGTCTGCCCGGCCGTCATCCATCGCCCCCGAGGCGCCGGCCGGGAAGGGCCTCGCCGCGGGCCCAGGCGCTCGCGGGGATCGGCCTGCGCCCCGGGAGCTGCACCGTCCGCAGGCGCAACAGGCCAGCGCCCGTCGCCACGTCGACGCCGTCGGGCCCGGTCGCGACCACCGTGCCCGGGGGCGCTGGAGTCCCTTCGGCCGGCTCCGGCACGTCTGCCCGATGGATGCGCAGTACGCGGTCACCGAGACGCGTCTGCGCGACCGGCCAGGGCTGGAAGGCACGCACGCGGCGGGCGATCCGGACCGCCGGCTCGCTCCAGTCCACCCAGGCCTCCGATTTTTCGACCTTGCGAGCGTAACGCACCCCGGATTCCGGCTGCGGCGACGGCTGCAGGCTGCCATCGAGAATCGCGTCCAGACGTTCCACCAGCAGTGCCGCGCCCATCCCCGCAAGACGCTCGGTCACCTCGGAGGCGATCATGCGGTCATCCAGGGGCAGGCGCTCACAGGCGTAGACGGGACCGGTGTCCAGGCCCGCCTCCATATGCATCAGGCAGACCCCGGTCTGCCGGTCCCCCGCCAGGATCGCGCGCTGCACCGGGGCGGCGCCGCGCCAGCGCGGCAGCAGCGAGGCGTGGATGTTCAGGCACCCGAAAGAGGGGATCGACAGCACCGCGGGCGGCAGGATCAGCCCGTACGCGGCAACGATCAGGATGTCCGGTTGCAGCTGCCGCAGTTCCCCGTGGGCCTCGTCGGACTGCAGCGATGCCGGCTGCAGCACCGGGACTCCCGCCGCCTGCGCGATCCGTTTCACCGGACTCGGGCTCAGCCTGCGGCCCCGCCCGGCGGGGCGATCCGGCTGCGTGTACACCCCAACGGGTGTCCGCCCCGAGGCAATCAGGGCCGCCAGCGCGGGAACCGCGAATTCCGGAGTCCCGGCATAGACGATGCGCCGGTCCGCGGCCATCAACGGCCGGCGACGGAGCCGGCCACGGCCGGGCTCGCGGACGGCGCCCTGGCCGCCTGCTTCTCCAGCTTCTTGCGGATGCGATTGCGCTTCAGGGTGGAGAGATAATCGACGAAGAGCTTGCCGTCGAGGTGGTCGATCTCGTGCTGGATGCAGACCGCGAGCAGGCCGTCGACGTCCATCTCGAAGGACTGGCCGTCCCGGTTCTGCGCCCGCACGCGGATGCGCTCGGCCCGGCGTACGGTCTCGTAGAAGCCGGGAACGGAGAGGCAGCCCTCGTCCATCTCCTCCTCCCCCTCGCGGCTGACGATCTCCGGGTTGATCAGGCAGTGGGGCTCGGCCTGGTCCTCCGACACGTCCGCGACCAGGATCCTCTTCTGCACGTTGATCTGCGTGGCGGCAAGGCCGATGCCCGGGGCCGTGTACATGGTCTCGAACATGTCGTCGACCAGTTGCCGCACGGAATCGTCCACCTGGTCCACCGGATGCGCGCGCAGGCGCAGCCGCGGGTCCGGAAAGTGAAGGATTTCTCTAAGTGCCATCGATAAGACCTCGATCTTTTTGTACTGTGCCGGCAACGTTTTTCTGCTAACTTCTAAAGATGTTGACGATAGACGCCGATCCAGGGAATGAAGATCGGCCGCGGATCGCGTGATCGTCCCTTCCCACCGGCCCTCGCCCGCCGGCGGGAGCGGGAATCGCGAGTGCGCTGGGCGCGATCTTCAGGTTGACGGGGCGCCGTACCGCCGCGGGACCTGTTTTGCAGTATATTGGGTCAGCGGTGCATTTTACGATAGAACCGCAAACTGGCGCGGACACTGCCGTGCAGAGGTCCGGTCGGGGAATCAGACAGCGGCGGCCGGCAGGAATTCGCCCGGCATCGCGAGCGGTGACGGCGAGAGAACGCGCCGGGCGGACGTCGCGGGGACATGAACAGGGGGAAAACGATGTTCGATGCAAGGGCTGCAGCACGCGTGCGCCAGACGGCCGTTGTTGTCCTGTTGGCGCTGGGGCTGGTCGCCTGTGCGACCGCTCCCGAACCCGCAGTGCCGGAACCGGAGCCGGCTCCCGAGCCGATGACGGCACCCGAGCCGGAACCCGCACCGGAACCGGTGCTGCGACCGACAGCGCCGGAGCGGTACGTGGTCCAGGAGGGCGATACGCTGTGGAGCATCGCCAACGTCTTCCTGCGCGATCCCTGGTACTGGTCGGAGATCTGGCTGGTCAATCCCGAGGTGCGCAACCCGCACCTTATCTATCCCGGTGACGTGCTGAGCATCCACTTCATCGATGACCGGCCGCGCGTGATGGTGGACGCCGGTCCGCGCACGCGCATCGAGGAACTCGCGGAGAAGCCCTTCCCGATCGCCGCGCTGCAGCCGTTCATGTTCCGCGCCCGCGTGGTCGACGAGGAGACGCTGGAGCAGGCTCCCCACATCGTGGCCGCCCGGGACGAGCGGGTGCTCTTCGGCCCCGGCGACGAGGTCTACGTGCGCAACGCCCCGGACGCCGAGCAGTACGACCTCTATCAGCTGGTCCGCAGGGACCGGATGCTGGTGGACCCCGAGACCGGCGAGGAACTGGGGGTGGCAATCATCCCCGTCGGCCAGGCCGAGATCGTCCGTGGCGGCGAGATCGCGACCGCGCTGATCAGCGCCGGCGAACGCGAGGCGCTGCGCGGCGACCGCCTGATCGGCTTCGACGAGGACCCGGATCTGCTGTTCGACATCAGCAACCCGCCGCCGGGGCTCGAGGGCGAGGTGATCCTGCTGTTCGACGCGATCACCCAGATCGGCAGGTACCAGGCCGCGGTGATCAACCGGGGTGAGCGCGAAGGCGTCCGGGACGGCCAGGTCTTCGCGGTGTGGGCAGCGGGACGTACCGCCGTAGATCCCGTCAGCGAGGGACGCAACGACGTCGTGCAGCTGCCCGAGGAGAAGGTCGGTACGCTGATGGTGTTCCGGACCTTCGAGAAGGTGGCCTATGGCCTGGTGATCGAGTCGATGCGGCCCATCCGTGAAGGGTTCAAGACCCGACACCCCTGATCCGGCAAACGAGGCGCCGAGGGAACGGCTGCGTGACTGGCTCCGCCTGCTGCACACCCCGGGACTCGGCCCACGGCGTGTCGCCCGCCTGCTGGAGGCCTTCGGAACCCCTGCCGCGGCACTGCAGGCCGACGCCCGGGCCTGGGCCGCGGCCGGCGCCGGCGGCAGCCCGTGCGAGGGCGGCGACGTCGCGGTCCGCGAGGCCGGGGTCGACGCCGACCTGGAGTGGCTGGAGAGCGACCCCCGGCACTTCATCCTGACCCGGGACGACCCGGATTACCCGCCCCTGCTGGCCCAGCTGCCCGATCCGCCGCCGGCCCTGTACCTGGTCGGGGATCCCGCGATGCTGCGGCGGCCGCAGATCGCGATCGTGGGCAGCCGCGAGGCGACACCCCAGGGGCTGCGCATCGCCGAACGCTTCGCCCGATCGCTCGCCTCCGCGGGTCTGACCGTGACCAGCGGCCTCGCCCGCGGTATCGACGCGGCTGCCCACCGGGGCGCACTGTCCGGACCGGGGGGAAGCACCGTGGCCGTGGTGGCCACCGGTCCCGATCGGGTCTATCCGTCGGCACACCGCCGCCTTGCGCACCGGGTCGCGGACCAGGGCCTGATGGTTGCCCTCTGGCCGACCGGCACCGCGGCACGCTCCGGCCACTTCCCCCAGCGCAACCGGGTGATCAGCGGACTGGCCCTCGGCACCCTGGTGGTTGAGGCCGCGCTGCGCAGCGGCTCCCTGATCACCGCGCGTCTCGCCGCCGAACAGGGGCGTTCGGTCTATGCGGTACCGGGATCGATCCTGAGCCCGCTGAGCCGGGGCTGCCACCGGCTGATCCAGGAGGGGGCGCAGCTGGTGGAATCGCCTGACGACATCCTGGAGGATCTCGCCGAGTGGCTCGGCGTGGGCGGACGCTCAAGCGATCCGGCACCGCCGCCCGACGATGCCGCCAGCCTCGATCCCGAGCACGAGCGGGTACTGACACTGATGGGATTCGATCCCGTGAGCCTCGAGGAATTGCTGCAGCGCACCGGATTGACCGTGGAGACGCTTTCCTCCATTCTGGTTTTGATGGAACTCAACGGCCGCGTGGCCTCACTCAGCCACGGGCGCTACCAGCGCCTCGATGCAGGAACGCACACGACATGAAAGAAGACGTGCTGGACGTGCTGATGTACCTGTTCGATCACTACATGGACGACGACTCGGACAGCGAACCGGATCGGCAGGACCTTCAGGCACGCCTGCACGAGGCGGGCTTCCCCTCTGCCGAGATCGACCAGGCGCTGGGATGGCTGGACCGTCTGGTCAGCGAGGAGCCGGTGCCCGAGCGCCTCGGGTCCGAGGCGGCGCAGCGAGTGTATACCTTCGAGGAGCAGCATCGGCTGAACCTCGAGGCCCGGGGCTTCCTGGTGTTCCTGGAGCAGAACGGGTTGCTCACCACCGGGACCCGGGAGCTGGTGATCGACCGCGTGATGGAACTCGATGCCGACGAGATCGATCTGCATCAGCTGAAATGGGTCGTGCTGATGGTGCTGTTCAACCAGCCCGACGACAACATCGCCTACTCGCGTCTCGAGGAGGTGGTGATGGCCGAGAGCGTACCCGCGCTGACCGAATACCTTCACTGAAAGACCCTTAACGCAGCCCTGCGTCCGCCGCCTTCCCGAGCCGACACGCCGCCTGCGGCCTGGCCGTGCGGATTTCCGCGGCTCCGCGCGGACGCATCCTCCTGGAACCCGGGCGCAGACGGAGTGGTCCCGAGCGACATGAGCAACAACCTCGTCATTGTGGAATCGCCTGCAAAGGCCAAGACCATCGGCAAGTACCTCGGGCCGGAGTTCACCGTGCTCGCGTCCTACGGACACGTGCGGGACCTGGTCCCGAAGGAGGGCGCGGTGGACCCGGATGCCGGGTTCCGGATGAATTACGAGGTGATCGAGCGCAACGAGCGGCAGGTCCAGTCGATCGCCCGCGCCCTGAAGGCGGCGGACACGCTGATCCTCGCAACCGACCCCGACCGCGAGGGGGAGGCCATCTCCTGGCACCTGCTGGAGATCCTCCGCGAGCGCGGCCTGCTCGGCGATCGGCCAGTGAAGCGCGTGGTCTTCCACGAGATCACCCAGCGCGCGATCCGGGACGCGGTCGCGCATCCGCGCAGCCTGTCCCGCGACCTGATCAACGCCCAGCAGGCACGGCGCGCGCTGGACTATCTGGTCGGGTTCAACCTGTCGCCCCTGCTCTGGCGCAAGATCAAGCGGGGACTGTCGGCGGGACGGGTGCAGAGCCCGGCACTGCGGATGATCTGCGAGCGCGAGGACGAGATCGAGCGCTTCGTCGCACGGGAATACTGGACCATCGACGCGCAGGTGCGGCGCAAGGACCAGGCCTTCACCGCGCGGCTCACCTATCTCGACGGACGCAGGCTCGACCAGTTCGATCTGAACTCCGACACGCTGGCGCATGACGCCCGGAACCGGCTGCTGCAGGCGGCGGACGGTCGCCTGCGCGTCGATTCCGTGGAGAAGAAACAGCGCAAGCGCAACCCGGCCGCCCCCTTCACCACGTCGACGCTCCAGCAGGAGGCCTCGCGCAAGCTCGGCTTCACCGCCAGCCGCACGATGCGCGTCGCCCAGCAGCTCTACGAGGGCATCGACCTCGGCAGCGGCGCGATCGGCCTGATCACCTACATGCGTACCGACTCGGTGACCCTCGCCGGCGAGGCGATCGCCGAGATCCGGGGCCTGATCGAGGAGCGCTACGGCGCGGACAACCTCCCGTCGAGCCCGCGCCAGTACAAGACCAAGTCGAAGAACGCGCAGGAAGCGCACGAGGCGATCCGCCCGACCTCGGTGCGGCGGCTCCCGGACGAGATCCGCGACCGCATGAGTTCGGACCAGGCCCGTCTCTACGAGCTGGTCTGGAAACGCACCGTCGCCTGCCAGATGGTCCACGCGACCTTCGACACCGTCGCGGCCGACCTCGTGCCGGGCGACAGCTCCCATCGCTTCCGCGCCACCGGTTCCACCCTGCGTCACGCCGGCTTCATCGCCGTCTACCAGGAGGGCCGCGACGAGGCCAGCCGGGATGACGAGGAACGGCGCCTGCCGGAGCTGGCCGAGGGCATGGTCGTGGACCTGCTCGACATCGACGCGGAACAGCACTTCACGGAACCGCCGCCGCGCTACACCGAGGCCAGCCTGGTCAAGACGCTGGAGGAATACGGCATCGGCCGGCCGTCGACCTATGCCAGCATCATCTCGACGCTGCAGTCGCGCGAATACGTGGAGATGGACGGCAAGCGCTTCCTGCCCACCGACATCGGACGGATCGTGAACGCCTTCCTGACCCAGCACTTCACCCGCTACGTCGACTACGACTTCACCGCGAAGCTGGAGGACGAGCTGGACGAGATCGCCCGCGGGGAGAAGGAGTGGATCCCGGTCCTCGAGCGCTTCTGGACCGACTTCCGCGAGCAGGTCGAGGACAAGGCGGCAAGCGTGAGCCGCGCCGAGGCGGTGCAGTCGCGCGATCTGGGCACCGACCCGAAGAGCGGGCGGCCGGTGAGCGTGCGCCTGGGCCGGTTCGGCCCGATCGTGCAGATCGGCACCAAGGACGACGAGGAAAAACCGCGGTTCGCGGGGCTTCTGCCCGGGCAGAAGATGGACCAGGTCACGCTGGAGGAGGCCCTCGCGCTGTTCAGGCTGCCGAGGGACCTGGGAGAGACCGGAGAGGGTGAGCCGGTGCAGGTGAACGTCGGCCGCTTCGGCCCGTATGTGAAGTACGGCCGGAAGTTCGCCTCGCTGGGGCCCGACGACGACGTCTGGACCATCGAGCTGCCGCGGGCACTGGAGATCATTGCCGAGAAGAAGGCCCTGGATGCCCAGAAGCACATCCGGTCCTTCCCGGAGGAAGGAATCGAGGTCCTCAACGGCCGCTACGGGCCCTACATCACCGATGGCAGCAAGAACGCGAAGATCCCGAAGGACCGGGAACCGGCCAGCCTGACGCTGGAGGAGTGCCGGGAGCTGCTGGCCGCGGCCCCGGAGCGACGCGGCCGGCGCGGCGGCAAGGCGGCAAAGGCATCGGCGAAGAGCACGCCCCGGAAGGAGGCGGCGGCCGGGAAGCCCAACGGCACGAAGAAGCCCACCGCATCCCGCTCCGCAACCGCGAAGGCGGCCACCGGCGGGAAGAAACGGGCGGCGGCGAAGAAGCCGGCCGCGTCCAAGCCGGCCAAGGGCTCGAAACGCGACACCGGCGGATCCGGCCGTACGGGTTCCCGGCCGGGCGCGCCAGGCGGAACCTGACGCGCCCGCGGCCGCACCGACCGTCACGGATCCGATGCCTGTTCCCGCCGGAGACGCACGCGAGACCCGGGTCTCTGCAGACATCGAGGCGATCGCGACCGTGGTGCGCAACGGGGGGGTGATCGCCTACCCCACCGAGGCGGTGTTCGGACTTGGTTGCCGGCCTGCGGATGCCGCCGCCTTCGAACGCCTGCTGGAGATCAAGAACCGCGACGTGGGCAAGGGCGTGATCGTGATCACCGACGACCTCTCGCGCGTGGCCCACTGGCTGGAGCCCGTGCCGGAGGCGATGCAGGCGATGGCCGAGGCCTCCTGGCCCGGCCCGCACACCTGGCTCTGGCCGGCCCGCCCGGCCTGTCCGGACTGGCTGCGCGGCCGCCACACCCGGCTTGCGGTCCGGGTGACCGCCCACGCCTCGGTGCGCGCCCTGTGCTCCGCGGCCGGCTCGGCCCTGGTCTCCACCAGCGCGAACCGGTCGGGCGCACCGCCCTGCCGCGACACCGAATGCGTCCGGCGGCACTTCGAGGGACGCGTGGACGGCATTCTCGACCGGCCGTGCGGCGAGGCGGAGAGGCCGAGCAGCATCCGCGATATGGTGACCGGCGCCTGGATCCGGGGCGGCCCGGTGGCGCGCTAGGGAAGCGCTGAATGGAGCCATCCCGGCCTTCCCAGCGCACGCGGCGCTGCACAGCCGGTTTGCAGCCTGGCTTAGAATCAATCACCCGCGGTGGTCGATTCTGCGGGCACTTGCCTGTGCCGCAGGGAGGAAACTGGCCATGAACGAAGACTTTCGCATCGAACCCGTGCTGGACTATCTCGAGGCCCTGCAGGACCGGATCTGCTCCGGCCTCGAGTCTCTCGATGGCGGCGCCCGCTTCCGCGAAGATGCCTGGACCCGCGAGGCGGGTGGCGGCGGGCGTTCGCGGGTGCTGCGCAACGGGACCGTCTTCGAGCAGGCCGGCGTCAACTTTTCGCACGTAATGGGCTCGGGCCTGCCGGCCTCGGCCACCGCCCATCGGCCCGAGCTGGCCGGTCGCTCGTTTCAGGCGGCCGGCGTGTCCCTGGTGATCCATCCGCTGAACCCCTACGTGCCGACCTCGCACGCGAACGTCCGGGTCTTCGTCGCGGAGCGGGAAGCCGAGCCGCCGATCTGGTGGTTCGGTGGCGGCTTCGACCTGACGCCCTACTATGGCTTCGACGAGGACTGCGTGCACTGGCACCGGACCGCCGAGACCGCCTGCCGGCCGTTCGGCCCGGACCTCTATGCGCGGCACAAGCGGTGGTGCGACGAATACTTCTTCCTGAAGCACCGGAACGAGACGCGCGGCATTGGCGGGCTGTTCTTCGATGACCTGAACGACGGCGGCTTCGATCGCTGCTTCGGTTACATGCGCAGTGTCGCCGAGCACTACCTGGAGGCCTATGGCCCGATCGTGCAGAGGCGCAGGGATACGCCCTATGGCGAACGCGAGCGGGAGTTCCAGCTCTACCGCCGCGGGCGTTACGTGGAGTTCAATCTGGTCTACGACCGGGGTACCCTGTTCGGACTGCAATCCGGGGGCCGCACCGAGTCCATCCTGATGTCACTGCCGCCGCTGGTGCGCTGGGAATACAACTGGCAACCGGCGCCCGGCTCCCCCGAGGCGCGGCTGTACGAGCGCTACCTGAAACCCCGCGACTGGATCAACGAAGAGCCCGGATCATGAGCGATACCACCGGCAGCTTTCCCGCGGCGCGTCCCCGGCGCCTGCGCCGCGATGCCTTCTCCCGGCGCCTGGTGCGCGAGCATCGACTGACCGCCGACGACCTGATCTACCCGGTCTTCGTCCGCGAGGGAGAGGGACGGCGCGAGCCGGTGGCCTCGATGCCCGGGGTGGAACGGATGAGCATCGACGAGCTGCTGCACGTGGCGCAGGCCTGCGTGGAGCTGGGCATCCCGGCCCTGGCGCTGTTTCCGGTCGTGCCCCCCGAGAAGAAGAGCCTGGACGCCGCCGAGGCCTGGAACCCGGAGGGACTTGCGCAGCGCGCGGTGCGCGCGCTGAAGGCGGCCCTCCCCGAACTCGGCGTGATCACCGACGTCGCGCTCGATCCGTTCACCACGCACGGCCAGGACGGGATCGTTGACGACGAGGGGTACGTGATGAACGACGTCACCGTCGAGGCCCTGGTGCGCCAGGCACGCTCCCACGCCGAGGCGGGTGCCGACGTGGTCGCGCCCTCCGACATGATGGACGGACGCATCGGCGCGATCCGGCAGGCACTGGAGACGGACGGCCACGTTCACGCGCGCATCCTTGCCTATTCCGCGAAGTACGCATCGAGCTTCTACGGCCCGTTCCGGGATGCGGTGGGCTCGGCGGGCAATCTCGGACGGGGCGGCAAGGAGACCTACCAGATGGACCCGGCCAATGGCGACGAGGCCCTGCACGAGGTGGCGCTCGACCTGGCCGAGGGCGCCGACATGGTGATGATCAAGCCGGGGATGCCCTACCTCGACGTGGTGCGCCGGGTGAAGGACCGGTTCCGGCGCCCGACCTTCGTCTACCAGGTATCGGGCGAATACGCGATGCTGAAGGCCGCGGCACAGAACGGCTGGATCGCCGAGCGGGCCTGCGTGCTCGAGGCCCTGACCGGCATGAAGCGGGCCGGAGCGGACGGCATTCTCACCTACTACGCGCTCACCGCCGCCACCTGGTTGCGGGAGGACGCGATCCCGTGAAACCGGACCGCTACGCGGTGGTCGGCAATCCGATCGGTCACTCCCTGTCGCCGAGGATCCACGCGCTGTTCGCCGCGCAGACGAACCAGTCCATGATCTACGAGGCCCGTCTGGGACGTCCGGGGCATTTCGCGGAGGACGTGCGCGACTGGTTCCGGACCGGCCTGCGCGGCCTGAACGTCACCGTGCCGTTCAAGGAAGAGGCCTTCCGCCTGGTCGAGCGCCGCACCGCGAGGGCGCAGAGCGCCGGGGCCGTGAACACCGTCTGGGCCGAAGCCGACGGCACCCTCACCGGGGACAATACCGACGGGACGGGGTTCCTGCGCGACCTCGGCATACGCCTGGGCCTGGAGCTCGCCGACCGGAAGATCCTGATCCTCGGGGCCGGCGGGGCCACCCGTGGGCTGCTGGAGCCGTTGCTGGGGGAGGCGCCCGCCCGGCTGGTCGTCGCGAACCGGACCCCGGAGCGCGCCGTTGCACTGGTGGAGTCCTTCGCGCAACTGGCGGGTACCACGCGCCTCGAGTCCAGCGGCCTCGACACCATTCCGGACGGTCCCTACGACCTCCTGATCAATGCCACCGCCGCCGGGCTGGGAGAGCAGGGCCTGAAGCTGCCGCCCGGACTGCTGGCCGAAACCAGTCTTGCCTATGACCTGGTCTACGGGTCGGCGTCGCGCCCGTTTCTGGACTGGGCCCGGAGACAGGGCGCCGGACGCGTCACTGACGGTCTCGGGATGCTCGTGGAGCAGGCCGCCGAATCCTTCGCGGCCTGGCGCGGGGTCAGACCGGACACCACGCCGGTTCTGCGGGAGCTTCGGGAGACGCTCGCCACCGCGTGAACGGCTTCAGGTTTCGTTCAACTCGCCGATCTAGACTAGGCTTCTGATTGGAAACACCGCGGTTCCGAGGACAACACCATGCACAAACCCCTGCTCCTGGCCTTCGTCGGACTGCTCGCCTTCCTGACGGGCTGCACCGCAATGGATCCCTACACCCGGGAGGAGCGCACGTCGCGAACCGCCACCGGGGCGGGCATCGGCGCCCTCGCCGGCGCCATCGTCGGCAGCGTGACCTCCAGCCGCAACCGCACCGAGCGGGCAATGGTCGGGGCGGGCATCGGCGCCCTCGCGGGGGGCGCGATCGGCAACTACATGGACCGGCAGGAGGTCGAGATCCGGCAGCAGCTGGAGGGGTCGGGCGTCAGCGTGACCCGGGTGGGCAACAACCTGGTGCTGAACATGCCCGGTCACATCACCTTCGACGTGGACCGCACCGAGATCAAGCCGGAGTTCGATCCGGTTCTGGACTCCGTCGTGCTGGTGCTGAACAAGTACGATCAGACCGGCATCGAGATCGCCGGTCACACCGACAGCACCGGCAGTGTCGAATACAACATGAGCCTGTCGGAACGACGCGCCGAGAGTGTCGGACGGGCACTGCGCAACCGGGGCGTGAATCCCGTACGCATCGGCACCATCGGCTTTGGTCCCCACCAGCCAGTCGCGACCAACGCAAGCTCCGCGGGCCGGACCCTGAACCGCCGGGTGGAACTCACGCTGTTCCCGCTGACCGCCGGCTAATCCCCAAGCCCCCCATAGGAGCGAACCTCGCTCGCGAACGCGCCACGGGTGCGCCTGACGCCGTGGGCGCCGTCCCTGACGGCCACTCGCGTGCAGGCACGCTCCTACAGGGAGGCATCCCCACGCGGATCGGCACCTCCAGCCCAGACCCCGCCCCCGTAGAACGGGCTACAGGCGCGCCCACAGCAGCCGCGACGGCTTTTGCGTTAAGCTTGAAACCTGACCCGAACACCGGCCCGAGATGACCGCGCGCGCGCGACTTGCCGAGTATGCCCGGCTGATCCGCCTGGATCGCCCGGTGGGCATCTACCTGTTGCTCTGGCCCACGCTCTGGGCCCTGTGGATCGCGGCCGATGGCATGCCTCCGCTGCATATCGTGCTGATATTCGCGGTGGGCGTCACCCTGATGCGGTCGGCGGGCTGCGCGATCAACGACTTCGCCGACCGGCACATCGACCCCCACGTCGAACGTACCCGGTCGCGCCCGCTTGCGCAGGGCAGCATCGAGCCCTGGGAGGCGGTGGCCGTCTTCCTGACGCTGTCCGCCCTCGCCTTCGCGCTGGTGCTCCTCACCAACCCGCTGACCGTCGCCTATGCGCTGGTTGCGGTGGTGCTCGCGGCGACCTACCCCTTCACGAAGCGCTTTCACAGCCTGCCGCAGGTGCACCTCGGCGCCGCCTTCGCCTGGGCCGTGCCGATGGCCTTCACCGCGGTGACCAACGAGGCCCCGCCGCCCATCGCCTGGCTGCTGTTCGTCACCACGCTGACCTGGACGGTGGTCTACGACACCTTCTACGGCATGGTGGACCGCGAGTACGACCTGGCCATCGGCGTGCGTTCGACCGCGATCCTGTTCGGCGAACAGGACCGGCTGATCACCGGCATCCTCCAGGTGCTGGTCTGGTTCGGTCTCTTTCTGGTGGGGCAGCAGGCGGGCTTCGGCGGCATCTACCTGGGCGCGCTGGTCATCGTGGCGATGCTGATGTTCTACCAGCAGTTCCTGATCCTCGACCGTGAACCCGAGGCCTGCTTCCGCGCCTTCCGCAACAACCACCACCTCGGCCTGGTGGTACTGGTGGGCATGGTCGCCGACACCCTGCTACTCGGCTGATGGCACTGCGCCCCGCCCTCCAGGCGGATTGAGCGGAAGCAGCGTGACCCGAGCGCCCGCTGGCGGGTGTCGGCAGCATGGATGCTGCCGTCAAGCCTACAGGGATGTATTTACGGCGTCCCGCCAGCGGGCGCTCGGGTCATGCTGCGTGAAGACTGGGGGCCTTCCGGACTGCGCTCGAAGCCCCGCGCCCCGACCGCGTGCGTTCCCTCAAGCCCGAGCGAGAGCCACGGCGGTGACGCGGGTCGCGCCGGCGCGGCGAACGGCATCCGCGAGCTCGTTCAGCGTCGTGCCGGTGGTCATCACGTCGTCGAGCAGCAGGATCCGCTCGCCCGAGAGGTCCGCCGACACTGCAAAGGCGCCGCGCAGGTTGGCCCGGCGGGCGCGGCGGCTGAGGCCCTGCTGGCTGGGGGTGGAGCGCACGCGGGTGACGCTCCGGGTGTCGACAAACAGGCCGCGCCGCCGACACAGCACCCGGGCCAGTTCCTCGGCCTGGTTGAAGCCGCGGCGGACCAGACGTCCTTCGTGCAGCGGGACCGGGATCACGCGATCGACCGCGCCGGTGGCGGTCTCCGGAAGGTGCCCGGCCAGCAGTGACCCGAGCGGCCGCGCCAGCTGCGGGCGGCCACCGCCCTTGTAGGCGAGCAGCAGGTGGCTCAGCGGCCACGCGTAGACGAAGGGCGTCGAGACCGCATCGAGTGCGGGCGGGCTGCGCTGGCACGACGGACAGCCACCCGTGAACGGCAGCGGCTCCGCGCAGGTCGGGCAGGACGGTCCGGGACGGGCGAGATCGGATACGCAGCCAGCGCAGAGCCCGGCGGGCGCAGGATCCAGGCACAGCGCGCAGCGCCCGGGATAGAGGCCTTCCAGCAGGCTCGCGCCCCACGACTGCAGGAACCGTCCCCAGTGTCCGGAAGCGGGACTGGGGGATTCTGGGTGGCGATCGGGCACGGTGCTAGACTTGGGGTTTTTGCAGTGGGGCCTTGATGGCAACCAAGACCGTCCCGGGAAATTCCTGCCGCCGCGCCGCCTCGACCTTCGACTGGGGGAACCTCATCGCCGTCTCCCTGGCGGGCATACCGCTGTTCCTGGTGAGCGGCGAGGTCGGCATCGCCACCATCATCGCCGCGATCATGGGAATCGTACCACTGATCTTCTGGTTCGGAGCGTCGATGATGGTCTATGCAATGTGTCGCCATCATCCCGATGACCGGGTCGGCCGGTTCACGCAGTGGGCCGCCTACCGCTATTACGCACTGATGGGGTCGCTGATCGTGGTGGCCACCTTCTTTCCACCGGACCTTGCCTACTATCGTGCCTACTGGGTGGTGGCCGCCCTGATCCTGATCCCCTGGACGATCCTGGCGCTGATCCGCATCCGCCGGGAGCGCTGGCACGACGTCCAGGTCGAGGTCGACTCCGAGGAACATCATCAATGACACCGATTCGTCACGACTGGACCCGGGAGGAGGTCGAGGCCCTGCTCGACCTCCCGCTCAGCGATCTGATCTTCAGCGCGCAGCAGGTCCACCGCGAACACTTCGACCCCAACCGGGTGCAGGTCAGCACGCTTCTGTCGATCAAGACCGGGGCCTGCCCGGAGGACTGCGGCTACTGCCCCCAGAGCGCCCATCACCAGGTCGACCTGGAACGCGAGCGCCTGCTCCAGCTGGAGGAGGTGGAGCAGGCCGCGCGGAGCGCCCGGGAGCACGGGGCGACGCGGTTCTGCATGGGGGCCGCGTGGCGCAACCCCACCGACCGCAACCTCGGCCGCGTGATCGAGATGGTGCGCGCCGTTCGCGACCAGGGACTGGAGACCTGCATGACGCTGGGGATGCTGACCCCGCAGCAGGCCCGGCGTCTGGCCGAGGCGGGCCTGGACTACTACAACCACAATCTCGACACCTCGCCCGAGTACTACGGGGAGGTGATCAGCACGCGCACCTACCAGGAGCGCCTCGACACCCTCGAGCACGTGCGCGAGGCGGGGCTGAGCGTCTGCACCGGCGGCATCCTGGGCATGGGCGAGTCGCGCCGGGACCGCGCCGGCCTGCTGCAGCAGCTGGCCTGCCTGCCCCGGCACCCGGAATCCGTGCCGATCAACCAGCTGGTGCAGGTGGAGGGCACGCCGTTGCACGGGACCGAGGCCCTGGATCCGTTCGAGTTCGTCCGCACCATCGCGGTGGCCCGTATCCTGATGCCGGAGTCGCACGTGCGCCTGTCCGCGGGCCGCACGGACATGAGCGACGAGATGCAGGCCCTGTGCTTCCTGGCGGGAGCCAACTCCATCTTTCACGGGGAACGGCTGCTCACCACGCCGAACCCGGAAACCAGCCGCGACCGCCGGCTGTTCGAACGGCTGGGAATTCAGCCCGAGACGGCGCATGAGTCCGCGGCCGGGACCCAGCCGCAGGGCGAACAGGCGGCCCCCGTGCAGCACGGCTGACCCGTCACATTCCGCGCATGCAGGTCTATTGAGGTGTCGATCGAACAGCGGCTCCGCGAGCGCCTCGGCGCGGCTCGTGCGGCGGGCCGGTGGCGCGCGCCGCGCACCCTGGAGGGACCGCAGTCGCCGGAACAGGTGATCGACGGACGCCGGGTGGTGGCGTTCTGCTCCAACGACTACCTGGGCCTGGCGGCCGACCCGAGGGTCGCCGCCGCGGCGCGCACGGCGCTTGAGCGCTACGGCATGGGGGCGGGCGCGGCCCATCTGGTCAACGGCCACACCCGGGCCCACGCGGGACTCGAAGAGGATCTGGCCGAATTCACCGGCCGCGAACGGGCGCTGCTGTTCTCGACCGGATACATGGCCAATCTCGGCGTGCTTCAGGCCCTGCTGGGGCGTCACGATACCGTGCTGGAAGACCGCCTGAACCATGCCTCGCTGCTCGATGCCAGCCGCCTGGCC
>JAABTX010000157.1 GCA_011389655.1 Thioalkalivibrio sp.
GACGATGATCCGTTCGACCAGGGCCAGTCCCATTCCCCAACCTCTCTGTTTGGTGGAGAACCCGGGGTGGAATACCTGCTCGCGCACGGCGCTGCTCATTCCCTTGCCGTTGTCGATCACCAGGATCTCGATCCATTCCTCCTGCTCGTCGTAGGCCTCTTTGGGATTTGAGTGTGAGGTCGTCTCTTGAGTCTTCTGAGTACCTAATGTAGTGGTCTAGGTGTAATCCTAAATCTATTATTATTGCGTTGTCGTCTACCTTTATTCCTGTTGATTGGCGTCCTACTTCGTTGTAGCCGCCAATCGCGGTTAGTTCAATTGTCATATTACTGATTGTTATTGGCCGAATCGTTGTTCGAGCTCTCTGAAAACGTCGCCGTGAGCGTCACCGACATCGAAGGCCTGCTCGCGCTGGCCGTGCGCGAGGGCGTGGCCTTCACCGTGGTCGGCCCGGAGGCGCCGCTGGTCGCCGGCATCGTCGATGCCTTCCGGGCGCGCGGTCAGCGCATCTTCGGCCCCAGCGCGAAGGCCGCGCAGCTGGAAGGCTCGAAGGCCTTCGCGAAGGATTTCATGCGGCGCCACGGGATTCCCACGGCCGCCTACGGCAGCTTTACCGACACCGACGAGGCCGAGGCCTTCATCCGCACCCACGGCGCCCCGATCGTGGTCAAGGCGGACGGGCTTGCGGCCGGAAAGGGCGTGATCCTCGCACAGACAGAGGAGGAGGCCATCGCTGCCATCAGCGGCATGCTGGCCGGCAACGCCTTCGGCACCGCGGGCCGCCGCGTTGTGATCGAGGAATACCTCACCGGCGAGGAGGCGAGCTTCATCTGCATGATCGACGGCGAGCACGTGCTGCCGCTCGCGAGCTCGCAGGACCACAAGGCGCGGGACGACGGCGACCGGGGCCCGAATACCGGCGGCATGGGGGCCTATTCACCTGCCCCCGTGGTGACGACCCAACTGCACCGGCGCCTGCTTGCCGAGGTGATCGAGCCCGCGCTGCGGGGCATGAGGACCGAGGGTGAGCGCTACACCGGCTTCCTGTACGCGGGCGTGATGGTGGACCCGCGCGGCAATCCGAAGGTGCTGGAGTTCAACTGCCGCTTCGGGGATCCGGAGACGCAGCCGATCCTGATGCGGCTGAACAGCGATCTCGCGGAGCTGGTGGAGGCGGCGATCGACGGCCGTGTGCACGCGGTCGAGGCGGACTGGGACGAGCGCGTCGCCCTCGGCGTGGTGCTAGCTGCCGGCGGCTACCCGGGGGACTATCGCCGGGGCGACCGGATCGCCGGCCTCGATGCGGCGAACGGCGACAGCACCCGCGTCTTCCACGCCGGCACCCGGCTGCTCGACGACGGCACCGTGGTCACCGACGGCGGCCGCGTGCTCTGCGTGGTCGGGCTCGGTGTGGATTTCCGGACCGCACAGGAGAATGCCTACCGGGCCTCGCACATGATCCACTTCGACGATATATTCTTTCGGAACGACATTGGCCATCGCGCGCTGGATCGACGCCCCTGAAACCTGCCGGGGTCTCGACGGCCGCCCGCATTCCACGACCACCACACGGAGGTCCCTGCGATGAGCGCAGCCCCTGACAACCTCAATCCGCGGCGCCAGCTGTCACCGCTTCCCTGTGACAGCGACAGCCTGCGTCAGTCGATCCGGGACGCACTGGTCCGGGTGGTCGGCAAGGACCCCGATCTCGCGACCCCCCGCGACTGGCTGCACGCGGTTGCCTTCGCGATAAGGGAACGAATCATCGAACGCCGCGTGGTCACCCGCCGGCAGTTCGCCGAGGAGGACGTGAAACGGGTCTTCTATCTTTCGATGGAATATCTGATGGGCCGGATGCTCGAGGCCAACCTGCGCAACATGGGAATCCTCGAGGCCACCCAGGAGGCGCTGTCGAAACTGGGCGTGGACTTCCGCGAGATCGCCCGCCTGGAGGAGGACGCGGCACTGGGCAACGGCGGGCTCGGCCGCCTGGCGGCCTGCATCCTCGAGTCGATGGCCACCCAGGGCTATCCCGGCTACGGCTACGGAATCCGCTATGAATTCGGGATGTTCCAGCAGCACATCGAGCACTGCCGCCAGGTCGAGCATCCGGACAACTGGCTGCGCTACGGCAACCCCTGGGAGTTCCCCCGCCCCGAGAAGATCTTCCCGGTGCATTTCTACGGCTACGTGGTCGAACACCACGAAAAGAACGGCGAGAACTGCTACGCCTGGGAGGATGGCGAAGAGGTCATCGCGATGGCCTACGACTTCCCGACCGCCGGCTACGAGCGGCGCAACGTGAACAATCTCCGGCTCTGGGCCGCGAAACCGACCCGGGATTTCGACCTGCGCTACTTCAACGAGGGCGACTACATCCGTGCGGTCGCCGACAAGAACGAGTCCGAGACGATCTCGATGGTGCTGTACCCGAATGACGCCACCGCGATCGGCAAGGAGCTGCGACTGAAGCAGGAGTACTTCTTCGTGTCCGCCTCGCTGCAGGACATCCTGGATCGCCATCTGAAGCTGGGCTACGAACTCACCCGGCTGGCCGACAAGGTCGCGATCCAGCTGAACGACACCCACCCCGCGATCGCGGTGGCGGAACTGGTGCGGCTCCTGGTGGATCAGCACCGGCTGCCCTGGGGACAGGCGTGGGAGATCACGCGCAACGTCTTTGCCTACACCAACCACACCCTGATGCCCGAGGCACTGGAGACCTGGCCGGTGGCATTGATGGAGCGCGTGCTGCCCCGGCACATGCTGATCATTTATCACATCAACCACGAATTCCTGGAGGAAGTGCGCCACCACTTCCCCGGCGAACACGACCTGCTGGAGCGACTGTCCATCATCGACGAGGGACACGGCCGCCGCGTGCGCATGGCCCACCTGGCGGTGGTGGGCTCGCACCGGATCAATGGTGTCGCGGCACTGCACACCAACCTGCTGAAAGAGACCCTGTTTGCGGACTTCTACCGGGTGTGGCCCGAACGCTTCATCAACGTGACCAACGGCGTGACGCCGCGCCTCTGGATGATCCAGGCGAACCCGCCGCTGACCGGACTGATCGATTCGCGGATCGGCACCGACTGGAAATACGATCTGGACCGTCTGAAGCAGTTCATCCCCTATGCCTCCGACGAGGCCACACGTGCGGCCTTCCGCGAGGTCAAGCGGCAGAACAAGGAGCGGCTGGCGGGGCTGGTGAAACGGCGTACCGGCATCGAGATCCGTCCGGACGTGATGTACGACGTGCAGATCAAGCGCATCCACGAATACAAGCGCCAGCTGCTGAAGCTGCTGCACGTGATCGAGCTGTACCAGCGCATTCGTGACGGCGAGGAGGTGCTGCCGCGCGTGGTGCTTTTCGCGGGCAAGGCGGCGCCCGGTTACCAGCGCGCGAAGAACATCATCGAGGTCATCAACCAGGTGGCTGATATCGTCAACAACGACCCTCACATCGGCGATCGCCTGAAGTGCGTGTTCTTCCCGAACTACGAGGTGAGTTCGGCGGCGATCATCATCCCTGCCGCCGACCTGTCGCAGCAGATCTCCACTGCCGGGTTCGAGGCCTCGGGCACGGGCAACATGAAGCTGGCGCTGAACGGCGCACTGACCATCGGCACGCTGGACGGGGCCAACATCGAGATCCGCGACGCGGTGGACGAGGAGAACATCTTCATCTTCGGGATGACCGCGCGCGAGGTGGCCGAACACCGTGCGGCGGGCGCTCCACCGAGTTCCCACCTCGACTCGCACCCGCGCCTGCGCTCGATCATCGGCGCGCTGCAAAGCGGCTTCTTTGCCAACGGCGGGCGGGTGCTGCACGCGCAGCTTGCCACTTACCTCCTGGAGGAGGACCCGTTCTTCGTGCTCGCCGACTACGCCGCCTACAGCGAGGCGAGCAACCGGGTGGACCAACTGTACCTGGATCCTGAGGCGTGGTCGGAGGCGGCGCTGCTGAACATCGCACGCATGAGCTACTTCTCGATCGACCGCACCGTGCGCGAATACGCCGAACACGTCTGGAAGGTGCTGCCGGAGCCCGTGCAGGCGCGCTGCCCCCCGCCGGAATCCTGATTGCGGCACGGCCGCCCCTCCCTGCCTGCCCTGTGGGCGATCGGGCCCGGCGTGGGATGCAGGCAGCCGGCGAGCGATATGTGGGAGCAGCCTGATGTGGGAGCGGCCTCTGGCCGCGATGCAGCGTCGAGGTGAGCGATCGCGGCTGGAAGCCGCTCCCACGACCGGAGGGGATATCGCGGCTGGAAGCCGCTCCGACAGGCGAAGGGATGGAAGGCCTATGCTCCGGGCGATGGTCCCTGGGGTGGGATGCAGGCAGCTGCGAG
>JAABTX010000158.1 GCA_011389655.1 Thioalkalivibrio sp.
CAACGATCTGCGAGAGCGCGTGACCCTGCGCACCGACGGCGGGCTGCGCACGGGGCGCGATATCGTCATCGCCGCCATGATGGGCGCCGAGGAATACGGCATCGGCACCGCCGGCCTGATCGCCATGGGCTGCATCATGGTTCGCCAGTGCCAGTCGAACACCTGCCCGGTCGGCGTCTGCACGCAGGATCCCGAACTTCGCAAGAAGTTCACGGGCACCGCGGACAAGGTGGTGAACCTGTTCACGCTGATGGCGCAGGAGATCCGCGAGGTGCTCGCGGGGCTCGGCGCGCGCTCGGTCGACGAGATCATCGGGCGCACCGACCTGCTGGCGCAGGTCAGCCGGGGGGCCGCGCATCTCGACGACCTCGACCTCAACCCCATGCTCGTGCGCGTGGACGAGGGGCAGAACCCGAAATACGATCTCGACCGGCCGCGCCAGACGGTGCCGGACACGCTGGATGCCCAGATCGTCGCCGATGCCGGGCCGTTCTTTCGCGACGGCGAGAAGATGCAGCTGGCCTATACCGTGCAGAACACCCAGCGCACGGTGGGCACCCGCGTCTCCAGCCACATCGTGCGCCGCTTCGGCATGAACAACGAACTGACCGAGGGGCATCTGACCGTCCGGCTGGAAGGCTCGGCGGGGCAGTCCCTCGGCGCCTTCGCCGCGCCGGGCCTCAAGCTCGAGGTGCTGGGCGACGCCAACGACTATGTCGGCAAGGGGTTGTCGGGCGGCACCATCGTGGTGCGGCCGCCCCTGAACTCCCCCCTGGTGGCGCAGGACAATACCATCATCGGCAACACCGTCCTCTACGGCGCCACGGCCGGCCGGCTGTTCGCCGCAGGCCAGGCCGGGGAGCGGTTCTGCGTGCGCAACTCCGGCGCCACGGTCGTGGTCGAGGGATGCGGCTCGAACGGTTGCGAGTACATGACCGGCGGCACGGCGGTCATCCTCGGCGACGTGGGCGACAACTTCGGGGCGGGCATGACCGGAGGCATGGCCTTCGTGCGCGACCCGTCGGGCCGGTTCGAGCGGATGGTCAACCCCGACAGCCTCGTCTGGCAGCGCATCGAGACCGAGCACTGGGCGGCGCATCTCAAGACCCTGATCGAGGCCCACGCCGCCGAGACCGGAAGCAGGCTCGCGGCCGAGGTGCTGCGCAACTGGAGCGACGAACTCGCGGGCTTCTGGCAGATCTGCCCGAAGGAACTGGTTGACAAGCTGCCGCATCCGATGCGGCGGCAGGTTGCCCGGACGGCCTGACCCGCGCATGCCGGGCGTGACGCAAAACCGTCACGCCCGACGGTTATCTCCCGCATCCGGTGTCAAACGGAGCCGCGCATGAACAGCAGGGACGGGCGGGAGAGCCCCCTGACGATCCTGAGGATCTTTCTCGGCCTCGGCCTGACCTCGTTCGGCGGACCGGTCGCGCATCTCGGCTATTTCCGGCGCGAGTTCGTCGAGCGGCGGGGCTGGCTGGACGAGGACGGGTATGCCGACCTGGTAGCGCTGTCTCAGGTCCTGCCCGGACCGGCGTCGAGCCAGACCGGCTTTGCCATCGGCCTGATCCGCGGCGGCTGGGCCGGGGGTGCCGCGGCCTGGACCGGGTTCACCCTGCCCTCGGCCATCGCGCTGATGCTGTTCGCCGCCGCCGCCGGAACGCTGCAGGGACCGGTCGCGTCGGGCATTCTCGACGGGTTGAAGCTGCTCGCCGTCGCAGTGGTGGCGCAGGCCGTTCTGGGCATGGGCCGCACGTTGTGTCCGGACCGGCCCCGCCTCGCCGTCGCCCTCGCCGTCCTCGCCTTTCTGGCGGTCTGGCCCGGTCCATCGGGGCAGGTCATCGCAATCGCCGCGGGAGGGCTGGCGGGCCTCGCCTTCGCCCTGCCGACAGCAGCCGGAACATCGACCGGCCTTCGCCCCGGACACGGGCCGTCCGGTCGGGCCGGGATCGGGCTGGTCGGTGCGGCGCTTCTGCTGCTCGGCGGGTTGCCGGTGCTGGTGGCCGCGGGGATCGGCGGCCAGGCCCTCGCCCTGTTCGAGGCGTTCTACCGGGCGGGGGCGCTGGTCTTCGGAGGCGGACACGTCGTGCTTCCCCTGCTGGAGGGCACGGTCGTGGCGCCGGGGTGGGTGTCGCAGGACGCATTCCTCGCGGGCTATGGCGCGGCACAGGCCGTGCCCGGGCCGCTGTTCACCTTTGCCGCCTATCTCGGTGCCGCGGCAGGGCCGGAACCGAACGGGGTCGCAGGGGCTGCTCTGGCCCTGGCCGGGATATTCCTGCCCGGGCTGCTGCTGATCGCCGGGCTGCTCCCATGGTGGGCGGAGGTGCGGGCCTGGGTGCGTGCGCGCCAGGCCATGGCCGGGATCAATGCCGCGGTGGTCGGGGTGCTCGGCGCCGCGCTCTATCACCCGGTGTTCACGTCGGCGGTCGAGTCCCGCCTCGATCTCGCGCTGGCGGCGGCGGCGTTCTTCGCTCTCACACGCTGGCACGCCCCTGTCTGGGCGGTCGTGATCTGCATGGGAACAGCGGGCGGGCTGATGGGCGTCATCGGTCTTTAACCCTTTGCCAACCCTGAAAGATACTGATGTGCCTGCGGTATGCAGCGGCCAACCGCCGGCCTTGTGGAAACTGCATGCATAAACCGGAGATTGCGCCTTGTGTCCGCCGCGCGCGCCGTTAAATGGCTAGTCAGGAAAGCGGATTGATCCGGCGCGCCGGCCCCTGCTCCTCCTTATGAAAGCCGACCACCGCCACACACAGGAGGCGCCAATGAACCGCGATGACATGATCCGGGAATATCGCATGAATGCCGCATCCTGGCCGGCCCTGCTGGTGGTCTACGGGATCCTCGTCGGAGGTTTGCTCCTCTCGGCAATGGCCATCACCTGAGCCCGCCGGACGGGCCATCGGACCCGGGTCCGATGTCCACCCCGTCCCTGTCATGAACCTGCACCCCCGCAGCGTGCTGTGGGGGTGGCGGCTCATCGGGATGGAACCCTCTTGAACCGGGTGGCGCTGCCCTCCGGTTTCCGGAACAGGCCGGTTTCGTCGCCGACCCGGCGGGTCACCGCCTCGGCCGGGGGCAGGCGACGCTCCTCGAACCAGTCGAGCACGGCGCTCAGCCAGGCGGCCGGCCAGGAATGCCCCCCCTCGTGGGACAGCCGATCCAGCTTCGCCCCGGGGGCGCAATCGGTCCAGCGCCTGCGGTCGAAGCCGCGCAGGCGCTCGCGCTCTAGGTCCCGCCCGCAGCGGTTGGTCCGCGCCATCATGCGCATCGCCGCGCCGACATCGGCGGCCACCTGCTGAGGTCCCTGCATCATCGGTCCGGAAAAGGGCACGATCCTGTCGCGCCGCCCGTGCGACTGCAGGAACCGAACGGGCGCGCGGCAGCGCTCGGGCACGGGCCCCCCGTAACTTGCACCGTGGATCGCATAGGCGGCGGCCATCTCCGGGCGCAGGCAGGCGATTTCCCAGATGAAGAAGCCCCCGTCCGACTGCCCGGCGAATATCAGGCGATCGGGATCGATGTTGAAGCGCGCCTCCGCGTCCCGCAGCACGCGGCGGAGGAAGGCAAGATCGTCGCGGGGGTGGTTCCGCCGCCCCTGCCGGCCCCAGCCGGTGCCCCGCACCCCGCCCTGATAGCTGACATCGAGCGCGTTCGGCGCGATCAGGGCGTAGCCGCGGCGAACCACATTGCGCCGGAACACCCGGCTGCGCGTGATCCGGTCGCTCCGCCCCAGCGAACCATAAAGGTAGACCACCGCCGGGTGAGGGCCGTAGCCCTGAGGAACAAGGGCGCGGTAGCTACCCTCGCGCACCTTGCAAGGTGCATCGGATGCGGAAAAGCTGCAGGGGTTTATCAGCCGGGCCTGCTGCGCCCCGGCCGGGTTCGTCAACAGCGGGGGCACCGCGATCAGTGCCAGCAGAAGCGCGGCCACGCTCCGCACGGCGCTCAGCCCTGGTCCTCGTCGAACCGCGCCCGCACGTAACGCCCGGGCGCGGGCTCGACAGTGCCCAGAACGGCCCCGGGGCTGCGCGCCTCCGTCTGGCGAGTGTCGCGCTCGTCCAGCCATTCGCGCCAGTGCGGCCACCACGAGCCGGGCGTCTCCGCCGCGCCTTCGCGCCAGGTCTCGAGGTCGGGGGCATCGACGCCGGGCCGGGTCCAGAACTGATACTTGCCCGCCGCGGGCGGGTTCACCACCCCGGCGATATGCCCGGACCCCGCCAGGATGAAGGTCTGATCCTCTGACCCCAGCCTGCGCGCGGCGCGATAGGCACTCGGCGCGGGGGCGATGTGGTCCTCGATCGCGGCGACGTGATAGCAGGGAAGCGTGACCGCCCCGAGGT
>JAABTX010000159.1 GCA_011389655.1 Thioalkalivibrio sp.
CGGCCTCTGGCCGCGATTGGCTTTGGGGTACCCCTCGCCGCCTGATCGCGGCTGGAAGCCGCTCCTACGAGACCCTTCCGGAATCTCCGGGGGAGCGGCCTCCTGGCCGCGATTGGCTTTGGGGTACCACTCGCCGCCTGATCGCGGCTGGAAGCCGCTCCTACGACCGCCTCGTTGATGGCAGCCGAATGGGGTCTGGACGGGTCTGGCCACCTCTCCGGCATGGCCTTAAGGACCAAACGACGCGGGGGCCATTGAGGCCCCCGTCGATACGTCCCGCAGCACCGCATCAGCCCGCACCCGTCTCCAACCGCCCCGACGACGGCGCCGGCTTGAGCTGAAAACCCGGGGCAGGCGCCACCCTCCGGCGCTCGGTCAGGCTGAAGAAGGGCTCAAGGACGGGCAGCACGACGATCTTCACGCCGTGCTTTACCGCCCAGTTCCTCAGCCGTTCATTCTTGCGCTTATCAGGATCAAAGGTCATCCATATCTCACTGATTTCATGAACGGCCTGCACAGTATCCAAATCCCGCTCCGCACCCAGCACCCGATGCCCGGAAACCCTCTGTGCCGAGACATGGTCATCCAGAAAACCGACCACCTGCGCCCGCGGAAACCCGTGTTCCAGCAAGGCCGCCAATGCCGCGCCGCGGTGGCCGGCCCCGTAGATCGCGAGTCGTGCACGGCCACCGCGCCGTGACCGGCGCTGCGCGCTGCGAACCCGCTCGCGCTGCAACACGCGCACGCCCGCCGACATCGCCACCGCCAGGAGCAGTCCGGCTGGCAGCAACCCCAGGGCCGCGTTGCGCTCAAAGAAGGCCAGCAGCACCAGAAACGCCAGCGTCCAGCCGGCAATGCTGGAACGCACCAGGCGCAGCAGGTCACCCACCGCGTAGTGGCGCACCGCACCCTGGTAGCTGCCGCCGATTGCGATCACTGGCAGAATCACCAGGGGCATCAGCCACAACCCGGTCAGCCACACCTCCCAGTGAATGCCCGAGGGCAGGCCGTCGAAGCGCATCACGTTCGCTGCGATCCACGCCAGCTGCACCGCCAGCAGGTCGACCAGAAAGATCGGTCCACGCAGCCGCGCCTGCCGGCGCCAGTCCACCGCGCCGACGACGCTGTGCCAGGTCCCGCGGACGATCCACAAGAGATCGGAAAACGCCGTGGATCGGCTGAAATAGGCGATGTCCTGACGGGCCTTCTGCGGGAACAGCGCTTCGCGGTAGAAGGTCTCGGGATCGCGATCCGGTGGATACATCAGCGCCTCGTTGCGGAACGCGACCTGGTTCGGACCGAAGATCCCCGGCAGAAAGTCGTGCACGCGGCGGAACTCGCCCTGAAACAGGTCCCGGAACCGGAGCGTCTCCGGCCGCGGCCCGACGAACGACATCTCCCCCTTCAGGATATTCCAGAGCTGCGGGAGTTCGTCGAACTTCGAACGTTCGAGGAAGTGGCCCAGGCGCGTCATGCGCGCATCGCCGGAGACCGTGACCCCGGCGCCGCGATCCCCCCAGGTATCGGGAAACTTCCGGAACTTGTGCATCCGGAACACGCGACCATGCTGCCCCAGCCGCTCCTGTGAAAAGATCACCCGCCCTGGCGAATCCAGCCGCACCGCAATCGCGATCAGCCCCATCAGGGGCGCGGCCAGCACCAGCCCAACCACCGCCAGCAGCAGATCAATGGAACGCTTGATGTACCAGTCCATGTGCAACACCCCCTGAGTGCCCCATTAATGTCCCCACATCGGCAACTCGCCCCGCTCGGCGAGCTCCTGTGCCTGCGCGAAGTCCTCCGGCCGCCCGATATCCATGAACTGGCCGTGGTGCTGGAAGACCCGTGCCCCCAGACCCTCGTCGAGCATCCGGTACATCAGGTCGTCGAATCCGAATGGCACGCCGCGCGGAATCAGCTCCAGGATCGCCGGATCCATGCAATACACGCCCATGTTCGCGGAGTAGGTCAGCGTCGGCTTCTCCCTGAAGTCGGTAACCACGCCATCGCTGCCGAATTCGAACACCCCCATGTTCACCGGCACCGGCGTCTCCTTCACCGCGATCGTCAGCGCCTCCGGATGCTCGCGATGAAAGCGCATGAAGGCCCGCAGATCCAGGTCGGTGATCAGGTCGCCGTTCAGCACCAGAAACGGCTGGTCGATCCAGTCGCGCACCAATTGCAGCGCGCCGAGGGTCCCCAGCGGTTCCTTCTCCTCGGTGTACTCGATGTGCATGTCCCAGCGGCTGCCGTCGCCGCAGAGCATGCGCAACAGGTGGCCCAGGTAGCCGGTGGTCACCATCACCTCGTCGACGCCGTTGCGGCGCACCCAGCGCAGCAGCAGTTCGATCACCGGATATTCGCCGACCGGCATCATCGGCTTGGGCAAAATCAGCGTGTACGGCTTGAGGCGCGTACCCTTTCCGCCGGCCTGGATTACGGCCTTCACAGCTTCCCCCTTGACGGGCACGCGGTTTGGCGCCGCGTTCTCACTCCGCGACGCAGAGGCGTGCCCCTCGGCATGTCGGATCAACCATCCTGAACCCAGGGAAACGCTGATTAATGCCCATGTCACTGCGAGCGGAGCACGGCAACCCCAACGGCGCTCCCGCAATCCATGTCTTATGGATCACCATGCCCCGTCGCGCTGTGCTCGCGGGCGAAGGCCTCGCTCCTCGCGATGACCGGTTAATCAGCATTCCCCTAACTAAAGTTAATTTTTGTTAGCCAATGGAAGCATAGCACGCAAAAACGCGTCCGTCGCAGGGAATTTTTCGAATCTCCCCGAAACGCCGGGCACCACCCAGGGCTCACATGCGGGCGTCGAGGTAGCGGCCGGTCTCCATGTGCGCGAAGTCCGGAAGCAGCGCCTTAAACAGCGCGACCAGATCCGGCTTGTCCCAGGCCCCCGCGGCCTTCAGCTCCGCAATGCACTCGACGAAGCCGTCGAGTTCTGCCGCGTCAAACGCCGGCTCGTTCCTGATCACCCCAATGCTCTCGAAACGCGCCATGTCCAGCACCTCGCGCTCGGTGAAGAACTCCTCGAAGTCCTTCTCGCCAGTGGTATTGCTGGGGGCGAAGTAGCAGGGCCACTGCCGGCGCGGGACCAGTTCCTCCACCCGGGCGCGCGCCTCCTCCTCGCTGGCGCACGGCACCGCCTCGTAGCCGTGCGCGTCCAGGTACTTCACCGCGATGGCATCGAAGGTGGTCAGGTGCAGCTTATCGGAGAGCTTGGGGAAGAAGATGTCGCGGTTCTCCCCGAGCAGGCAGGACATCAGGCACAGCTCGCCGGATTCCTGCGGGGTGACGAAGTAGCGGCGCACGTCGCTGGGCGCGGCCAGCGGCTGACGCTTGGCCAGACGCTGGTTGAAGCCGTGCAGCAGGCTGCCGTCGGAGAAGGCCACGTTGGCGAAGCGCGCGGTGGAGATCGGGGTCGCGAGGCTCGCCCGCATCAGGAACAGCTCCATGATGCGCTTGCTCGCGCCCATCATGTTCACCGGATTCGCGGCCTTGTCGGTGGACACGCAGAAGTATTTCCGTGCCCCCTGCTCGCGCGCCCATTCCAGCGTGCGGTGGGTGTTCAGGATGTTCACGTCGATCAGGCGCATCAGCGTGAATGGGTCCTTCTCGCTGCGCACGTGCTTCAGCGCGGAGAGGTTCAGGATGTAGTCGTAGCCGCCGCTCCAGCGCATCAGGGCGTCGAACTCCACCGAACCGCAGTCGATCGCGAAGGTGCGGAAGTCGCCCTCGATGTAGCCGAGCGTGCTGCGGATATCGCGCACCAGCTCGACCAGGTTGTTTTCGCTGATGTCCACCACGTGCAGCGCGCGCGGGCGGCGCCTGAAGATCTCGCGCGCGACCGCCTGCCCGATGGAGCCGGCCCCGCCGATCACCAGGAAGCGGCCACCCGCCACCGCCGCGGACAGCTCCGCCTCGTGGCGGTCGATGTCCGCCGCGAACAGGGGCTCCGTGCGGCCGATGAGTTCGAGAATGTTCATGCAATCGTCCTATGTCTGACGCCGAATCCATCGCGGCTGAAAGCCGCTCCCACGAACGCCTCACCCCCCCTGTAGGAGCGAGCCTTGCTCGCGAACGCGCCGCAGGCGCGACCGACGCCCGAGATCCACCCCACGCCGATTCGCGTGCAGGGCACGCTCCTACAACGCCCACCCCAGCCCCCTGTAGGAGCGAGCCTTGCTCGCGAACGCGCCGCAGGCGCGACCAACGCCGAAGCTCCACCCAGCGCCGATTCGCGTGCAGGGCACGCTCCTACAACGCCCACCCCGCCCCCTGTAGGAGCGAGCCTTGCTCGCGAACGC
>JAABTX010000160.1 GCA_011389655.1 Thioalkalivibrio sp.
GTGCGTTCGCCGGCATAGGCCGGGTCGAACCAGCTGCCGATGTCGATCCGGGCCAGGTCGGCCATCGTGGCGTCCCACACCTTGAGATCGACGCCCCCCAGCTTCATGAAATCACTGTCGTGGGCGACAACCACCTCGCCATCGGCGGTCTCCTGGACGTCGATCTCGACCCAGTCTGAGCGTTCCACAAGGGCCTGTTCGATCGCGGCCATGGTGTTCTCGGGCCGAGCCACGGAAGCACCGCGATGGGCGATGATCTCGACGTCGCGCTCGGCGCCGACACGTTCGGCCAGGCTGCCGCCGAGGTAGAGGCCCGCGAACAGCGCGGCCGCCGCGCCGCCAAGCAGCAGCGAGACCGGCAGTGTCCGGCCCGTCGCGGGCCGAAGGGCGCCGGGCCCGGCAATCTCCGGGTTATCCCCTGTCGCCTCGCGGTAGAGCCGGTCGAGCAGGGACCCGAGCGCGCCGTTGGCAAGAGCCGAGACCACCGCGTTCGCGAGCCCCCACAGAAGCAGCAAAGCGACCGTGGAAAACGCCAGCCAGCGCAGGTTCGCCCCGAAGAGCTGCTGGACACCGGCGACCAGAAGCGCGGCGACACCGGCGACCAGCGCAACCATCAGGGTACGCAGAAGGACCCAGACCACGAGCCGCCCGACGACCTGCAACCGTTGTCCGCGCAGCCGTTGCGCGCTCTCGGCGAAACTCCGGCGCGGCCGCACCTTTCCGAACAGGAACAGATGCAGGGCGATGGCCCAGCTCGACAACCGTGCCAACAGGATGACCGCGAGCCCGGCCAGCAGCGCACCGCCGAGCCCTGCGGCGGCAAGGAAGGCCGGCGGCCGGTAGGTCAGGTAATAGTTGATGTCGTAGCGGCCGAGCGCCAGCCAGGCGATCAATGCGCCGATCAGGAGGAACGGCGCCGCAATCAGCAGAATGCGCAGGACGAGTTGCAGGCCGAAGGCGAACAACCCGGCGAAACGTGCGAGAAAGAGGCCCAGTCCCGAGATCACCGCCCGGTGCGCCCTGTGTTCCTGTCGGCGCAGCGTGGCGGTCATCACGGCGACGTCGAGGACGCTGGCCACGATCGACAGGCTGATCAGCGCCAGAGCCCCGGCGAACCCGGCCGGGGTCAGCAGGAACCAGGCGATGTCCTGATCGGTGACCGCGTTCTGGCCGGAAACCGCGAGGGCTGCGGCGAGCACAAGACCCGAGACCGGCACGATGACCGCAGCCGCCAGCAGGCGGACCGACAGGTGGATCAGGGTGAACGCTGCCAGAAATTTCAGCGCGGCACGATAGCTCGCGACGACATCCTGTAAAACGTTCACGGCACCCCCGGCTCCCCGACGCAATGGAGCCTTCCCACCAGGCTTCGATGCTGGCAAGGCGGTTCTCCCGGCACCAAGGCTACGCGCTGGCAGCTTCGGGCGGCAAGTTCAGATCCGGAATGGGCCGCGTTGTTCCCGGGTGGCAGCGCGGGGCGCCTGGTCCACGCGCGCCCGGGTGGAGAGCGGAGTGCCGGGCTACACTCGCTGTAACCGGCTTCGGAGACGCTTCCATGGCTGATGCATATATCGGGACGTCCGGCTGGAACTACCGGGCGTGGAAGGATGACTTCTACCGCGGGGTGCCGCAGCGCAAGTGGCTGGCTTACTGTGCGCGGCATTTCAGCGGGTTGGAGATCAACGGAACCTTCTATCGCCTGCCGCAGGCGGACACCGTGGAGCGGTGGGCGGGGCAGACGGCAGAGGACTTCGGGTTTGCGATCAAGGGCAGTCGCTATGTCACCCATGTCCGGCGGCTGAAGGATGCGGCGGATTCGGTGCGCTTGCTGCGCGGTCGCATGGAGCCCATGGGGAATCGGCTGCGCGCGGTGGTCTGGCAGCTTCCCGCGAACTTCCGGCTGGACCAGGAGCGACTCGAGGCGTTCACCGGTGCCCTGGAGGCCTGGCCAGAGGTGCGGCACGCGATCGAGTTCCGTCACTCGAGTTGGTTCACCGATGCGGTGGCCGCGCACCTGGATTCAGCGGGAGTCGGAATCTGCCAGTCCGATGCCCCGGACTGGCCATGCTGGGAGGCGGTGGCCGGGCCGCTGGTCTACTGTCGCCTGCACGGGCATACCCGGCTCTACGCCTCGGCCTACAGCGGCCGCTCGCTGGACCGGTGGGCCGGGCGTGTGCAGCAGTGGCTGGCAGACGGGCAAGAGGTGCATGTCTATTTCGACAACGACTCGGAGGGGGCCGCGCCCCGGGACGCCCAGCGCCTGATCGAGAGACTGGGGTGAGGCCAGGCCCACTAGAACCGGACATCGGCCTCAAGGATCAGGAATACCAGCAGGGCGAGGGTGATGGCCCACAGGAAGAGGTAGCCGGCCATGCTGTGGGCCGCGGCCTCCTGCTGGACCCGACCGCGCGGACGCACGCCCTGGTAGAGGAAGACGAGCTTCGCCGCGAGGTTCACGCAGACCACGTTGACCGCCAGCAGCAGTACAGCCATGTACGCGGCGGAGAACTCGCCGGAGCCGAGCATGATGCCGGCGGTCGCTGCCGGCGGCAGCAGAGCGACCGCGACCATTACGCCCACCAGCACCGTGGGCAGGCCGGTGGTCAGCGACAGCACCGCGGCCGCTCCGGAGGCCAGGGCCAGCGCGACCGAGTCCAGCCCGACCTCGGTGCGGATCTGCAGCTCGCGGGCGCCGATATCCACGGACATGACCATGGCGAGCACGGCGCCGATCAGGATCGCGCCGCCGAGGCCGGCGGCATTGGTGCGCAGCGAGCGGCCGATCAGCTGCGTATCGGCCATCGAGGTGCCGAGTGCGAGTGCCAGGTTGGGCCCGAGCAGGGGCGCGATGACCATGGCCCCGATCACCACGGCCACGTTGTCCTCCAGCAGCCCGATGGCAGCGACGATCGTGGACAGCACCGTCAGCAGGACGAACTGCCCGGTCAGGTCGGCACCCCCGGCCACGTTGTTGTAGAGCTCCTCGCGCGACACGGCGCGGGCCTTCTTGCCGGTTTCCGCTTCCTTCGCCTTGTCTTCCTGCGGTTCCTGAAACGGATCCGGCAGCACGGCCTCGACGGGCAGCACCAGAATGCGGGCGGTCTCGGAGGCGCCAAGGACGCGGTAGAGATCGTCCATCAGTCGCTGACGGTATTCCGTGCTCACCAGTATATGCACGGCCATGCGGTCGCGATTCTCGTCCACCCCATGCCAGAGCACCTCGACCGTCAACCCGTCGGCAATGCCAAGCACGGTATCCAGGTGCCCCGCAGGGCCAACCACCTCGATGATCTTGCTGCTCATGCTGCCCTCCGTGGTTGCCGGCATGATAACGCCGACGGCGCCCCCGGGGCGGCGCCCCCGGGGTCGGACCAAGGCAAGTTACTGAATCGTCTCGATAAGCACGGCGTTTCACCCGATCCATACCGCCTTGGAGGCCCCATTTTGTGCCCAAAATCGACCGTCGAGGCGCCCGACGTTCGGAGATTTCACGGGAGCCACGTCGAACGCAGGCCGGAGGGGCTTTCCCCGATCGGGGGTGCTGCTCCCGGTGCCGGTGCGCCCCAAAACCGCCGTTTCGGGGCCGAAAAATGGGCGTATAAGCCGCAAATCCCGGCCAGAAACGACCGAATCGATCGGTTATTCAATGGGTTACCTTGGTCCGACCCCGGGGCAGGGCAGGGGGCTGCTTGACGCCCCTGCGGTTATGGGGGTAATTTCCCTCAGCGCTATGCGTGGTTTTTCACGGTCAGGGTTGACCGATACCGGTCTGGCATCCGGGGGTGCGCCGGTGGATCTATCACTCGTAGCCTGTCCTCCCTGTCCGCACCGGGCATGCAGGACCCAAACAAGAATAACGAGGGAATACTGGAGGAGTTCAAAGGAGGCCCCACGCCAGTGGGGTGCGGGCGGGGTCGCACGCGGCTGTGCCCGACCGTCTCTGTTGTTACTCGTCCCGGCTTCCCGAAACCACCACCAAGATTCGAGGGAGAGGCGAGTTTATGACAATGTCAGTAGCAGGACTCCTGTTCGCGCTGCTCTGTGGCGCGGGCGCCCTGGCCTACGGCGTGATCTCCATACGCTGGGTCCTGGCCAAGACGGAAGGCAATGATGAAATGCGCCGTGTGGCCCGGGCGATCCAGGAAGGTGCCTCGGCCTACATGAAGCGCCAGTACCTCACCATCGGCATGGTCGGCGTGGTGCTGTTCATCCTGCTCTGGCTGGTGCTCAGCGCGTCGGCGGCCTTCGGCTTCCTGATCGGCGCGGTACTCTCCGGTGCCGCCGGCTTCATCGGCATGCAC
>JAABTX010000161.1 GCA_011389655.1 Thioalkalivibrio sp.
TCGTTCAAAAACCTGTCTGCAATGTTCCTGACATTTCAGCTGCATCGCCGCAAGTATTTTTTGCAGCGCGGCATGATCGGCCAAAGGGTGACCCGACGAAATACAGCGGCCCCATCGGGGGCCGCCGCCGCAAGACCCGCCGTGGCAGGATGACCGTCAGTTGACGAGAGAGGAACGCCGCGTGGTTATCGCTGCTGAGCCGTTCTCGGCCGGGCAGATGCCCATGCGCCCCGCCGAGGTGTAATCGACATTGTCGCCAGCCAGAACGTTGATGCCGTTGTATCCATCCTGCTGCGCCGACATCTTCACGCTGCCTTCGGTCACGAACTGGGCGCCGTTGTAAAGGCCGTCGGCCGGGAACTTGACCGAGGCCATGCCGTAGATCCGCACCCCGCCGTCTGCGGCCCCGCAGGCAGCCGTTCCGATCTGCGCGTTCGAGGGGAACTGGATGGTCGCCTTGTCCCGAGGGTTCTTACCCCCGCCAACCGCCGTGGACATCAGAAGCGCGTTGGACAGCACCAGATCCTTCGCCGATGTGTCGTCGACGAGTTCCCCGTTCTGCTTGACCTTCTTTCCGCTGAACTGGCAGTTGGTGATGATGCCGACATTCTCGATCACCCCCTGCAGGTCGATGGTCTTGTTTCCGCCACCGCCGCAATCGACGTAATACAGCTCGCCCGTCTTGAGCGTCCCGGTATCGACGAGGTCCTGGAACGCCTTCTCCTGGATGAATTTGGGATCGCCGACCTTCTCCTTGGCGAGCCAATCCGGGCGCATACGCCGCGGATCGGCCTCATCGAAGTCCGAGGTCCGGCAGTCGTTCACGCCGCCGCCGTCGGCATCGAGAAACCGCATCGGCTCGTCGGTCTCCGTTCCGGCATAGCTGAGCACGATGTTGATCTGGTTGCACAATTCCAGTTCGAGGCTGGGGATGCTGTAGGAGCGCAGGGCCTCGTACATGCCGGGGTTGCTGGTTCCGTCCGGGTACGGGGGCGGAACGTATCCGTCCTCGACGCCGTCAGGACACGTCGCCCAGCCGGCCTCGCTGGAGAAGGCGTCGCTGTCCGGCCCGCTCAGGTCGACCACGACGCTCGGCATGCTGACGATGACGCCGCATTCCCACTCGTTGTTCTGCTGGACATCCACGGCATAGTCGGCCGCGATCCCCTCGCCGTGAAAGCAGACGTCGCGCAACGCCGCGTTGCCGCTGCTCATGTTGATGGAATCGAGGGCGACGATGCCGTCGCGCAGGCAGGGGTCGACCTTGGACAGGGCGGTCGCCTGAGCGTCGATGTTCCAGTAGTCTAGGCCGACGATGCCAAGAATCTGCGTGGCCAGTTCGTTGGCCTGCTCCTCGGTGCGCTCCGCCATGACCCGGATCGCGTTCACGCCCTTCGTTGTCTCGGCCTTCGGGGTGAATATCCCTGTTTCCTCGTCAATGTGTCCGAAAATGATGTTGTCGTCGGTAACCGGCGTGCCGTGCTCCGAGGCCGGCATGTTCACGCCGGCAAAAGCCTTGGCCATCGAGAGCGCCTGCGTTTCGTTCGGCAGGCTGATGACACCGGCATGCGCGGAGGCATCGGCTGTCGTTTGCAGCAGGTTCTTCACCCGATAGGCATTCGACGAATCGACGCCGATCCCGGCGAAGATGAGGAATGTGGTGAACCAGAGAAGATTCCAGTAGGTCGAGGCGCCGTCCTCGGACCGCGCGAAGCGCAGGACCCTTTTGATCACGGCCTGATTCCTTGTCAGCACTCAGCTTCGAGGACGCTCTTCAAACACCGGGTTCAACGCGCATGGTCACACTCGTGGTCAGGTTGTCTTCCAGAAGCCCGGAAAAAATCGTGAACGCCAATATTTCGTTGAAGGGCTTCGCAGTCGTTACCGTTACGGAGTTGGTATCTCGATCCAGAATCATTGAAGGGTAATTCGGATAGTTGTTTGCCTGAAACGTATCGAGGGAGCATGCATACGAGGTGCAAGACAACTCGCCCAGAGATGCCCGGCGCGCGGCGTCCCGGCTGGCGTTCAGCATCTGCGTAAATGAGAGATAGACGAAGGTTGCATCCACCAGCACGATGAGAATCAGCGCGAACACCGGCACCCACAGAACGAACTCCATGGTCGCGGAACCTCGCTCATCGACCAGGAAACGGCGGAGCATGTGGTCCTCCCTGCAGGGTTTCTCTCGGGTATCCGAAACGCTCTACTGAGTCGATAAATAACTTCTCGGACGGTTTACGAATACAGGATTCCGGACTGTTTGAGAAGACCCTAAGCTCGCCCGGATGATACAAGGTCCGATTCGGATTTTTCCCGTCGCCCAAGGTTTCCCTTGCACGCGGCGACTCCTCTCGGTCAGCGCGCAATGGCGTAGCGACGGGTGGTGACAGCGGCCGACGCGTTCCCGGCAGCGCAGTTTCCGATCATGCTGTTTGCGGTGTAGGTCACGTCCTGCCCGGCCAGCACGGTAATCCCCGCCGAGTTCGATTGCTGGGCGGCCAGCTTCATCGACCCGGCCGTGACGAACTGAACCCCGTCATAGGTGATTTGGGCCGGACCCGTGATATCGCCGACAGAATAGATGCGCACCCCGCCATCTCTCTCTCCGCAGGTCGCAGTGCCGATCACGGCCCCCTGGGGCAGCGTGACGGCCTTGTTCGAACTGTCCGTGGTCAGGAGCACGACGTTGGAGAGCTCGACGTTCCCGCCCTGTTTCTTGAGGGCGATGGCGCAGTCCGTAATGATCGCGACGTTCTCGATCCGACCGCTGAGGGAAAGTTTTCCTTTTCCTCCGCACTTCACGTGGAAGACGTTGCCCTGGTTTGCAGGGTCGGAAAGGTCGAGCGCCTCGAAATCCGCGACACTGCCTCCGTCCGCGGACGCGCCCCCACCCTTCTTCTTGCCGCCCCCCTTGCCCTGATAGACTTTCACGTCCTCCAGCCAGGCCGGTTTCAGCCAGTCGGGCCGGACCCGGAAGGCGGGGTTGTCGAAATCCTCGCGCGCGCACGCATCCGCCGGGAAGAAGGGCATCTCCCCGACAAAGTCGAGCACGATGTTGATATGGTTGCAGATCTCGATCCCGATGGCCGGGATGGACTGTTCAGACAAGGCTTCATACAACCCGGGGTTGCCTGAGCCAAGGGTGTCGGCCGGCAGAACCCCGGCCGCGACCTGCGCCTGGCTGCAGCTGGCGAATGACGCGTCGGTGCCCGCGAACGGATCGGACGGCACGCTGAGATTGGACGCAATGCTCGGTACGCTGACGCGCACGCCGCAACGGAACTCGTTGTTCTGTTGCAGATCGATCCCCACGTCCTTCTTGTCGTTCGCCCCCTCGCCGTGAAAGCAGAAATTGCCACCAGCGGTGTTGTTGGACTGGATGTCGATCCGGCCGCGCGCGACGATGCCGTCGCGCAGACACGGGTTGACCGCCGTCGCGACCACCGCCTCCGCGCCGAGATTCCAGAAGTCGAACCCGATGACGCGGAGGATCTGCGTCGCCAGCGCGTTCGACTGGCCCTCGCTGCGCGCGGCAACAACGCGGATCGCGTTCACCGGCAGCGCCGTCTCGTCCTTTGGCGTGAAGCTGCGATCGGCCTCATCCCAGTGACCGAAGGTGACGTTGTTCGTGGTGACCGCGACGCCATGCAGATCCTCCGGCATGTTCGCCCGCGCATACGTCATGGCCACGGTGCGGGCGGTCTGCTCGTCCGAAAGGTCGATCGCCCCGGCATGGGCGGCCGCATCCGCAGTCGTCTGAAGCATGGCCTGAACGCGATAGGCGTTCGACGAATCGATCGCGACCCCCGCGAAGGCCAGAAACACGGTGAACCACAGGAGGTTCCACAAGGTCATCGACCCCGCCTCCGCACGGAGCACTTCACGCACCTGCCCAGACAATATCCCGTCCATGGCTGTCAGGCGCGAGCACCAATCAGGGCGCGCGGCGCCTGTCTCCCTTGATCTTCCCGGCTGCTCCGCCGTTTCGCAGCCATTAACCAACCAGATACCCATCGATAAAGCTCCACTCCAACACAGCGGGAGGGCATCTTTTGCCCCTGCCCCGGTCCGCCGTGGTCGGCCACCCTCGAACCACCATCAGACGCGCAGGTTGATAGAAGAACAATTTGACGGGATTTCGGGCTGTATCATGGCATCGTTATGACAGGGTTAATCGCCCGGCGCGGCCCGAACCTTTCGGTGCTGCTCAATCAGGACGCTGCAGCCAGGTCT
>JAABTX010000162.1 GCA_011389655.1 Thioalkalivibrio sp.
GCTGGGACTGGCGGCGGCCAAGGGTATCGCGACGGTCGCTTGTCTCGGCGCTCGGCTACCCGCCAAGGGCGGCGGCGCATATCGCCTTTGCCTCGATCCGGGAGGTTCTGCCAGACCTCTCCGATGTGCGGCATATACGTTTGTATAGCACGATGAATCCAGCCGGCAGCTGCATGAACGGGTGCTGGACGAGCTGGCCGAGTGACCGGCCAACAAGAGGAGACTGCGAGAAATGACGGCGAAACAGGTCGAATTCGGTGAACGGGCGCGCGAACGCCTGCTGGCCGGGGTAACCAAGCTGGCCGATGCGGTGAAGGTCACCCTCGGCCCGCGCGGACGCAACGTGGTGCTGGAGCGCGCCTTCGGAGCGCCCACCGTCACCAAGGATGGCGTCTCGGTGGCCAGGGAGCTCGAGTTCGAGGACCGCTACGAGAACATGGGCGCGCAAGTGCTGAAGGATATCGCAGTAGCAACGGCGGACGCAGCCGGGGATGGCACGACCACGGCCACCGTGCTGGCTCATGCGATCCTGCGCGAGGGCCGCAAGATGGTGGCCATCGGCGCCAACCCCATGGACCTCAAGCGCGGCATCGACCAGGCCGTGGCCGCCACCGTGGACGCGCTGAAGGCGCTGTCCCGGCCCTGCACCGACAGCCAATCCATCGCCCAGGTGGGCGCCATCTCCGCCAACGGCGACGAGGCTATCGGCCGGCTCATTGCCGGGGCCATGGAACGGGTCGGCAAGGAGGGCGTGATCACCGTCGAGGAAGGCTCCGGTCTGGAAGACGTGCTGAATGTGGTCGAGGGCATGCAGTTCGACCGCGGGTACTTGTCGCCTTATTTCGTCACCGACCAGCAGGCCATGACCGCCGAGTTGGACACGCCGCTGATCCTGCTGCACGACAGGAAGATCGCTTATCTCCGCGACCTGTTGCCGGTGCTGGAGGAAGCGGCCAAATCCGGCAAGCCGCTGCTGATCGTCGCCGAGGAGGTCGAGGGCGAGGCGCTCGCAACCCTGGTAGTCAACCACCTGCGGGGAATCGTCAAGGTGTGCGCGGTCAAGGCTCCGGGCTTCGGTGACCGCCGCAAGGCCATGCTCGAGGATATCGCCGTGATGACCGGCGGCACGGTCATTTCCGAGGACGTGGGTCTGTCGCTGGAAAAGGCCTCACTGGACCATCTGGGCTCGGCGCGCAAGGTCCAGATCACCAAGGATGAAACTACCCTCATCGACGGCGCCGGGCAGGCGCGCGCCATCACAACGAGAATCGGCGAGCTCCGCGCCCAGATCGACGAGGCGTCCTCCGACTACGACAAGGAAAAGCTGCAGGAGCGTGTCGCCAAACTGGCCGGTGGCGTGGCCATGATCAAGGTGGGCGCCGTCACCGAGGTGGAGATGAAGGAGAAAAAGGCGCGCGTCGAGGACGCCCTGCACGCCACCCGTGCCGCGGTGGAAGAAGGCATCGTGCCGGGCGGCGGAGTGGCCCTGATCCGCGCCCTTGAGGCCACGCGGGATTTAAAGGGCGAAAACCACGACCAGGATATCGGCATCCAGATCGCACGGCGTGCCCTGGAAGAGCCGCTGCGCCAGATCGTAGCCAACGCCGGCATGGCATCCTCGGTGGTGTTGAACAAGGTGCGTGAAGGCCGGGGCGATTTCGGCTGCAACGCCGCCACCGGCGAGTACGGCGACATGATCGCCATGGGCATTCTGGACCCGACCAAGGTCACCCGCACCGCCCTGCAGAACGCTGCCTCCGCCGCCGGCCTGATGATCACCACCGAGGCGATGGTTGCCGAAGTGTCCGCAGAGGCAGAGGCGCCGCCGGAGATGAACGAGATGGGAATGATGTAAGGCCCCCTAGACTCGAGAAAATGAACCACTTCACTCGTGCGAGCGGTGCCTCACGCAGGCTGTCGACATCAGCGCCCAGGAGTTCCGGCAGGCCGACTTCGTCGACCAGGTCCGCCAGGCACTGGGCTTCATGCGGAGCTATTCCGGCAGCTGACCTTGGTGCTGACCGAGGTCGTGGTCCTGGACACCAGTGCGGAAATCATGAACCGATTGCTACAACTCAAAGCAGTGGGTGTCGCTTCTCGTTGAATCACTTTGGAAGGGCTTGGTCGTCCCTGCCCCGCTTCACACGGCTGCCGCTACAGGAGCTCAGATCGACCGCGCGCTGGTACTGGGCATCGATCAGCCGGGGCCGACGGCGTGGAGAAGGAGGCACAGCGTTGCTTTCTCGCCGATCAGGGTTGTAAAAGCTTCCAGCTGTGTCCCATTCAGCAACCCAGCGCCGAACTGCTCCAGCACATCGCCAGGGTGCCGAAACCGCGCCACAAGCGCCTACTACCACCGATGCCCACCCAGCAGATCCGCCATGTGCGCGACGGTACGGCGGCTGGCATCGACGATCGCCTCGCGCTCGTGTTCGTAGAGCCCGATGTGGATGTCCTCACCACCCCAGATGCTGTGATAGAAATGATCGGCATCCGGGCTGTTGTAGTAGTCGCGCGCTGTGGCGACGGGGCTCGAATAGTTCGGCATCAGCGGACCTCCTCGATGTATTTCTTGCAGGCAACGTGGATGAAGAAATCGGGCTCGGCCTCGTGGTAGGTTTCCTTGAAATCGCCATAGGTATCGATGGTCTGGAACCCGACCTCGCGCATCAGCCGCCGCACGTAGGCCTTGCGCAGGGGAAACATGTTCAGGTGGTAGGTCGACTTGTCGGGGAACGCGTACTGGAAGCGGGCGAGTCCCTCATCGACGTGTTCCGGCGCCACCGAGACGTTGTCGCCGCAGTAGTAGTAGGTGTGGGCGCTGGAATAACCGTGGTCCAGGATCGCATCGTAATTGCGCTGATCCAGGAGTAGCACGCCATCGTGATTCAGGGCCGAATAGAACTCGGCCAGGGCCTTGCGCCGGTCATTCTCCCGGAACAGGTGGGTGAAGGAGTTGCCCAGGCATACGACGGCGTCGTAACGGCCGGTGATATCCTGGTTTAGCCAGCGCCAGTCGGCCTGCGTGGTGCGCATGATGTGGCCGCGTTTGCGGCCGTTCTCGAAGGCCTTGGCCAGCATCTCGGGACTGCCGTCGGCGGTGACGACATCGAATCCCGCCTCCATCAACTGCACCGAGTGGAAGCCGGTGCCGGCCGCGACGTCCAGAACCCGTTTGGCGCCGCGTTCCTTCAGGACCTTGATGAAGAAGTCACCCTCGCTCCGTGCGCGGCTTTCCCAGTCGATCAATTCGTCCCACTTGTCGACGAAGGATGTCACGTACTCGGCGCGATAGTTGTCGGTCTCCCGACGCTCGGTGGGCTTGGACCCGAAATCCTGTTTCATGGTGGCGGACATGACATTCCTCACTGACAAGGGTGTGCTGCGCGCCCCTGCAATGGACGCGGCGAAATTTGCACCCCGGTTTCGGGGAACAAGTACTGCGATGGTGTCTTCCGGCGTCTGCGACGAAGCGGCTGCGAATGACCGCGGCTCTTCTGGCTGGAGAAACAGTCGAAACCCTGCCTCGGCCCCTGAGTGGGCGGCGTTCGTCCACAGAACTCTGCGGAACAAAGGCGACCCTTTGGTCGCACCATTGATGGCCCTAAATGGGCGGCAGGAGTGGCAGCGGGGAAAGAATCTGAGGCTGCACCGGCCCATGAACACACACGAGGGGGAGGCCCCCTTTGTACCCCACCAGCCGAAACCCTTTTCTACCCTGCCGCTTTTTGGCTGGGATAACAAGGGCGGTTAGCGAGCGCAGGAAATATGAACCGCCTTTTCGCGCGGGGCGGGCTTGGACTTTGCCCCGGCTGGCCGGCCGTCGATCGGGTCTGGGACGCCCCACGGAGCATCAATCCAGGCTCGAATCCCGCGAACCAGCGTGGTCACCACCCTGTTTTTCGGTGCATGCCAGCGGCGCGGCCAGCCGTCGCCGTGGCCGCGCCGCTGGCATCACAACCTTGGAGCTATCGTTGAGAAGGCCGGTCAGTCCTACATCCCCGCTGGGCTGGCGCCCGGCATGGCGGCCGCCGAGTGGCTTCGGGCATACCCGGTTTCACATCCAGACAGGTGAAACTCTTGTCGATGACCGCGGGATCCTTCGCGCAGGAGGTGCCGTCGCGGAGCGACCGGCTGCAGCGCGTCGAGCTCGGCATGCCGGGGCAGGAAGAGTTCGAGCTGGTCGACGGCTCACCCAGGCATGTCGAGTGAACGGA
>JAABTX010000163.1 GCA_011389655.1 Thioalkalivibrio sp.
GTGTATTGCTGGCGGGACTCGTCGTCATCCTGGTGGCGCGGTTGTCGAGCTGGGCGATCGCCCTGCACATCGTGCTGTTCGGGCAAGTGCGCCCGAGACGGAGTTTCGCCGACAGCGCTCGACGGCTGCGGGGTCAAAGGATGCAGGTCGTTGGACGGATCGTGGGGTGGGTCCTGCTGCGGAGTCTGTTGTTCGCGTTGGTTGCCGGTATCGCCGCGCTGCTGGTCAGCGGGGCACAACAGCTTTTCGGCGCAAACCTTCGCGCGCTGGCGTTTTTCACGATCGCTCTGCTGCTCCTGTGGGGACTCGCGAGCGCCGTTGTATCAGCCCTTGCCAACGGCGCACTCGCAGCCCTGCTCGACCGGCTCTACCGCGAGGCGACGGGGGATGTGCCGGAGGGCGCTCGGGCCTTCGCCCGACGACCCCTGGCGGTCGGGGCACTTCCGGTTTCGCTTCTGCTCGGCGGTGCTGCTGTCGCGCTGACCGGTGGTCTTTATCTGGGTGGCACCCTGGCCGAACGCGTCAGCGCTGAACGCGAGGTCGAGATCATAGCCCATCGCGGCGCCTCCGCGTCGCGACCCGAGAACACCATGGCCGCCATCGAGCAAGCCCTGGTGGAACGCGCCGACTGGGTCGAAATTGACGTGCAGGAGACCGCCGATGGCGAGGTCGTGGTCGCCCACGACAGCGATTTCATGAAGATGGCCAGCGTCGATCTGAAGGTGTGGGAAGCCACAATGGCCGATCTGGCCGAGATCGACATCGGCAGCTGGTTTTACCCGGCCTATGCCGGCGAACGCACGCCGACCCTGCGCGAGGTCCTGCTCGCCGCCAAGGGCAGGGGCAAGGTCCTGATCGAGCTGAAATACTACGGCCACGACGTCGAGCTCGAGTCCCTTGTGGCGGAAATCGTCGAGGAAACCGACATGTCGGCGGATGTCGGGTTGATGTCGCTCAAGATCCCGGCCGTGCGCAAGATGCACGCGCTACGGCCCGACTGGCCCTACGGGATCCTGGCGGCAACCGCCGTTGGCGACCTCTCGGCCGTGGATGCCGATTTCCTGGCCGTCAACACCGGGCAGGTCTCCCTGGGCCTGATCCGTCGGACCCACGCGCAGGGCAGGAAACTTTACGTCTGGACGGTCAACGATCCGGTAACGATGGCGCGCCTGATCTCTATGGGTGTCGACGGACTGATCACCGATGAGCCGGCGCTGGCGCGCCAGGTATCGGAGGCGCGCAACCAGTTGTCCGCGCCTGAACGCCTGGTCCTCTGGCTAAGCGACCGGGTCCGCCTGCAGGGCTTCGATCTCGTGGCAGACGAGGACGATGCCTGAGCGCAGGCCTGGAGCTCAGAGCCAGCGTCCGAGGCTCACGCCAGTGCGGATAGACACGGGCCCGACGTCGATGCTCGGCCCGGAGATGCCGACATTGGCGTAGATCCCGCCCCCGGAACAGCCGACGAGCGGGAGGGTCAGTGCCAGGCAGATGACAGCGAGAAGCGTGCGTCGAAATGCCCTCGGTTTAATGCGCCACAGATCGTAGACGGTGGGAACTGGTCGCATGGTTGGCTTCTCCGTGGCCTCAGCGGGCGTCGGTATGTTGCGGGTCGGGCTCCCAGCTCTGGACCAGGAAACCCGCGCCGGTGGGGTCTTTCAGGATGGCAATCTCGCCGCCGCGCGAATCCCTCTGGGCGGACAGCAGGATTTCGCCTCCGAGTGCCTCTGCGGCGGCGGCTGTGGCCGCGGGGTCCGGGACCCTCACGTACGCCATCCAGGTGTCCGCGATGTCAGTGACAGGGTTCGGTAACACGCCGACCCGCGGTACGCCGCCAGCACTGAGATAGCGATATGTGCCGCCGCGGGCGTCGTCGGCATCGTCGATCTCGTAAGCCGGCACGAGAGCGCGGTAGAAGGCCAGGCTCGCGTCCGGATCGGAGGTCCAGATCTCGTTCCACAACCAGTCGCCCCTCTCCGGGAAGCGATCCGCAGGATCCCCATCGCGGGACTCGAACAATGTCAGCACAGCGCCCTGCGGGTCGGCGATCACGGCGACGGTGCCGCGTTGCGGGATATCCAGCGGAGCCTGGAAGACGGTGCCTCCGGCCTCTTCTGTCTCGGCGATGGCCACGGCTATTTCCGCAACGGACAGAACCGGAATCCAGCGTGACACATTGACGTCGCGATTGATGCGGCGGCCGTCAACGAGTCCGCCGATCACCCGGCCGTTGTGCTCGATGACCGTATAATTCTGCCCCAGGCCCATATCCACCCGGCGAAATTGCCAGCCGAACAGGTCACCATAGAAACGACGCGCCGCGGCCGGATCCTCGGTCAGCAGGTCATGCCAGATCACCTTGCCCGGCATGGGCTGTGTGCCTGCGGTATCGATGGGCGGAATTCGCGCCGGGTCCAGCCCGGCGCAGCCGGTGATAACGACGAGCACGAGTATAACCAGGGAAAAACGCACCCTGCTTCGGGAAAGTTGTAACACTGCCTGGACTCCTGTGATGGACCGCTGTGGCGGAGCGGCGACGTGCAGTATTGCTCGGCGCTGAGTGGTCAGGCGAGTCCTTTCTAACAGATTTAGGGACTGCTGTCACCGCGCTCGATTCCATGCACTCCTTCGACTGTTTTGCCCGCAATAACTTATATATGGTGATTAGCTTTTTGCGAGGGGTCGAAGTGCATGCAGTGCGTATCAACCAGCGTCATCGTCGCATTTCCTGGCTCCGCACGGATGCCGACTAACAGGTGAGCTATGGACATGAGAATTTTACTGGGCACGCTGGTGCTCCTGGCGCTGACAAGCGGCGCAACGATGGCGAGTGAGCTCGAGATGGCCGAGGTCAACGGAGAAGCGCTCTATTTTGAACGGATTGCGGCGCCACCGAACGCGAGGCTGGAAGTTGTTCTTTACGATGTCAGCCGAGCGGGGGCTCCGGCCATTCGCCTCGGCGAGATGATCGTGGAGAACGCGGGCCAACCGCCTTACGCATTCCGGATCCAGTACAGCCCGTCGCAGATCGACCCGCGACACACCTACAGCGTGGCGGCCCGCCTGTACGACGGCGACCGGCTGCTGTTCGTCACCGACCAGGTCCACCAGGTCATCACGCGGGGCTTCCCATCGACCGCCACCCTGCGGATGCGCAGGGTCGAGAGTACCCCTGCGCACCCGCTCGGGGAGCTCCCGGCGACCTTCACGGGAACGCTGCCCTGCGCCAGCTGCCCGGGGATCGATTACCACCTGAATCTGCTGGACGATGGCGTGTACTTCCTGCGGCAGGCGTACCAGGATCGTGAAGGCGGCCCCTTCGACGACATCGGGCGTTACCTGCTGTCATCCGATGGTGATCAGCTCACGTTCTACGGTGGCCGGGAGGCGCCGCTGCGCCTTGCCATCTTGGCGCCGGACACGCTGCGCCTGCTGGACCGCGATGGCGGTCACATCGAGTCTGAACTCAACTACAACCTGTCACGCCAGCCGGAGCTGCAGCCGCTCGAGCCTCGGTTGCTGCTTGGAGGCATGTACCGTTACATGGCCGGGGCCGGGCGCTTCCGAGAATGCCTGACTGGTCTCGACATGCCGGTGGCCACCGAGGCAGACAACCGTGCCCTCGAAGAGGCCTACCTCGCGGTCCGGGAGCAGCCCGGGGAGGAGATGCGGGCGAGTCTCGAGGGCCGGATCGCGCAGCGCATGCCGATGGAGGGGCCCGGTCCGGTATTGACATTCGTGCCGGAGAGATTCATCGGCGTCTCGCCAGAACTGAAGTGCCCCCCGGCTATCCAGCTCGCAGACTTCAAGAACACCTATTGGCGGGCGAGCCTTCTCGACACAGAGGCCGTGCAGCGCGCCCAGAATCAGCCTGAGCCGAATCTCGTCTTCCACGAGGACGGCAGGCTGGCAGGCTCGGACGGCTGCAACCGTATCATCGGCAGCTACGAGGAGGAGAGGGGCACCCTCGCTTTTTCCGGATTGGCCACCACCCGGAAGGCCTGTCCCGAGGGCATGCAGCAGGCAAGCCGGTTCCTGCAGGCGCTCGAGGAGGTGAGCCAATACCAGATCATCGGCCATCACATGGAAATGCGGGATGAATCCGGGAAGCTGCGGCTGCGCTTCGAGGCGGTCGCACTTTACTGAAACACCGGAGCAGAGTCGGGGGCGC